>NZ_CP034185.1:0-300000 GCF_003860465.1 Deinococcus psychrotolerans
ATGATGAACAAAATCAGGCGAGTGTTGGGGCAGTTGAGACTAAGTTTGCTGTGTGGGAGTCTACTGTGCGGGGCGGCACTGAGTGCACGGACGGCCCCGGTGCCGGGCAGCGCTTTGCCCGACGCTTGGGGTACAGCAGGCAACAAAGTGATCCTCAGCGTGCCGGAGGTGGCAGGCAAACCCGTGACGGTCTCCGGGCTCACCCTCCCCAGCGCGGGCGAGCGGGTCACCGTTACTCTTCCACTGCGCACCCCGCCGGGACGCCTGCGGGTGCAGTTTATCAACGACAGCACCCAGCAAACCATTACCACCCGCGACATAGAAGTGCTGGCCCCAGAAGCGCAGGGCAATCCCGAGGCGCGGCGAGTGCAACTCTTGATCAGTCCCAAGCTCACGCCGCAGCAAGTCGACGCATTGCTGGCCCGCTTGTTGCCGAGTGTGGGTACGCTCAACTCGCGGGAAACACTACCCGCTCCAGTGAATGTGCCCAAAACGGCAGGGGCTTCGCCTTGCGGCGGCACGTTGGCAGACATCCAATTGGGCGCGGGCATCACGCTGGAAGCAGCTCTTAACCAACTCGCGCAGCAAGGCGGTGATGATGTCTGGTATCCCGATCCTATTTCTCGCTGGGGTATTGGTACGATCACTCAAGCCTCACTCAGTCCGGCCCAAACTCAGCTCCCGAGCACTCAAACACAAATTTTTCAACAAAGCTTTCATTACGCCCCCGCGCCTGTGTCGCCAAGAGTGGTGCTGGGCAGTCCGGCGGGTGGCATGGCCGGCGCAGGCGTCACCATAGCCGTACTGGACACCGGATTCAGCCCCCAGCTTGACCCCACCCATGAACTGACCGACAAGCAGGGAGGCCGCTTAGCCCGCGTGTCGCCACCGATCAATGCTCTCGTGCCGTTTGATCCAGCCAATCTCGCGCCTTCGCTGGCCGGGTCACAGGACTTCTGGGAAGGACATGGGACACAGGTGGCTATCTTGGCAGCGGGAGCGCTCAGCGGCTCGGCCCCTGCTGCGGGCGTGCTGCCGATCAAAGTCTGCTCGGAGGGCGCTGGGCAAGCCAGTTGCAGCACCAAAGACGTGCTGCGCGGGCTGTGCGTGGCGCTCAGCCAAGTTCCGGCGCAGCAACTCGTCATCAACCTGAGTTTGGGCGGCGCGTCACCGACGGGGGCCATTCACGCGGTTCTCAACTGGGCGCAGCTTCAGGGCGCGGTGGTGGTGGCGGCAGGCGGTAATCAGCACCAAGCCAGCAATCCGACCGACCCCGAAGAGTACCCCGCCGCCTTTGCCCGCTCGCACGCGCCGAGTCAGGCTGCTTTGCCACTCTTGGCGGTGGCCTCCGCCACGCCGCCTACGTGGAGCGCCCGCAGCTTGGTCGCTTCCGCGCTGTGGCCGGTGTCTGGGTTCAGCACGCGGGGCAGTTACCTCAACATCAGCGCTCCGGGTGAGGCGCTCGATTTGGGCCACGTTCAGCTGTACAGCGGCACCTCGTTTGCTGCGCCACTGGTCGCGGGCGCGGCGGCGCTGGCACGGCAAGCCAACCCCAACATGACGGCGGCAGCGCTGCGGACGTTCATGCTGTCGGGCGGACGGATCATCTCGGGAGCCAGCAGCAATTTACCCACGTCTCAAGGTGCTGTCACTGGCGTCGCTGCGAATCAGGCCGCACTCAATCAGGGTCTGCCGATGCTGCGGCTGAGCGGGTATTGAGGCCGAGCGGGTACTGAAAAACGAAATTTGATGTTCGCTACTTGCCCCGCTCCGTGCGGGGTTTTTTGTTGCCTTGCCGCAGCGTTCATGGTCGTTCAGGGGTCGTTCAGGGGTGGGTGCGTACCTTGAGTTCAGCAGCAAGCAAGACGAGGTACACAAAAAAGAGCAGCGACTCAGTGAAGAGTCAAAGGTATCTGCCGATCTCCTTCGCTGCCTGACGGTTTCACCACTTCGCTCTCACGTCCACAGGAGGAAGCCCCATGTCAGACCACGCCGCAGACCAAATCACCGCCCGCCAGCGTTTCTTGGCCCGCTCACTCACCCACAACAAGGCAGGTACCACCATGAACAAGACCCTCAAGACCGCCCTCGTTCCCGCCCTGCTGCTCAGCGCCGCGCTCAGCCTCGCCGGATGCAGCACCACCACGCCGCCGAGCGCCAACCATACGCCGGTTGCCAACTTCACTTTCATGCCCGCCGCACTGACCGTCAGCACCACCAACACCAGCAGCGACGCCGATGCGGGCGATACCCTGATGTACGACTGGGATTGGGGCGACGGCAGCCCACATGCCAGCGCTGCTTCGCCCAGCCACACTTACACCGCCGCCGCCACCTACCCCCTGACGCTCAAAACCACCGACAACCACGGCGCGTCCAATACCAAGACCGTCAACGTCACCGTGACCGCGCCAGTAGCAGGAGCGCCGACCATCCTGAGCGTGTCGCCCACCAACGCCTCACTGGGCAACGTCGACAGCACCAGCATGGTCGTGACCTTCAGCGAGCCGATGGACACCATTTCTACGCAGGCGGCTTATAACTCGGCCTCGGTGGGCATTCGGCAGGCCTTCGGCGAAGTGACCTATTCTTGGTCGCCCGATCATAAGGTGCTGACGATCATCCCTAATACGCCGCTGAACTACGCCATTGCGCCCGCTGCCGCCAACAACTACACCTACTACATCTCCACGGCAGCCAAAAGCGCAGCGGGCGTTTTCCTCGCCTCGCAGTACAACACCAGCTTCAAAACCTATGTCAAGCATCTCAACGAGGTGCATTACAGCGACTTCAGCAAAGACGCGGGTATCTCGGGCGGCTTTCTGGCAGGCATCTATACCGTCACGCCCCCCGCCCTCAGCATGACCATCGGTGACGACGCTCTCAACAGCACGCAGGCCGCTTACCTCACCTTCGATCTGAGCAGCTTGCCCGCCAGTGTCCAGCCCGCCAACATGCTGGCCGCCGACCTCAAAGTGACGCCCTCGGCTGCCCCCATCGGTGCGCCGTACACCACCCTCAATATCGGGCCGAAAATGCTGACGGTGCAGGGCCTGGTCTACGGCAACAGCGTTGACATTACCGAACTGCTGCCGATGAACGAACTGGCCAGCAACCTCAACGGCACCATCATGAATGCCGACGTGCTGGGCGAAGTCAAAACAGACTGGATCAACCGCGCCGCGCAGAGCAATCTCTCGCAGTACCAGTTGCGCTTTGCCCAGATTACTGCCTCGGCGTTTCTTGCCAATCAGGCTTACATCTTCAGCGGCGACCCGCTCAACACCACCAACCGCCCCAAGCTGACCCTGACCTACCTCGCCGACAACTGAGCCTTGTTTGGGTTAAGCCGCTTGCGCCGCATCTGTTCGCCCGCCTCACTCGCCCTCTTCTCTAGGAGAACCACCATGAACAAATTGTTTTCTGCCGCTGCTGTCCTGACCGCCGTTCTCGGCCTCGCCGCTTGTAATCCCAAGACTCCGCCCGCCGCCAATACTGCGCCGGTTGCCAGCTTCACCTTCACGCCCGCCAGTGGCCCCGCTGCCCTGAGTGTCAGCACCGACAACACCAGCACCGACGCCGACACCGCCGACACGCTGACCTACGACTGGGACTGGGGAGACGGCAGCACCCACGACACCGCCAAGTCGCCCAGCCACACCTACAGCAGCGCCGGAATCTTTACCATTACCCTCAAGACCACCGACAACCACGCGGCCTCCAGCACCAAGACGGCCAGCGTGACCGTGACTATGGCCGCGCCTGCTACACCCGCCGAATTTTTCGCCAAAAATAGCGCGATTGTTCAGAAACAGACCTTTACGCCGGGAACTGTAGACACCACCCTGACCTTCGCGCAGGGTACTCAGTTGGTGTTCGCCCCCAATTCGGTGCTGGACGCCAGCGGCAACCCCTACAGCGGCGTGGTCAATGTCAGCGTCCGCGAGATTCAGGACAAGTCGGACATGATCCTGAGCAACGTGCTGACTGTCTCTGTGCCGACCAACGCTGATCCGGCTCCGCTGGTGTCGGGCGGCATGTTCAACCTGGACATCAAAACGCCAGCGGGCGCAGACCTCAAGATCAATCCGGCGGTAGGGGTGGGAGCTAAGGTGCCGATCAAAGATGCAAAACTTGACGTAGACCCGAAGATTAAAAATCCGATGCAGCAATTTGTCGGCCAGTCCAACACCTGCGGCGGTCAGGGAAATGCCGGGCCGATTCGCACTCCTGTCCCGATTCCGGCGGGCGATTCCAGCGTCAATTGGTGTCCGGTGGCGGGCAAGTTCACCATCGACACCACCACGCCCCCCGGCTCATATGTCTTCAGCGTGTTCAATAAGGGCTGGATCAACTGCGATTTCTTCTGGAACGATCCCCGCACCAAAACCACCATTCACGTTGATTTGGAACCGATCAACGACGCCAACACCATCGTGTTTTTGGTGCCGCAGGGCATCAAAACGGTCATCGCGCTCTACACCAAAGACGGCGCGAATGCCCGCAAGAGCTACGATAATTCGCTGCCGATTGGCCTCAACGCCGAACTCGTCGCCATCACCTTCAACGCGGGCAAGCAGTATCTGGCCCACAAAACCATCACCGTATCGGCTGGCCTCAGCGAGAAGCTCACCTTCTCTGAGGCCACCGACGCACAGATCAAGGCTTACCTGACTTCGGTCAACGGATCGTAAACCCTTCTCGGCCCCCGCCCAGTCTAAAAGCTGGCGGGAGCCGTTTCAGTCCAAGCCGTGGGAGCCATGCTGGCAGCCGCCCTCTCATCCTGTGCGCCAGCCATGATGGAGCTGGGCAGTTTGCCGATTACGGTCAGGGGCTAAGCGTATGACGTTGCCGTAAAAGTGCCGCTGGCAGAGTTGACAGATCAAACGCCAGCCAACGCGTAGGTCATCTTCCCAGACTGCAGCGCGGGCGTACTGGCGACCTTTGTGCGCGAACGTGGGCCAGAGGAAGGCTCGAAGACCTGTCAGGCGGCGCAGAGTTCCGGGGCGGGCATGACCATCCTGAAAGTGATTGGGGTGGGCTTGGGCGTCGGGCTGATTGCGTTTGTCACGCTCATCTGGGCCATCGTCCCAGGTTTGGGAACGGGCTAAGCGCCGCACGTAGCCCACCGTGGACAAGCCGAAGTCAGTTCAGCCCTCACCCCACAAGGAGAACCACTATGCCCACCAAAAAAATGCTCAAGTTCATCGTTCTTACCTTGCTCGCCTTCCCTTTGCTCGGCAGTTGCGGTTATCCCAACAACGTTGTTCCCCGTCAGCCAATTCCGGCAATTCTGAACATGACCTACTCACCAGCGAGCGCCTGTCCCGATATGGCACTGATCAATAAAAGCAGTGAGATTGTGGTGTTTACAGCGTCGGGAGGGGTCACTGGCTACGGTGCCCAGCAGCTTCAAGTCTACATTCAGCCGGGCAGCGCTCAGGCGCTTGCCACTGCTTTTGCTCCGCCCTACACGCAGCAAACACTGACCAGTAAGGGCGGCAGCCAGAGCGACACCGGCAACGTGTCGTACTCGCTGGGCGTTCGCTGCTCGGCCACCTCGCCGGAAGTCACCAAGAGCTTCACCCTCCTGGGTGACACCACTCACACCCTGACACTCGTAGAAGATTCTGCCGCGCCGGGCGGGGTCACGCTGAGCCTCAACTGAAGTTTCTCCCGTTTCAGCCGCCCGCCCGCACCAACTCCGGCCCCAACTGCGCCAAGCTCGTTTTGCCGCACAGGGCCATCGCCAACCGCAGTTCATCTTCCAGCAGTTTGAGGGTGTGAACCACGCCGATCTCGCCTGCTACGGCTAAGCCCCACAGCGCTGCCCGGCCCAAAAAGACCGCGTTTGCGCCCAGCGCCAGCGCTTTAAGAACGTCGGTGCCGCGCGTAATACCGCCGTCGAGATAGAGTTCGCACCGTCCAGCCAGCGCCGCGCTGATTTCAGGCAGCATTTCTAGAGCCGTCACCGCCGTATCGAGTTGCCGCCCGCCGTGATTGCTGACCCAAACGTGGCAGCCGTGCTCGGCGGCGAGGTCGGCGTCTTGGGGAGTCAAAATCCCTTTAAGCACAATCGGCAAATCGGTCAGGCCGCGCAGCCACGCCAGATCCTTCCAGTTGAGCGAAGTGTCGAGGAGCGAAACGAAATACTGAAGCGGTTGAGGGTGCTGAGCGCCGATATTCGGCAGGGCCAGTTGCTCCGGCACCACCATCGGCAAGCGCAGGAGGCGTTCGCGGCGGCCCAGGTAGGCGGCGTCCACCGTCAGCACCAGCGCTCCGGCTCCGGCGGCCTCGGCCCGCTGCACCAAAGCGCGGCTCACCTCGCGGTCACGGTAAAGGTAGAGCTGAAACCACCATTTTCCCGGCGCGGCCTCGCCCACCTCCTCAATAGTGGAATTGCTCAGTGTGCTCAGGGCCATCAGGCTGCCCATGCTGGCGGCGGCGCGGGCGGTGGCGCACTCGGCATCTGGGTGAGCCAGGCCGTGCAGGGCACTGGGCGCAATGCCGATCGGCAGTTTGAGCGGCGTGCCCAAGACGCTGGTGGTCAGATCGATCTCCGAGATGTCCACCATCACGCGGGGCAGCAGCGACAATTTGGCATAGGAGGCGCGGTTGGCCGCCACCGTCAGCTCGTCGTTGGCTCCGCCGTCGTAGTAACTCAGGGTGCTGGGAGCAAGCCGCGACTTGGCCGCCGCTTCTATCTGGGCGAGGTTGTGCAAGTCTGCAAGGTTCATCGAGCCTCCTGTAGGGCTTTGTACGCTCAGCATAGCTGCCCAGACGCTAAACTGCTGCCCAGATGAACAGCCCAGTTCCAAACAGCTCAGCTTTCAGCGAACTGCGTGCCTATTTTGGTGAACGCTTTTCAACCGTACCGGACGTGCTGGAGCAGCATGGCCGCGATGAGAGCCGCGCCGAGCGCCACTTGCCCGACGCGGTGATTTTTGCCCGCAGCGAAGACGAGGTGCGGCGGGTGATGGCGTCCGCGTCACAGTTTGAGATTCCCATCATTCCCTTCGCGGCGGGCAGCAGCTTGGAAGGCCAACTGATTCCGGTGCGCGGCGGGATTTCTTTAGACGTTTCGCAGATGAACACCGTGCTGGACATCCAGCCGCAGGGCTTTTTGGCAACGGTGCAGGCGGGCGTGACGTATCCGGCGCTCAACCGGCAGGCGCGGCCACACGGCCTGTTTTTTCCGGTTGATCCGGGCGCGGAGGCCAGTCTCGGCGGCATGGCGGCCACCAACGCCTCGGGTACGGGAGCGGTGCGCTACGGCACCATGCGCGACAACGTGCTGTCTATGCGGGCGGTGCTGATCGGTGGAAAAGTGATTCAACTGGGCACTCAGGCCCGTAAAAGCAGCGCCGGATACGACCTGCGCCACCTGCTGATCGGCTCGGAAGGCACGCTGGGCGTCATCACCGAACTGAGCGTCAAGCTTCACCCACTGCCTTCTGAGTTGGCGGTGCTGCGCTGCCACTTCAGGAGCGTGGAAGCAGCGGCCCAGTGCGCGGCCAGCGTGATGCAGGCAGGCTTGCAACCCGAGCGCTTGGAGCTGATGGACGAGCGGCAAATGAGGGCCGTCAACTTGCATCAGGGCACCCGCTATCCCGAAGCGCCGACCCTCTGGATCGAACTTGCTGCCGCCAGCCGCACGGCGCTGGACGAAGCGCTGGCCCTTTGCGCCGAACTCTGCGCGGCGGGCGGTGCGGGCGGCGTGGAGCTGGCCCGCAGCGAAACCGAGCGCCAGCAGCTCTGGCAAGCGCGGCACCAAGCCTACTACGCCGCCCGCGCCCTGCACCCCGGCCACGCCATGCTCAGCACCGATCTGTGCGTGCCGCTGCACGAACTGGCTCCCACCATCGCCCTGACCCACCGCCTGTGCGCCGAGAACAACCTGGACGCCAGCTTCGTCGGCCACGTGGGAGACGGCAATTTTCACGTGCTGTTTCACGCTGAGCCGGAAGACGCGGCGACTTGGCAAATGATCGGGCGGGTTTATGACCTGATGGTCGCCGCAGCTTTGGCGGTGGGCGGCACTTGCAGCGGCGAACACGGCATCGGCCTGCACAAACGCCGCCACCTCCGCGCCCAACACGGCGACCTCCTAGAACTGATGCGCGGCATCAAAGCGCTGTTCGATCCGCAAGGCCTGATGAATCCCGGCAAGATTTTCGAGGAAGATTGAGCACTGAACTTTTTGGCGCGCTCTTGCGTAAATAAATGGAAGACCCCCTTTTAGCACTCTCTCTCACTCGCCCCGCTTGAGGTCTGTTTGCCCCCGCCCATCACCCCACACCCCGACGACCCAGTCGAGCTGCACTTTGCGCCGGAAGGCCTCGCCACGCGGCTGCGCTTTGCTCTGCTGGGCCGCCCGCTGATCTGGAGCAGATTGAAGTGGGCGCAGCGCTTCCCCGAATCGCTGACGCCCGCCCAGCGACTGAACATTCAGCGGACACTCAGCCGCCGCATCCTGGCCCATTTGAAGGTCAAGCTGGAACTGCACGGTTTGGAAAACATCGGCCCGACCGCCGCCGTCAAAGGGCCGTATCTGATCGCTTCACTGCATGAAGGCATTGCCGACGTGCCGTGCTTGCTGCAACTGCCGCTGATGATGCGGTTCGTGGCGCGGCGCGAGATTTTTACCTGGCCTGAGATCGGGCCGGTGCTGAGCAAACTCGGCCATGTTTCGATCAATCCCGAACATCCGCTGGGCGGCTTCCGCGACCTTTTGCGCGGCGCAGAGGAGATTCTCGGCGGCGGCGAGAGTTTGGTGACTTTTCCGCAGGGAACCATCGCGGGCATCCAAAGCGACTTTCAGCGCGGCGTGTTTGAAGTGGCCAAGCGGCTGGGTGTGCCGATTTTGCCAGTGGCGCTGACCGGTGCGCACCGCATCTGGGAGCATCCTTTTGCACCTACACTGCGCTCCGGTGTACGGGTGGGGCTGCGGGTTTTGCCGCCTATCAGCGCCGAAGAAGTGCGGAGCGCCCACCCAGAAACCCTGCGCGTCCGCACGCGACGGGCCGTCAAAGCGGCGGCCATGAGCGCCGAGATGCCGCCCGCCCGCTTCTTTGATCCTGAGCGTGACGGCTACTGGGACGGTTACAAACTCGATATCGACCCCGACTTTCCCGGCGTAGCGCACCAGATGAGCGACCACCGCGCCGCTTTTTTGAAAGGCACGGCCTGAGAACGGCAAACAGGACGCGGGGCACACGCCTGTCCACACGTCCCAGCGTCGCGGGTAGACTGCTGAGGTAACGACCTTTCCCACGACTTCCATTTTATCTGCCGCGCCCGTTCTCGGCAGCGCCAGAAGAGGTAAACGCATGACCGGAACAGCACAGCCAACTTTTGACCTGATCAGCCCGTCCAGCGGCCAAGTAATTGCCCAGATCCCCGACCAGACGGTGCAGGACGCCCAGGACGCCGTCGAGCGCAGTGTCAAGGCGTTCGGGTCGTGGCGCACAACCAGCGTCTACGAGCGCTCGGTTCTGCTGCGCAAATTCAACGATCTGATGCTGCGCGACGTCGGCGAAATCGCCCGCCTGATCGCCTCCGAGATGGGCAAACCGGTCACCGAGGCAGCGGGCGAGGTCAAGTACGCCGCGTCTTTTCTGGAGTGGTACGCCGAGGAAGCCAAACGCATCTACGGCACGGTGGTGCCCAGCCAGAGCGTGACCAAGCAGTTGATGGTCACCCATGAACCGGTCGGGCCTGTTTACGCCGTGACCCCCTGGAACTTTCCGGCGGCAATGGCGACCCGCAAAGTAGGCCCAGCGCTGGCGGCAGGCTGCACCATCATTCTCAAGGCCGCTGAGCAGTCGCCGCTCACGGCCCTCAAAATGGCCGAGCTGTGGACTGAGGCGGGCGGCCCGGCAGACACCTTTATCGTGCTAACCACCTCCGATCCGGTGCCGACCACCAAGGTGATGATGGATGATGCCCGCATTCGCAAGATTACCTTCACCGGCAGCACCGAAGTGGGCCGCTTGCTGGCTGCTCAGGCTGCACCGACCCTCAAGCGCGTGTCGCTGGAACTCGGCGGGCACGCACCGTACCTAATTTTTGATGACGCCGACCTCGATCAGGCGGTGGCCGACGTCATAGCCTGCAAGTTCCGCAACGCCGGGCAGACCTGCGTGTGCGTCAACCGGGTGTATGTGCAGCGCGGCATTGCCGACGAGTTTACCCGCAAGCTGAGCGAGGCGGCGGCCCAGCTGAAGGTGGGCGACCCACTGGACGCTGCCACCCAAATCGGGCCGCTGGTGGACGCGCAGGGCTTAGCCAAAGTCAAGCGCCATGTCACGGACGCGCTGAGCAAAGGCGCAACCGCCACGACAGGTGGTGAGGCTGGTGAAGGCTTGTACTTCCAGCCCACCGTGCTCAGCGGTGTCCGTGCTGAGATGCTCATCATGCAGGAAGAAACGTTTGGCCCTGTAGCTCCGATCATCGTTTTCGACACGGAAGAAGAAGCAGTGAAGGCTGCCAACGACACCGAGTTCGGGCTGGCCGCTTACCTGTGGACGAACAACCTCTCCCGCGCCTTCCGGGTCTCCGCTGCCTTGGAGTACGGCATCATCGGGCTGAACGATCCGGTTCCCAGCACGGCGCAGGCTCCATTCGGCGGCGTCAAGCAGAGCGGGTATGGACGCGAGGGCGGGCTGTGGGGCATTCAAGAGTACCTCACCACCAAGTACCTCAGCATGAATGTGAAGTAACAGTTCACTGTGCCAGTGGGCCAGCCTACGGACGCGCAGGCCGACGCCTTTCATGCTGGGGGCGTGAACGATTCGCAGACCACCACTGCCTCTCAGACCGCCGACTCACCGCTGCTCGACTTGGCAGGCATCACCTTGGAAGTCAACCATCTGGCGCGGGGCGTGCGCTTTTATGAACAGGTTCTGGGCCTTGAGAGACTTGAGCAGGAAGCGGGGAACACCAGCAGCGTCGCCACCCTGCGCGTCAATGCCCACCAGACCCTGAGTTTGTGGCAGCCGGTGACGCGGCAGCACAACGACGCCCGGCTCGCACCTTTGCAGGCACGTGGGGCCACTCACCTGCATTACGCTTTTCAGGTGCAGATTACAGACTTGCCGCGCTGCAAAGATGTGCTCGACGAACACGGCCTGAGTTGGCAAGAAATCAATCTGGGCACACCCGACGCGCCCGACAAAGGCCTTTATTTCTTCGATCCTTTCGGGCACGGCTTGGAACTGCGCGGCGTCAACTTGGCCGATTCGCGCCGCCCTTACTTTTTGCCTTCAGTGCAACCGGCCCGCCCCCACGCTCTGCCGATCCTCGGCCTACGCGAAGCGGCGCTGGCGTTTCAGGATTACTCCGCCATGAAAACGCGCTTGCCGCAAGCTTACGGCTTCGCCTTTGCCAAAGAGCAAGAAGACCGTGATTTTGCTCAGTTCACGTTGGCCCCGCGCCCCGAACCTGACGGCAACGGCACGCCCCGGCGCTGGCTCTATGCCTGGGATCCGCAAGTGGGCCTCGCCGATATGCTGGGAGGCGACCACGCCCTCGTCAAGTTCTACGCCGACGTGCAGGCCGTGACCCGGCGGGTCAAGCAAGCGGGCCTGCCGCACCTGCTCGACGAAGTGGGGCTGGCGGTGCGCGACCCGGAAGGACATGTCTTTGAATTTGTCGAGCCGCCCGCTTGACTGTTTGATTGGTCGCCCATCGGGCTGCAAAGTGTTCTTTCAAACCGTGAAGTGTTTCTCTGGGTGAGCCGTTATATATTCTAGGGATGAGCGAAAGCGAACTGCGGCAACTGCTGATCAAACAAGATGTGGAAGGCGTCCTCAATGCTGTTGAGTCGAGCTTGCCCGGTCAGCCCGGCAACGCCACCCGCCGCAACAATGTCAGCGGCTGCCGGATTTTTTTACGCTGGGCCTTTGACAGCGGCCAGAGCGTGCTGTCGCCTGCCGAAACGCTGGGAGCGGCGTATCTGGCTTTCCTCAAGCGCAAGCACCCCGACACGCCCGCCAGCGTCATCAACCGCCTCGCGCACGCCCGCAACCTCTATACGGCGCTGCGAGATCAGGGCGCAGCCGCCGCCGATCCATTCACCCAACTCGACGCGCCCAGCAACGATCCAGCGCTGCACAAGGAAGCCTACACCGAAGCTGAAATTCAGCGCTTGATCACGCACGGCAACGCCCGTGAACAGGCGCTGGTGCTGCTCGGCGCACACGCGGGCCTGACTGGGCCGGAAGTCGCCAAGCTCAACTGGCGCGACATGCAGTTCGAGCAGGGCATCCTCAGCGTGCGGGGCCGCGAAGTGCCCACCGGCACGGCCCTGCACGCCGCTTTGCAGCACTACGCCCACGCGCAGGGCGTGACCCAACTGTTCGGCGGCGAAGGCAAAGTCTTTCCAGAATTAGACAACGACCACATGGTGCGGGCCGCGCTTTTCCGGGTCTGCATGAGCGGCAACGTGCCGTACCGTGCTTGGCGGGCGCTGAGAAACCACGCGGGGCTGCGGATGCTCAACCTCACCCACGATGAGCAGCGGGTTGCGCAGTATTTGGGCCTGAGCACCCTTAAGGCCGTCAAATTTATTCAGCGGGCGGTTGACCGGGGCATGGGCCAAGCGAGCGGGTAACAGACCCCCCCCCATAAAATGAGCAAAGCATAAATATCTTGCGCGGATTTCGTTTTTCTGGTTCATTTTTACTCGTTTTCTGAATGCGTGTTGAAAATGATCGCTTTATTCTGGACGTGAGAAATTCTACAGATAGGTGTGCCCTGCTTTGCAGTTCCACTGAAAGAGTGAAAAGTGTGAGGGAAAGCTCGCTCTAGCAAAGAAATGAACCCTCCGGTGTGATGGTAGAACGCTCGTCATTTTAAAATACGTATTAAATTTCACTTCTCAGTCTTAGAAAAATGTGCAGATTTCTCTCTGCTCTCACAAAGGGTGTCGTCCTCATCACATTTTTTACTCAGACAAGTAGAATTATTCACACAGCACTCTGTCCAAAATCTGACAGTAGGGGGCTGAGGAGGGTTCATGAAGCACATCAATCACATTTGGTTGACCTTGGCAGCGGCGGGAGCTTGTTTGGCCAGCGCTCAAACGATTTCGCCCACGTTGGGCGGCACCAATCAAGCGGTGGCCACCGGCACCAAGACCGCCACCGTACAGCAGACCGTCAACCTCAAGCTGCCCGAAGCGACGGCGCTTCACCTCGCCACCACCAACCTCGAATTCGACATCTCCAAGATCGGCCAGCAAGACGGCACGTGGTACTGCGCTTACGGCAAACCCGGCAGCGACGGCGTGGCCCGTGACATTACCGACACCCCCGGCGCAAACTTCTGGAACCAAAAAGAAGTGCTGCCACTGGGCACCTCGTACTCGCCCACCACCGAGTTCGGCAAAGTAACTATCAATGCTGGCCCGCAGGTCAAGTCGTATCCGCCTGTCGCGCTGCTCAACGGCGTGGTGGACAACAAGTCCAAAGCCTACTTCGTGTGCTACCGCACCTTCGTGCTGCAAAAGTTCTCCAACCTCGGCAACTTCAAGCTGAGCGTCAGCCGCGATACGCCCACTGGTGACCGTGGCAAGCAACTGATGTACATTCAAGACAACCCCTGTGATTCGTTCGGACAGCCCACCGGCCTTTACCAACTGCTGCCCGGCTCGACCCGCGAACTCATTCCGCTCAATCTCACCAAAGGCACCACTGGTAAGCGGGCGGCAGCCGGCGCAGCCGCGACGCCCAAACTCTGCCGCGAGTACACCAGCTGGCTCGACGATCTGGTGGTGGTGGCCGTCGTGGTTGACGGCGACTTGGCCGGGGACAACATCGCCACGCTGACCTACACCCTCGAATCCAAAGCCGCGCCGTTCGTGCTGGCCGATTCTAAAGTCGTCAATCCTTAAAGCTTCCCTGCTCTAGGGCTCTAGAGGTCATGCTGAATTTTTCGGTACTTTTCTAAGGAGTGCCCCCGAGCCAGAAAGCGCCGCAATTCGTTTTGCGCTTTCTGGCTTTTGAGACTCTGTCTTCGTTCTACAAACACGGTTAAGCCCTTTATTGGAGGTTCATGCGCCGCCTTTTCGCTTTACTCACTTCTCTTCTCCTCGCTGCGCCGATCAGCGCTCAGGGCACGGTCGGCGTTGACCCGGTGGCGCGGCTGTTTACGGCCAAGCCGGGCGACAGCATTACTCAAGATCTCAATATCTACAATCCCAACGCCGACCCGGCCTCACTGCGGGTGGCGGTTTATTTGTCCGATATGGACATCAGCGAAACCGGCGAAACCAAGTACCTCAGCGCCGGAACCTTACCGGAAAGTCTCAAAAACTGGATGACGTTTTCACCGACCTCACTCGATTTGGGCGGGCAGCAAACCCAGAACGTGCGCTACACCGTGCAAGTGCCCAAAGACGCCGCGCCCGGCACCCACTGGATCATGCTGATGCTGGAGGGCCAAGACGCCGCGCCAGTGCCCGGCAAAACGCTGGCGTCGTTCCGGCTGCGGGTGGCCCACACCGTTTACGTGAACGTGGAGCCGATCAAGCGCTCTGGCGAGATCAGCGGCATTTTCGATCAGGTGCCCCAAACAGCAGACCGGCCCTACACCATCGGCGTGCAATACCGCAACACCGGCAACGCCGTGAGCGGAGTGCAGGGCCGAGTCGAGCTGCGGGACGCGGGCGGCGAACGGATTGCCACGCTGCCACTCAATTTGGACGTGGCGCTACCGAATCACACCCTGCTGCTCCAGGCCAGCCTTACCGGGCCAGTTCCCAAAGGGCAGTACAGCGCCCTCGTCGTGCTCAATGACGGCGACCCCAGCCGGGAGCTGCTCGGCGAGCATGTTCTGAGCTTGCCGTTTGATCTGACCGCCCCCGCTCCACTGCCTGCGCCCGGCGCAGCGGGGAAATAAAGCGTGCCGGCGTCGCGCAGTCCAGGTGGCTGGCTGCTGTCGGGCTGGTCAATCCTGCTCGGCGCGGCGCTCTGGTTGCCGGCTGTGGCCCAAACCGCTCCCAGCAAGCCCGATACAGTGATTCGCGGCCTGATTCCAGAAGTGATTTCGCTGCGGAGTCCGGCGGACGGGCAAATCGACTTTGCCATCACCCCGCAAAATTATCCGCCCGCCACTTTTCCGGCCCGCTACCTCGCGCCGCTCAAGAGTTTCGCGGTGCTGAGCAGCAGCCCCAAGCCGTGGACGGTGCAAATGGAGATCGTGGCGAACGCCGACACGCGGGGACGCGTTCCCGAGCTCAAGAATGTGTCTTACCGCATCAACAGCGGCGGATGGCTGCCGGTGGTCGCCACTCCCCAAGTGGTACTGAGCGGCACTTCACCCACCCTCGGCTGGCAGCCGATCACCTTGGAATTTGCCCTCGTTTTACAAGGCGGCGAACTCGACGAGGAGAGCTTCAACGTGCGCTTTACGGCGACTGTATTGCCTTAAAAATTAGATGTCTCTTCTGTTGTCCATTGCTTTTTAGACGAACAAGCTCATTTTGAAGCCAAATTGACGTTGTTTCGCTGATCAAACACTCTCAAAGACACGGAAAAGACTAAGGAGGTGAAAGAAACAGTGAAAAGGTCACGGCGGGCAGCAGTTTTGACGGCAATGCTGGCGGCGTCGCTGAGTGCGGCGCAGGCCCAAAGCGCTTTGCCGGTGCCCACGCCCTTTTCGCTGACCTCACCGACGCCCCGCAGCGGCGTACCCGGCCAGCTCGTCACACTGACTTTCCGGCTGGAGGGTCAGGGGCGCTATGACCTCGCGGTCGAGTCGCCGCCGGGCTGGGTGCCGATTACGCCGCGTGCCCAGCTCGACCTCAGCGGACAGACCCTCTTCCCCGTGACGTTCCGCATTCCGGCGCAGGCTCCGGCGGGTCAGGTGCCGATTACCGTCCGTGCCCAGCAAGGCGGACAGGACGTGATGAGCGCCAAGTCAAACGTCACGGTGCAGGCCAAAAGCTTGGTGGGCCTGAGCAGTCCGGCCAAAGTCGAGGGCGCGGCGGGCGTGTTTCTCAAAATTCCGGTGGACGTGGTCAACCTCGGCAACCAAACCGACACTTTTGATCTGGCGCTTGAAAACGTAGACAGCAGGCCGCAGCTCAGCGCCCGCAGCGTCACGCTCAAGGCCGGTGAGCGCACGACTGTGCAGGTCTCACTGATCTTGTCGGGGATTTCACCGGATTACCACTACACCACCTATGTTCTGGCCACTTCGCGCTCAGACTCGGCAGTGGTGGCCCGCAGCCGTAGCGAAATTCTTTTTAGGGCAGGCACGAATAGAACTGGCGGCAGCGCGGCCAACAGCGGCCCTTCCCTGCTGTTCAAGGTGCGCTCGGAAGCGGAAGTGGCTTATCAGCGCAGCGATCAGGGCGACCAAGTGGACTGGGGGTACGGCGTGCAAGCCAGCGGCAGCGGCCAGCTCTCAGACTCGGTGGAAGCCGCCGCCAGCAGCGAAGTGGGCGGCGACCAAGCTGCGGCGCTGCCCAGCACCCTCTCCGCTCAGCTCGAACTCCGCAGCGAAACGTGGAGCGCCCAAGTTACCGGCAGCAGCAGCGGCGTGAGCGTGGGCGGCAGCGTCCAAGCGGGCGACTGGACCATTGCGCCCAGAGCGCAGTATCAAGCGCTGGGCGCGGCCAAACGCTACGGCGCAGGGGTGGATGTCAGCGGGCCGGTCGCGGGCGGCAAGTTCAGCGCCAGCGCCAGTTCGCAGGCCGTGACACTCGGCGAGCAGAGCCAGCGGCAAGACAGTTTCGGCGCACGTTACGCGGTGACGCTCAGCCCCGCGCTGGATTTGAGTGTGTCGGCCAGCGCTCAGGGCACCCAGAGCAGTCTGCGGCGTGTTGCTCCTCTCCTACCGACTGATCCACCCGCTGACGCCAGCTCCCCCGTTCCAGCCGCTCAGCCCGCGCCCACCGGCACGCCCACCAGCAACTATAGCTTCGGGGCGCAGGCTGCTCAAATCCTGACCTACCGCAGCGGCAATGTCGATTTCACCGAGACGTACAGCGCTTCTCTGGGCGGGCTGCACACTTTTGGGGTGTCGGGCGGACTGAGCAGCGCCGCGCCGCTGGGTCTGCGGGCGGCGGCCACCGTGCAGCTCACGCCCAAAGAAAACTGGTACGGCGTGTCGGGCCTGGCCTTTTTTGACGGAGGCGGCAGCCGCAGCTTTGGAGCCAGCATCGGCGGGCATTACCAGTTCAGCAGCGACCCCACGCGGGCCTCGCAGTGGCAAGCCAGCGCGGGTGTTTCGTCACCGACCTACCGCGTCAAGGCTGCCAGCTTTGGCGAGCTGAGCTTGGCCGCGACCCTGAGGGCAGCGCTGTCGAGCGACGACAACAAGCCGCTCGCCACAGACCGCAGCTTGGGCCTGGAAGGCGGCCTGAGCACGGCGGCGCTACAACTGCGGGCCAGCGCCAGCGCCCAGCAGGACTACACCAACACCCAGCAGCAGCGCGAGCAGCTTAGCTTGGGACTGGCCAGCAGCTACCGCCTCGGCGAGAACGAGTTCGGGGCGCAGGTCGGCGCGGCGCGGGTCAGTTTAGATGGCGTGCCCACCACCACTTACAGCGGGCAAGTCAGTTGGCAGCGCCAGTGGAGCGCCCAGCTCAGCAGCGCCCTCGATTTTAGCCAGAGTTGGCAGAACAACTCCGAGGGCAGCAGCGCCCGTTCGTCGGCGGGAGTGAGCGTCGAAGGCCAAGACGTTTTGACACCGGGGCTGAGCCTGCGGGCCAGCTACCGCCTCGCTTACGACAGCGCCAAAACGGGGCCGAGCAGCAGCGGGCAGCCGCTGAGTCAAGCGGCACGCGTGGGGGTCAGCTACGATTTGGCCTTGGCAGTCGCCACACCAGCGGCAGTGGTGCAGGCCTTCGGCGGCCTGAGCGGCAGCTTGGTCAGCGGCACGCTCTACCGCGACGACAACTTGAACGGCGTACGCGACCCCGGCGAAGCGGCGCTGGCGGGCGTCACGGTGCAGGCGGGCAACCAGACCAGCGTCACCGACGCGCAGGGCCGCTACCAACTGCAAGTCAGCGGGCCGCAGACGCTGAGTTTTCCCTCGGGGCTCAGCGCCGCGCTCGAACCGTTTGGGGCTGGCGATTCGCGCCGCCTTACGGGAACAGCCGGCAGCCGCGAGACCCGCGACATCGGCTTTGCGCCGGTCGGCAACGTGGACGTGCTGGCTTATCAAGACCTCAACCAAAACGGTGTGTATGACGCAGACGAACCGGGTTTGCCTTACGCCTCAGTGCGGCTGGTGGGGCCGGTAACGCGCACTGTGCAGGCCGACAGCCGGGGCCACGCCCGCACCACTTTGCCGCTGGGCCGCTACACGGCAGCGCTGGATCTGACTGGCATCGCGGGCCTGAGCGCCGCCGCTCCGCTGCAAGCCGATGTGCAAGTCGGCGCGGCAGGGGCCGGAGCGCTGCAACTCGGCGCGGTTTCTTTCATGCCCAAAGCGGTGCTGTCCTACAAAAACGGCGCGGCGGCGATTTTTGCCCGCTTGGACAGCGAAACCGCTCAAGCGGGCGACGACGTGCGCCTGAACGTGCAGCTTCAGGGCGCAGATTCACTGAGCGTGCGGGCCTTCGGGCAAGATTATCCCGCTGCCCTCAGTGACAACCGCGCCGAGATCACGCTGAGAGTGCCTCAGCACGCCGCGCCGGGCGTGTATGATCTGGTGCTCACCGCATCCGGGCCAAGCGGCCAAAAAACCAGTAGTGTGCGCCTGATTCTGACGCCAACAGCAACGACGCCGGTGGGCGAAGTAACCGGGCCGTAAGGGTTGGGACGCTTAAGTAGAGTAGCTGTAGATATGTTTTGTAAATAAGTCTGTTTTTAGTGATCTAGTGTATGACCACAGGCATGTCTATAGCTATTTGCGAGTCGGATAGTGGCGCTTGAGTTTCTCCCGAGCTGTGGGTGTCGAGAACTGCCAGTTCACGCGCACAGACCGCGCGTTGCGGTCTGTTTCCCAGGCGTGGATTTCACGCTCGACGGCCTCTTTACTCGCCAAGCGCTGACCCAGACACTGGCGTTGCAAGGCTGACCACTCCAATTCCGCCGTCTTGGGCAGAACGGCACCCATATGGGGCCTGCTCGCATGTTGAGCCAGGACGCATGTTTTGGTGTGTAGATCCACTCGAAGCGTCGGCTCAGCCGCCGAGCTTCCTCTGCCGGAAGATGTTGATATAGCGCTGCTGGACTGTGCGTGGACAGCTGATCCAGCACCAGAACGATCTTCTCGGCAACCGCATAGCGCAGCTCCAGTGCCTGGAGCTGCTCAGCAAAGTCCGCATTGCTCCGTCGGTCGGTCACCGTGACTGTGCGTTGACCGGTGTGTGGTTCCAGAGCGACAAAGAAATTGACGGTGCCATACCGCTTGTATTCATGATCCACCCGTGCTGGGGATCCCGGCACGGGTGGCAGTGGCTCTCGGACATGATCCAACAGCTGATACGACTTTTCATCGAAGCAGATGACAGGCCGTGAGGCATCGTAGGGCTGGGCATAGGTGTCCAGCACGGTTTCCATGCGCCACACGAAGTCCGCACCTACCTGGGCGACACACCAACTTTGAACCTGCCACGGTTTGAGTGCGTTTTTTTCAGTGTTCTCCGTACGGTCTCGTCACTGATGCTGTCCACCACACCCAGGGTCACCAGACGATCGGCCAGCAGTTGCATCGTCCATTTCTCCCGGCCGTCGGGACTCGAGCACACTTCGGCGATCAAGATCGCCGTCCGCTGCGCGTTCAGTTTGGGCGGCTGTTTGGGCCGTGCTTTCTCGTGGAGGGCAGCCTGGAGGCCGCCCTCGGTGTACTTCTTGCGGATCGACGCGACGGTGGCAGAACTCACGCCTTGGCGCTCGGCCACGTCCCGATCCAGCAGGCCTCTGTCGCTCAGGAGCAGGAGGCGTGCGCGGGCCACGACCCGCGCACTGTGCACGCCTTTCCGAGTCATGTCCGTCAGTTGCTGCCGCTCATTGTCGCTCAGCTGCACAACCCACTGTTTCCGTCGTCCCATCCCTCAGTTTACCTGAAGGCATGCCTGTGGTCATGCACTAGATCATTTGTAATAAGAGACGGCTGAGCTGAAATCATAATCGACTAACTATTCTCTCAAACGCTCTAGTTAGTCGATTAAAAAGAGCTTCTTCGGGAAATGTTTTGGTATTCCCAAAATATAACTTCAAAATCCTGCGCCGTCTTTCATCTTCCCTCGGCAAGAAGATGAAAGACGGCGCAGTTGTCTGTAGGAGGCGAGTCTTTACTTGGCGTCTACCGCCGCCGACATCGGCCCCGCCGTGCCCGCCGCGTCCACGGCCTGCACGCTGTAGCGAGCGCCTTTGCGGGCGGCCTCGGCGTACTGCGGCTTGATGAGAGGCCCAGCAATTTGAACCCGGCGTTGCCCCTCCCAGCGGAACACGTAGTAGGCCAGAGCGTCTTGGGAGTCTGTCCAGCTTAAGCTGACTTGGTCTTTGCCCAGCACCGCCCTGAGGCCCGCCGGAGCGCTGAGTTTTTGGGTGGGCGGCTCGGCAGACAACACATTGGAGGCGTTGGAGCGGTTGCCGCGCAAATCCACAGCCACCACCGCGTAGCTGTACTGCACACCGCCGCGCACCTTGCTGTCCAAGTAGCCGAGGCTGTCAGGCGGCAGGGTCGCCACTTTGACCGGCTCGGTCTCATTCTGGGCGGCGCGGTAAATCTGATATTCCATGAGATCAGGCGTGGGCGCAAGCGTAAAGATAATCGCCACCTTGCCCGCCGCCGATTGAGCGTGAATCAGCAGCGGCGCTTGGGGCGGGGTCTTGTCGGTCAGCTCTGCCAGCACTGCGCTGGACGCTTCTCCCTCCACGCCGGAGGTGTTGACGGCCTTGACGGTGTACTTGAACTGGCTCTGAATGCCCTGCGGGATGGCGTCTTTGAACACTGGGGTTTTGATGGGTTCGCCGTTGAGCAGCACCACCGGGGCGTTGCCGCTCACGCCGATCTCGGCGCGGTAGACGTTGTAGCCGTCGATGTCTTTTTCGGTGTTGGCCGCCCAACTCAGGGCAATCGCCGTTTCGCTGCCCTCGGCTTTCAGCGCCTTGGGAGCGCTGGGCGGCGTTTCGTTGTAGGCGCGGCCCACCCGCTCGGGACTGGGGTCGCTCTGGCGGCTGCCGTCGCTGACTTGCAGAGCGTAGTAGCGCGGGCTGGCAGGCGGTGCGCTCTTGTCGGTGTAGCTGGTGGCCCCCGGCGGCAGCTTGGTCAGCGGCGCGAGCTTGCCGGGACGGTCGCCGCGCAGCACAGTAATTTCTTTGATGCCCGCATCCGTTACCTTGTCCCAGCTGAGTTCGACTTGATTTTGGTTGTTCTTGACGGTGGTGATCAGCGGGGCTGAAATCGGGAAGGCGAGGCGGGCTTCCAACGTGACCACATTGCTCGGCGCACTCTCGCGCCCAAACACGTCCAGGGCTGTGACGCGGTAGCGGTAGCTTTGTTTGGGGTCGAGTTTGGTGTCGCCGAACTTGGGCACCTCGCCCCGGTTGATGAGTTGGGGATTCTCAGTCAGGTTGGCGAATTCGCCGCTGCCCAGCGCACGCTGAACGCGGTAAGACACCACCAAGTCGTCGCCGCGCGGCCAAGTCAGGGCAGCTTGGCGGGTCGCGGGCGAAACTTTGAGGGCATTGGGCGCAGACAAGGGCACGTCTTTGCCCACCTGAGCTGTCACCGTCCCGAGGTTCTGAGTCCCCGCCGTGACGCTGTAGCTGTAGCTGCCCGCCGCCAAGTTGGAATCTTCAAAAATCAGGCCCAGGGCGCGGGCCAGATTGGGGTTGCTCACGGTACTGAGCAAGTTGAGCAGCAAAAACCCCCGTTCGTCGGCGCTGAGCTTGTCGTCGTTGAGTGCGGCCAGTGCGCCCACCGCCAGGTCGTAGTCGTCAGGGTCGAGTTTGTATTTGCCCACCGCTTCGAGCTTGTTGAGCGGCTTGACGGTGAAGGTTTGCGTGCCGCCAGTGCCGGAGCGCTTGACGACGTATCCGGCGTCGGGCAGACCAGCGGGCAAAATCGGCAGCCGCAGCAGCACGCTTGATTTCTGGCCGAGGCCGAGAACGAGGAGCTTGTTGGCAGGTTGGGCCAGCACCGAACCGAGGCCCAGCAAGGCCGTGAGGGAGAGGGTCAACAGGGTTCGCATCGGGTTCTCCTTGGGCGGGGTGAGGTCAACATTCTTCACGCTCACTCCGCCCCTTAAGCACGGCTAGAAACTCACGTTCGCGTGAATATTGAACGTAGGGATGATCGGCAGATCGACGTGCAGGGTGGCGTCGCCGTTAAAGGCAATCGGGTTAAAGGCGCTGAGGTGGCCGTTGATGTCGGCTCCCAGACCAATGCCGATGCTCTTGCCGTTCCAGTTCATGATCTCTTGCTTGTTGGCAAATGGACGGTCACGGCCCGCGCAGCCTGCCCGCACGTCCAGGTCTGCGTGGAAGCCTGCGGCGGCGTCGAAGCGCACGGGGTCGAGTTCAAAGCCCATGTCGATGTTCATGCCGTAGCCGAGCGAGGCCCGTCCCCAGGGGTAGCACTTGAACGGCCAACCGATGCGGCCCAGCGAACCGGCGATGCCGAATCTGGCGTCAAAGGCGTAGCCGGTAAACAGGCCGGTGCCTTTCTTGTTGTCTTTGCGGTCGCCGTTTTCAAAGGCCTGCCCGATAATCAGGTAGCCGCGTGATTCGACGCCGCCGAGAAAGGGAATATTGAGTTTGGCCGAGATGGGGTTGCCGTAGGTGCCGACTTTGACAAATTTCTGGTCAGCAATTCTCACATGCAGCCACGCGGTGATGTCCACCACGCCGGCCAGCGTGAACTTGCTGAGGTCGTTGCAGTTCAGGCCGCTGAGATACTGCGGCCCCAAGCAGCCCAGCATATCGAAGCCGTCGCCCGTGACCGATATCAGAATCCGCGCCTGAGCCGCTTTGTTCCCAAAGACGCCCTGATTCATCGGTGTGAGAATCCAGCCGTCGGCGGTCAGCTCGAATCCGCGCTGGGTGTCGATTTTGAAGATGGCCTTGAAGTGCAGGCTGCTGCCTTCCTCAAAAGCTGCCGTGATGCCGCCGATAATCTGCACGCCGTGGGTGCCGGTTTTGGTGGGGGCAAGGGCGTACTGCGGAATGCTGGCGTTGTCTGGCCACTTCATGTTGTAGGCAATGCCGCCGGTAAAGCCGTAGAGGTTGAAGGCCCCCAACACCGTGACGATGGGCGTGCGGCTGTCGATGGCCGCCTTGACGTAGAAGTAAGGGTCGTTGGTGAGGCCGAACAGCGCCTCCGCTGTGACTTTCATGACCGACGCGCCCTGACCGGTGTCTAGGCCGCCCTTGATGGTCAGCTCATAGCCGCCTGTCACCTGCCTGAGGCCAATCGTTCCACTTTGCGTGAGGCTGCCGAGGCTGGCCCGCACGTCTGACGAGGAAAGCATGCCGGTGGTGGTAAAGACTGCCGACACGTCGCTGCCCTCCACCCGCATGGTGGCGTTGGGGTCAACCTGCTTGCTGAAGGCGTCGGTGTGAAGGTCCAGCCTGCGGTTGACGCCGCCGCTGACGAGGTAGCGCATCTGAGCCGGTACGCTGGGGGTCAGGCTGCTGAGCTGCTGCTTGCCGTCTAGGCCCAGCGCGTAGCCGTTGCCGCTGCGCCCGATGACGGCTGCGGTGACGTTAAAGGTCTGGCCGAACAACTTGAAGTCGCTGGACGGCAGGTTGACTTTGCTCAGGCCGTCGGCGCTCTTTTTCTGGTTGCTGGCGCTGAGGGCCGATTCACCGAAGCGCACGCTGCCGTCAGCGGTAAAGGTCAGGGTGTTGAGGGTCGCCACCCCGCCGCTGAGCGAGGCGCTGGGCAACTTGAGGTACTGGCCCGCGCTGCCGAAAGTGAGACTGCCGATGGGGCTGACCAGCTGGGCGGTGTTGAGCGAGCTTCCGCCAGCTGCGGGCGTAGTGCCGCCAGTCGTGCTGACGAAGGCTACCCCCAGCATCCGCGCCGTGAGCATCGGTGCGTTGGCACTCACCGAGCTGCTGATGGCATTGGAAGCCGCAGACCCGCCACTGATGGCCGGAACATTGCCGACGTACTTAAAGCCGCCGCTGTAACTGCCCGTGAACTGTCCCAAGGTGGTGCCGGAGGCGATGCCGCTGCCCTGCGCTCCAGCTTTGAGGGTGGAGAGTTCTTTGAGATCCCAGCTGTTGGCGGTGATTTGCAAATCAAGGGTTTGGCCGCGCTCTACCCACGCGCCGCCGCCCGCCGAGAGGTCACTCTTGCCGAAGTCGCGGCTCAGTTCGCCGGTCAGGGCGTAGTGGAAGTCGCCTCCTGCCAGCGTGATCGCCACATCAGCCTGCTTCTCGAACAGGGGGATCTTGGCGGTGGCCGCGCCCGCTGCGTCACTCATGTGATTTTCGACGGCCACCAAGCTGAGCTGCTTGAGGGTAAAAGTCCAGCCCCTATCGGTGAAATTGCCCGCGCCGAGGTCGCCGCTGAAGGTGTAGCCACTGCGCAAGGTGGCGGTGGTGGACGGCGTGAGCGCGGCGTTGAAGCCGACTTTGGCTTTGTCCAGCACCACACCCATCCAAGCTGCGCCTTCCAGCGGCTTGGTGACGCTGGGCTGCACGTCATAGAGGCTCAGCACGCTGGCCACCGAGTCGGCGGTTTGCGACGCGCTCAGGTCGAGCGTCAGGCTGGTGCTGCCGCTGAAGGTCAGCGGGGTGGTGGGCACTTTGAGGGCGCTCACATCGGCGCTGGCGCTGCCGTAAAGGTCGCCCGAGTCGGGTTTGAGAGCCGCTTTGATCGGGTAGGTGAACTTGGGATCGGGGCGGCAGTACTTGGTGGTCTCCAACAGAACGCCGGAAGCGCTCACCGCCGTGGCCACTTTCAGACCGCCTTGCAAGGTGCTGAAGCGGAAGTCCTGGCTGTGGCCCAAGCTGTTTGAGGCGCTCAGAGACGCGGCCCCCGCCTGTGCCATTACGGGCGTGCGGGTGCTGGCGGCCCGGATGACCAATTGCTGGCCCTGTCCGCGCAGGCCGGTAACGGGACTGGCAAACACCGGCAGCAGCCCCTTGCCGTTCAGGATATTGATGGGATCACCGTACAGCACTTCATTGGTGCGCGAGACGATGTCGAGAATGGTGGGGTGGGCGGGCAGATAATCGTGACGGTCTCTAAAAGGATCGGAATTGCTGGGAGGCGGCTCGCAGGTGATCGCCAGCGAAACTTGGCCGCTGAAATCGGCGCTGGTGGGTGTGAACTGCACATTGTTGGGCAGCACCTGGAACCCGCCGAGGCCGGCTGGCAGCGGCACAGTCTTGAAGGTATTGAGGTTCATGCCGATCTCGCCGGACGTGACATGCACCCGCTCGTCATTGACGGCTTCGACCACCAGTTTGGAGAAGCTGACCTGCACATCTTTGAAGGCTTCCACGCCGCCGACCACCAAGGTGTGGCTGGCTTTGCCCGCAAACGCGGCGAAGTCGGGGTTGCTGATGGAAGTGATCTTGAAGATAAAGCCGTCTATTTCCAGCTCGGTGGGCACTGGGCGCACCGTGTAGCTGATGGCGGGCGGGGTGGACAGCACCGGCGCTTCACCGGCAGCGGGGGCGGGAACATAGATCAAGGTATGCACGCCGAGGGCAGTAGTCGGCAAGTTGGGAATGGGGAAAGTGACGTGGGTTTTGCCCTTGATGGCGCTGATGCTGACGCTGGAAAGCGTGGTGCCGTCGAGTTGCAGCTCGCCAGTGAGTTGGCCCTGACCGCTGTAGTCCAGCTCCAGCGCGGCGTCTACTTTGCTGCCGAGGAGAACCATCAAGTTGGGTCTGTCTTCGGGCTTGGTGAAGTGCAGCGTCAGGGTATCGACCGTCAGGCTAGGGTCTACCTTGACGGTGGCGGTGGCAGGCGCAGCGCCGTCCACGCTGAGCTTGAGGACATAGAGGCCGATTGCCGCGTACTGGTGCTTGAGCGGGCCAGTCACCAGCGTAGTAGTGCCGTCGCCCCAATCGAGGGTGTAACTCAGGCCTGCTATGAGGTTGCCGGGGGTAGCCGTCACGTTCTCACCGACGCGGGCCGGGTTGGGCTGGGCGTCCAACGTCGGCACCGGAACTTTGACATTCAAGCTGACCACCACAGGTGCGCCGCCTTCGGGCGTCAGTTTGACGACGTAGACACCAGGAGCCGTGAACTTGTGCTTGGCGCTGGCGGTGGTGTTGCCGCTGACAGCAACGGTGGTGTCGTCTCCCCAATCGAGGCTATATCTGAAGTTGGGCACCAGATTGCCGATGCTGGCGCTCACCTCCTCGCGCACGTTGGCGGGGTTGGGATCGAGGCTGAGGGTGGGAACCGTCAGTTTGACAACCAAGCTGACGGTGGCGGGCGCTGCGCCCTCGGTGCTGAGCTTGAGGACGTACACGCCGGGAGCAGCGTAGGTGTGCTTGGCGCTGGCGCTGCCATTTCCGCCGCTGACGGGCACAGAAGCGTCGTCTCCCCAGTCGAGCGAGTAACTCAGGCCCGCCGCGAGGTTGCCCATGCTGGCCGTCACGCTTTGGCCGACTTCCGCCGGGTTGGGATCGGCGCTGAGGGTCGGTACAGGCGGGCGCACACTGACATTGACAATGACCGGAGCCACGCCATCTGCCGTGAGTTTAACGAGGTAAGTGCCGGGGGCCGGGTAAGCATGCTTGGCGCTCGCGCTGCCGTTGCCGCCACTCACGGAAACGACGCTGCTGTCTCCCCAGTCCAGCGAGTAGGTCAAGCTGGGAACGAGGCTGCCGATGCTGGCCGTGACCGTTTGGCCCACCAGAGCCGGATTCGGGTCGAGGCTCAGTGTCGGTGTCGGCGCGGCGACATTAACCACCAAACGGCACAGTGGGCGCTGGGTGCCGAGGTCGCTAACCACCACCACCTGAGCGCCCGCCTGCTGATAAGTGTGCTTGAAGCTGGCGACTTTGTTGTTGGGTGCGCCAAAGTTATTGACGCCGCTGTCTCCAAAGTCGATGCCGTATTTGCTGCCAGCGGAGCCAGTGAATTTGACCACGATGTCCACGTTCTTGCCGATCTGCGCGGGGTTGGGATCAGCGCTGATCTCACAGGCGGTGGGGTCGAGAATGGTGATGTTGGCGATCACAGGTGGGCCGCCCGCATTCAACTTGACCACATAAAGGCTCGCCGTTTTGTAAATGTGCTTGAGGCTGGCCTGTCCAACTCCGTTCACCTGATCGGTGGTGCCGTCACCCCAGTCCAGCGAGTGACCGGAGACACCTACTGTCAAATTGCCCAGCGTGGCCGTGACCGTCTGACCCACGTTGGCCGGACTGGGATCGAGACTCAGCGTCGGCTGAGAAGCCGCGACATTAACTACCAAACGGCACAGCGGGCGCTGGGTAACAAGGTCACTCAGAACCACCACTTGAGCGCCCGCTTGCTGGTAAGTGTGCTTGAAGCTGGCAACCTTGTTGTTCGGTGCGCCAAAGTTATTGACGCCGCCGTCTCCAAAGTCGATGCCGTATTTGCTGTCCGCCGGGCCAGTGAACTTGACCACAATGTCCACGTTCTTGCCGGGCTGCGCGGGGTTGGGATCAGCCGTAATCTCGCAGGCGGTGGCCTCGGTGATGGTGACTTGCTGGCGAAACAACACCCTGGTATTTACGAACATGATGGCCGTGTACTTTCCAGCTTTTTCGTAGCGGTGGGTTTCCGTCCCGTAGTCGTAGAGTTCCTTGTCGCGGGTGCCGTCTCCCCAATCAATGATGACGCTCTCAGTTGCGGTGGCGTTGTAGCCAAAGGTGGCCGTAACCAACTCCCCGATTTGGGCAGTGGCAGGAACGATCTTGAACTCTTCATAGTTTTGGGCCGACGCTGTACCGGAGAGCGCCGCGCCGAACACCCCCAGCACCGTGAGCAACATGGCGAGCCAGCGCGAGAGTTGAAACGGTAAACGTTGCACAGTCCACCTCCTAAAAATAACTTCAGAACATCCGGAATCAGAACACATAGCGCACCCCCAGCCCGCCCTGAATGGACGGCTGAGCCGTGCCGAGGCGGGAGCGGGCGCTGACATTCAGTGTCCAGTGGTCGCTCAGGGCGTAGAGCGCTTGCAAGCCGATTTGCGCGGTCAGGGGGCGGCTGGTACTGGGGCTGTCGGCGGCCAGATTCAAGGCAAAGGTCAGCGCCGAGCCGAGGGTTTGGGCGTTGGCGTCCACGTGATACGACCAAGGGTCTTTTTGAGCCGGGGCGTAGCGGGCGTTGCCGCGCACCGAAGCGGTGAAGGCCGTGCCTGCATAGCCCACGTTCAGGCGCGGCGAGACGCTGTAGGTCGGCACGTTGTTCACGTCCGGCGTGGAGTCGGCGGCCAGCCCCGCGCCCAGCGTCCAAACGCCGCTGCGGTAATCCAAGCTGAGGCTGCCGTCTTGCGACAAGGGTGAAGCGAAACTCAGGCCGTACTCGCCCGACACACTCAGCGCCTCGCTGAAGGTGTAATCGGCATTCAGCCGAGCGCCAAACAGACTGTCGGCCCGCGTCCGCGTCAGCGCCGCGCTGAGGCTCAGCGGCGTGAAGCGGGCACTGCTCAGCGTCAAGCTCTCGCTGTCTTGTTGCTGGCTGTTGTAACTCAAGGCGGCGGCCAGGCGCTCGGTGCTGGTGATCGGCACGCCCGCGTCCAAGTTGGCCGACCACTTGAGGGCGTTGGGCGCACTGCCGGTGTCCGAACTGCTTAACTTGGCGCGGGCACGTATGTCCACACTGGCGACTTTGCCGGTCAGGCCCAGATTCAGGCTGCGGTTGGTGCCGGGATCGTCGGGGGTCAAGTTGAGCTTGGTGTTGTCCCAGCTTCCGCCAGCACTCCAGCGCCAAGCTTTGGAAAATTGACCCCGCGTATCCAGCGAGACGCTGTTGAGCACGTAGCCCTGATCGGGCCGCCCGTCTTCAGCCCGCACGTAAGTCAGGGTGGCGTCTGAAAAAAGGCCCGGATTGGGCGAGGAGTAGCCCGCCAGGGCCGTGTAGGTGGCGGTTTGGCGCTCGGCTTCTCTGCTGACGCTGGCATAGCCGAAATAGCCGCCGCTGCTGAGCGACAGATTAGCGTTCTGGCGCTGCAAGCTGAGTTCGCTGGCCCGCAGACTGACGCTGAAGGCCGCGGCGCGGTAACTGTACTGGCCGTCCAGCGTGCCTCCCTCCAAACCGCTGGACGGATAAAAATAGCGAAACTGCACATAATCGCCGCTGGTATTGGCAGCGCTGGCAAAGCTGCACAGCAGCAGACTGAGCGCTCCGGCCCTCCCAGACTTGGCCCTTTTCACCGTAAAGCTCGGCTGAGCGAATCGAATTGGGGCAGCTTGGGTTGAGGCGGCTTGTACACCGATGTTCGCCGGTTGTCCCAACACGCCGAGGGCAGAACACCGGAAGCCACGAAGCGGCCAATTGACATGACATACCTCCATCTATGAAGGTAGGCTGAGGAGCGTCAAAAACCTGTCAAAGATTTCTATCTCGTGCGGCTCCTACACTTCGCCAGTCAAGCTGACGGCTGCTGAGGCAGGTGCTGAGGATTACCGTACCGAGCGCCGGCTTGCAGGTATTCGGAGCACAGCTCTATGCTGATGAGCAGACCAGTGCCGACGAGAGTTTTTGCTGGATGGAGGAATGATGAAACAGTTGACCTGGCATTTCCCGTCCAGACTGTCCCGCGTACTGCTGGGCCCGGTTGCTTTCTTGGGCCTGCTGAGCACGACTTCGGCCCAAACTGAAACCGTCGATCCGCTGCTTCCCGTTCACGGCGTGGTGTTTCGCTCGGGTGGTCTGATGTCGGACAGAACTTTGCTGGTCTACGATCTACGTGGGGGCACGCTCAGGTCGGAGGTAACTAAAGCGGGAGCGTCTGTGAAGGCAGACAACATACTGAGCAGCCCCATCATCCTGACCAGCCAACAGCAGGAAAAAGTGGCTCAACTCCTGACCAGCATCGCCAATACCCAGGACAAACGCGTGTTCGGAAACTCGACCGTGACGGCCGATTATATCGTCTGGATGCAGATGAGGCTGAGCAAAACAGTCATCAGCATCAATCCGTATGGGCCTCCGCAGAGCACGCTCAAGGAGCTGAATACCTACCTGTGGGACATCGTGAGCGAAGCTGGGAAATGAAGCAACTGAGGTTCAGCGCCAGCAAACCGCCGGTCATTTGCGCCTGCTGAAGCTGAGAAACATGGATGCCCCTCCTCAGCGTAAGAGCGCACACAGATCCTGATTTGGTCTTTTTAAGGATGAGAGGTCTGTGAGGGTAAGAGGCCTGAAAGAGCCGTTTCCTCACTATGAGATGAATGTCTGAGACGCCGCTACTCCCGCTCAACTGTAGGCCAATAAGCCAACAGCGCTTTGAGGACGGTCGGCGGGGCAGACAGATTTTCCCGAGGGCCAATCTTTTTCATGCATGTACTGGTGAACAGATGGTGCAATTTAGAGACGCCTCCATCATTTATGGGATGTCTTTGCGCTGTGTATATGCGCCGACCAAGTGGCCCAGCCTCTGCCTGCCCAGGATGCTTTGATGACTCAGGGCCGATTCCTCTCCATGGCACAGGAAGGGCTGTGAATGCTTCACCACAAGCTCCTCATTCGGTGACGCGGGTGGCCCGTTCCGGAAATACTGCCCATGCACAGCAGTTGCGCCTCAAACGAACATTTCTGGGTATGGTCACACACCTGGGAACCACCCTTATCGTTGTCGCCTGTTTCATTACAGGCATGCTTACCGCCGTGCACTTGGTGTATTACCTGGTGGGAATCACTGTCGTTTGCACAACGTTTCTGCTCCTGATTTTCACCAACGTCAATCTGCGTTTCAGGAACCCGAGTATGACTGCTGCTCAGATCATCCTCACCATGTGGCCGGCTGGTTACGTCATGTTTTACGTTTCCGAGCCTCAGGCACGGGCACCGTTTTTGCTGTTGGGTGCCGTCGGAGTTCTGTTTGGGGTATTTGCCCTGAATTTCCGCTCCATGCTGTTCGTCTGTGGGGGCGTACTCGCCTAGTACATCGCAGTGATCTTGGCTTTGGTGCTCTGGGCTCCTGAACGCGTTGATCTGCATATTGAGGCCATTTAGTGAGGTCACCTCGCAGTTTGGGTGATGAAAGCGAGAAAGGCGTTCAGAGAGGCACCACCAGCGCAAACCCCCTCCTTCTTGGACAAAACGGACGCCCGCCCGCTTGCTGTGCTGGGCAAAGCGCTCAAGCGTTCGCTGGGCAGCTCTCCGTACTACCTGCCTGAGCCGGATCAGAAGCCTCTCCTCCCAAAGCGCAAAGCACCCAGCCATACCGCTTCAACCCACTGATCTGGAACGAAGAGGGCAACTCTCACACCGGGGACACAGCGCTTTTCCCCCAATACCTGCTGAGCAGCAACCAAACTCAACCCTTGCTCTCATGCTTTTGTTGCAGAATGCAACTGTGCTGCCCGACTCCTCTGCTCCCGACCTCGCTGCCCAGCCGCTGCGCTTCCTGAATGCTTACTGGACGCTGTGGCAAGCGCTGGCGCAGCCGATAGACGGCACTTTGACGCGGCTGCACGGCCTCGATTTGCGGGCCTTTATTGCTCTGAGCTATGTACAGGGCGGCATGACCTCGCCCGGCGAATTGTCCACCACCATGAGCATTCCCAAATACGAGGTCAGCCGCACCTTAGACCGCCTCACCAAGCTGGGGGCCATCACCCGCCGCAGCGATCCGGCCAATGCCCGCCGCCGCACCCTCGGCGTCACTCCGTCTGGGCAAGCGCTGTGGGCCTCGGCGCTCGCCACCGTGCAAGCGGTTACGCAGCCGCCACTTGAGGCGTTGGGGCCGCTGGAAGCCCTGACCTTCGGCTTGGAGCAGTTGGCCGCCCACGCCCAGCGCTGCACCGTCGAGCACCTTACTCCTCACCCTTCCCCCACTTCACCGGAGCAACCATGACCCAGCATCCCAATGAGGGCACCTGCCCTTTTCCCCATTCGTCTACTCCATCTGCCGCCCCCACTCCGCCGCTGACCCGCCGCCACGATCAGCTTTCCAAAACCGGAGCCAGCATTGAGCTGGACGAGCGCGGCGTGTACCGGGTTCACAGCTTTCAGGCCGCCCGCGAGATTTTGCGCGACGAGGGCGTGCGGCAAGCCGGCTTCATGTCCGAGATGGCCAGCAAGATGGGCGCAATGAAAAACGCGCCGGTGCTGTTTGCTGAGGGCGACACCCACCACGCCATGCGCCGCGACACCGCCCGCTATTTCACGCCGACTTCGGTGGCCACTTACCAGCCGATGATCGCCAAGCTGGCCGACGAGTTGGTCGCTGAGCTGAGCGCCAAGGGTGAAGTCAATCTGGATGATCTGAGCCTCAAGCTGGCCGTCGAGGTGGCCGCGCAGGTGGTGGGCCTGACCAGCAGCCGACTGCCCGGCATGGAAAAGCGCATCACTTCGTTTGTGGACGGCGGCGGCGACAGCGAACCCGGTTCGGCGCAGATTCGCAACCGCAGTCAGGCACTGAGCCAGCAGCTCAACTTGGGGCTGTTTTACTTTCTGGACGTCAAACCGGCCATCGAAGCCCGCAAAAAAGAGCGCCGCGACGATCTGATCAGCCACCTGCTCGACAAAAACTACAGCGACCTCGAAATCATGACCGAGTGCTTGACCTACGGCACGGCGGGCATGGTCACGACGCGGGAGTTTATCAGCGCCGCCGCTTGGCACCTGCTGCAAAACGCCGATTTGAGAAGCGAATACCTGCACGGCACCGAAAAGGAGCGTCACGCCATTTTGCACGAGATTTTGCGGCTTGAGCCGGTGGTGTCCACCCTCTACCGCCGCGCAGAGCAGGACTTGGAGATTGACGGCGTCAGCGTGCCCAAAGGCAGTTTGCTGGCGCTCAACGTGCAGGAAGCCAACACCGACGAAGCCACGGTGGGCGAGCGCCCGCTGGAAGTCTGCCCGGCCCGCAGCTTGCCACGCGGCGTTCAGGCCCCGGTGCTGGCGTTTGGCGACGGCCACCACCGCTGTCCCGGCGCGTTTTTGGCGATCCGGGAAAGCGACGTGTTTTTGCGCCGCCTGCTGATCTGGAACGACCTGCGGATCGTCACGCCACCGAGCGTGAGTTACAACGAAGTGGTCAAGGGCTATGAGCTGCGCGGTTTTCGGGTGGCGCTGGGGAAAGGAGCAGGCCAAGCAGCATCTGCTTAAGGGTGGTAAACTTTACCAATCAAATACCACTTTGTTCTGTCGAATCTAACTTCAAAGCAGGCCGCCGCGTGAGTGGCCCCCCGACACTGCTCAGCCTTGACCTGGGGGCCAGCAGCAGCAAATGGGCGCTCTACGCAGGCGAAGAGTACTTGGCCGAGGGCAAAGCCGTCCCCCTTTCCGGTCACCTCTACACGCCGGAAGCGCGGCAGCAGATGGCCGAGGGACTGGCGAGTATTCGCGCCGAGGTTCAAGGTCGGCCCGCTGCTCTCGTCGCTGGAGTGACGGGTTTGCAGGCTGAGTACGCCCCAATGATTGCTGAGCTGCTCAGCCGAACGTTTGGCCTGCCGCCTGCCGCCGTTTACGTCACCGATGATCTTCACCTGGCTTACTCGGCGCACTTTGCTGCCGGCTCCGGCACGCTGGTTTATGCTGGAACCGGCAGCATGGCGTACCACCGCACAGCGCGGGAAGACGTCATTCGGGCGGGTGGGCACGGCTTTTTGATTGATGACGCGGGGGGAGCGTTTTGGCAAGGGCGGCAAGGACTTAAGGTGGCGCTACGCCAAGCCGATGAAGGGCAGCCAGAAGGTCGGTTGGCGGCGGCCCTGTACGGGGTCATCGGCAGCTGGCACTGGCCCGACATCCGCGCTTATGTCTACGCGGGAGGCCGCGCCGCCGTCGCCCGCCTCGCGCCCGCCGTGTACGCGGCAGCCTTGGACAATGATCCCGAGGCCCAAACCATTGAGAACCGAGCTGGAGAGGAATTGGCACGGCTGGGCAGGGTCGTCACTAGGCAGGTCGGCAACGATCAGGTCGCGGCGGCGGGTGGGGCCTTCAATCCGCTGGTCAAACGGGCTTTTGTCAAGCAACTCGGCGCTCAACTTCAGCTCGTGCCCAGCGTCTCTCCTCTGTTGGGCGGCCCGGCGCTGGCCCGCTCGCTGGGGTTTTTTGCTCCCTCTTCGCAAGGAGTTCAGCCATGACGCCGCTTCCCGATACCGGTCTGTTCAGCTCCGAGCAACAGCGCACCGAGCAACTCAGCACCGAACAGCCTAGCCAGCAACACGCCCAGCTCGACGAGTACAGCACCGAGCAACTTGTCGCGGCGTTTAGCGTTGACCAGGCGCGGGCCGCACAGGCGGTGCAAAAAGCCGCTGAGCAGCTCACGCGAGCGGTTGACCTCGCGTATGCCAGATTGCAGGCGGGCAGCGGGCGCTTGGTTTACGTGGGCGCGGGCACTTCGGGACGGCTGGGCGTGCTGGACGGCGTGGAACTGCTGCCGACCTTCTCTTGGCCGCCGGAGCGGTTGGTGACGCTGATCGCGGGCGGCGAGAGGGCCATGTTCAGGGCCGCAGAGGGCGCGGAAGACGACGAGGCGCTGGCCGAAGCGGATATGCAGGCGGCGCAGCTCAGCCCCAATGATGTGCTGATCGCGCTGGCAGCCAGCGGTACCACTCCGTATGTCCTGACCTGCGTGCGGGCGGCCCGCAGTGCCGGAGCGCTCAGCATCGGCGTGACCAACAACCCCGGCAGCCCACTGGCCCGTGCAGTAGACGCCCCGATTGAATTGGACACCGGCCCGGAAGTCATCAGCGGCAGCACCCGCCTCAAAGCCGGAACCGCCCAGAAAATCGCCCTCAATACCTTTTCCAGCAGCTTGATGGTGCGGCTGGGCAAGGTCTACGGCAATTTGATGGTCGATCTGATGTCCACCAACGCCAAGCTGCGCCGCCGCGCCGTGCGCCTCACCCAGCACGCCACCGGCGTGAGCGAGTCTGAAGCTTTGAGCGCCCTGAATGCTTCGGCCATGCACGTCAAAACGGCCATCGTGATGCTCAAAACGGGGCTGGACGCTCAGGCAGCGCGGGAGCGGTTGCAGGCAGTGGCAGGCCACACCAAGCGGGCACTGACCAACACTCAGCAGCGCTGAACGAGCCGGTTACTGACTGAACACCAACCGCCCTTGACGGCGCAACTCACGGCTGATGGCTTCTTCGATGAGCGTGGTGGTCACGGCTTCACCACGGGCACGGGCCAGAAAGCTGGCGTTCAGGGCAATGGACTTGACATTGGCTCCGGTCAGCTTGGGACGGGCCAGGGCTTTGTAGTCGAGGGCCGACACTTCCACTCCCGCTGGAAAGGCCCGCTGCCAGAGTTGCAGGCGCAACGCTTCATCCGGCTCACGGAAGCGCACCGTGAAACGGATCCGGCGCATAAACGCCGAGTCGATGTTGCCTTCGTAATTGGTGGTGAGAATTGCTAAGCCCCGGTAAGATTCCATGCGCTGGAGCAAGTAATTGGTGGTCAGATTGGCGTAGCGGTCATTGCTGCTCTGGGCTTCGCCGCGCTTACCAAAGACGCTGTCGGCTTCGTCAAACAGCAAAATAGCCCCGCCCTCGTCAGCGGCGTCAAAGACTTTCTTGAGGTTCTTTTCGGTTTCGCCAATCCATTTGCTGCTCACGCTCGACAGGTCGATCCGGTACAAATCGAGGTTGAGGGCAGTGGCCAGCACTTCCGCCGCGTAGGTCTTGCCGCCGCCGCTGGTGCCGCTAAACAGCGCCGTGATACCGAGGCCGCGCTCGGCGCTGGTGTAACCCCAAGCGCGGTAGACCTCGTGGCGATGCTGCACCTGCGTCACGATATCGCGCAGGGTCAGGAGGTCTTCGGGCGGCAAAATGAGGCTTTCCCAATCGGCTCCAGTGGGAACTTGCTCAGCGATGCCCTGAAAAGCCTTGCGGCCTTGACGCTTGCAGGCCTCCCACACTTCAGCGAGCAGCTCCAAGTCGTCTGAGTCGGCCACGCCACGCTGCTGCAGGTGGCGCTGAGCGTCGCGGGCCACGGTGGCGATGGTTTGGCTGCTCAGCGAAAACTGGGTGGTGAGATGGCGGAATTCGGCAGCCACCTCCGATTGCCGCTGGGTCAGGGCACCGAGGCCCAGCGCGTCGCTCCAAAATTCGACTTGCTCTTCAGGGGTGGGCCGCTCAGCGGCGACGGCATAGAGGTCACGGGGCGACTCAAACACCAAAGGATCGCGCGAGAGCAGGATCAGCGGCGTTTGAAGCGAGCCGCACAGCGCCTGCGCGAAAGCCAGCGGCGACCATCCCTGCGCCGTGAGCGGCGAGGAGGCCGCTTCATTGAGATCACCCTGCTCTTCTAAGCGTATAACCAACGTCGCGCCGAGATACGTAAAATCGCGTTGCAGCAGTCCCAGCAGCGCCTCGACGCTCCACTTGCCCTGCTGCACACGGCGCTCGACTTGGCCAAAATCCAGCAGCCAGCCGCCCGCCCCCGAATCTGAAACCGCCGAATCTGGCATCCCCGAAATTGGGGCGCTGTACATCTGCGCGACTTCCAGCGCGGCAGCCGGTGAAGCGCTGTAGATATTGATGACCGGAACAAGGTCATCGGGGCCGCTGAGCTGCATCACCTCGCTCAACTCCGCGAGCGCGGCCTGCTGCGAGTGCCCCAGCCAAGCCCAGCTCCCCAGCGGCGTCAGCAGCGGGCTCAACTCACTGGACAGCGCCTTGCCGCCCTGCATGAACGCCAAAGCGCCCGGCGCGATTCTGATTTCAGACAGCAAGTCACTGCCGCTGCCGTTGCCGAAATGGGTCGGGTGCAATTCCAGCAAGTTCATTTGGCGTAAGGGGGAACTCGCCGCAAATACGGCCGGATCGAGGGGGCCGAACCACTGCTGAATCACGTATGGGCACAAAAAAGCGCTGAGCGTTTTGTCACTGCCGGAAAGTTCGAGTTCCGCCGCGCAGGTTTGCAGCATCAGTCCGGTATTGAGCTGCGTGGTGGCGGCCAAAAAGAGAATCAGGCGCTCTTCGGCACTCAAGCTGAACACTTCAAAAACAGCTTGACACGGCGTACCGCGCAAATCCGGCAACTTGAGCGGCAGCGGCCTGAGTTCTCCAGCCACCAATTGACCGCTGAGTTCGAGGGCAAATTCGTGGCTGAGTTCGTTGATGGAGCGCGGCAAACGCGTGGGCATGTGGAGATGGTAACGCCTTGCCCCTGCGCTCACAAACCCGTGAGACCACAAGCCCTACCCATTCTCGAAGGCGTCCGGAGGCGAGCGCTACCTGCCCAGACTCAGCGCAGACAAAAGCGGTGTAAACTGCTGACACGTGGTTGAGGTTGTTGGTGTGCCGCCCCTCGGTGCCGTAAAGCGTGCGGCCAAGTCCGCAGGAGAGTGGAGATGAGCGTATACGAACAGGAGAAACGCCCCAGTGGAGCGCTCAATGTCCCCGACAAAAACAAGGCGCTTCCCCTCATCAAGCCCAAGCCGCCGAGCCAGCCGCAAAAAAGTGGAACGGGTCAAGCTGCTGCGCTCCCTCAGAAGATCCCCACTGCCAAGCCGGCGATCCAGATTCCTAAACCCCCCGTGCTGGGCGGTGGCCCCAAAGATCGAGCGGCCCTGCTGACCAAACTGACGGCGGGCGAAGAAACCCAGTTCATCAGCAAACTGGCTTCCGCCGTTGCAGATGTGGCGGGAGGTGAGACGATGGGAAGACCCCTACTCGCAAATGTCGCGATGGGAACGACCCGAGCTTTGGCCGCTCCTCAGAAAGGCAAGAGCGACAAAATCAAAAACTACACCATGCCGGTCATTGCCGGAGACGAACTCAACAACCGCATCCGACTGGTGCTGGTCGCCGCACAGAAAACAGGCACTTTGCAGGCCACTTTGGACGCCTTTAAAACGCAGAACGGCAAATCCATTTATGCCGTGTTGGGCGAGCGCGTGCGCGATACCCAAGCCCGCGCCAAGATCCTGAATATTTTGCCGGTTCCGCTCGATCAGCAGCGCATCACCCGCGACACCTTTTTAGAAAATATCGCGGTGGGGATGAGTTACTCCAATGAATCGGCGGCCACCATGAATGACAAGGCCAAAGACGACGAGAGGCGCGGCGGCAAGCCCGGCGAAGTTTTAGCGGCTTTTGGCTACAAAGCCGGTGAATCGCTCAACGGCGCATGGGGCCTGCAAATGCGGATTTTTACGCCCGATCCCAAGAAAGCCAAAAGTCAGCCTATCGTGGTGGCTTTTCGCGGCACCGAGGGCATTTCATTTGATCCCAACGACGGAAGCGAGGGCGCAATTGATACGCTGATCGGCGACTTTGCCAAAAAGCAACCGGGCGTCAATCAATTTAAGGCCAATCAAGCTTGGATTGACCGAGTGATCAAGCAAGCTGCCGCCAGTGGACAAAAAATTACCTTTGTGGGTCACTCGCTGGGCGGCGCGTTGGCGCAGGAAGCCGCCGCACGGTATCCGCAACTCACCGCCGGAGTGGTTACGTTTCAGGCCGCCAATATCCCGCAGGAAGATGCCGATAAGGTTAAGGCTTACAACGCCGCACACCCCGAAAAGGCCATCAACGCCAGACATTACCGCGTCGAAGGCGACACGGTACCGATGTCCGGCGAAGCCAGTTTGCCCGGCAGCATCAACTATTTTGACCGAGTCAGCCGCCCACAAGGCAGTCAGGGGGCAATGACCAACATGCCCGCTTCGGAGGAATTCGCCAGAAAAAATCTCGATCCGTCAATGGGCGGGGTGAGTAAATTTGCAGCGAGCCAGTTGTCAACGAAATTTCCCCTCTTCACTATGGGTGCGGCCACCAAAGGCCATGTCATTCCGATTCTTTCTACTTACATGCATGGACTCAGCCCTCAGCAAACGGGGCCAATCGATCCCAAGCGCCAAGTGCTGCTGCAGTACGGCATTCAAGACGAAAACACCCTGTCGCATCCGCTGCTGAAAAATGGCAAGCCAATGTTGGACAAGGGCGGCAAACCGCTAATGATGCCCACCGAAGATGTTGGGGCTATTTTTGCGGGCAACTACAACACCCAACCCGAGGGGCCTACCCAAAACGAGAACCCCAGCTCAGTTGCGGCCAGTTTGGGCAGCACCGATCTCCATCCTAGAGACAAATATCCTGCGTGGGTCAATGGGCTGATTGAAAGTGTCAATACCAAGCGCGATCAGACTGATCCCCGCATCAAAGCGGAAGCCGCCCGCGCCCGCGTGATGCCTGAAGTGGCCGCACTCCAGAACGGAGGCGCAGCCGCCAAGACCTTTGAAAAAAATATTGCCTTCAACACGGCCATGCACCACTTGTTCAAATTGGCGGAGAGTGCCAAGACCCTCATTGATTTTGAAGCACAGGCCCGTGATCTTCTCAAAAAGGACAAATTGGATATGCTCCAAGAAGACGTCAACTTGGCCGAGCAGATGAACTTGGACAAATCGCCCCGTGCCAATGCTGAAAAGGCGCTTAAGGACTTGGCAGGGATTACGCCAGTCAGAGTTTCGGCTGTCGAGTTCGCTGTTTACGGCATTCCAGGTGTGGGGACGCGATTGGGAGATAAGGCTGCAGAGATCAACACTTTCATCCGACAATTTTCCAACGAGCCAACTCTAGATCAATACGAGCGCGAAGACGGTGAAGGCTATGAAGTCCAGTTGGACAGGAGAACACTCGATCAGCTAGATGAAAGACGAGTAAAAGATGTTTGGGGTATGTTCCATCCTGGGGATAAAAAGTGAGAAGCGCTGTTTTGATTCTATTTACAGCGTCACTGACTTTAATCTCATCATGCAAAACTCAGGCTGGAGGTTCAAACATGAGAACAGTCAAAAAAAATAAGACTGAATATATTAATGAGATAACGAACTTCTCCAAGAAATTGGATGGCATGTTCATCGATGACGCTGGATTCAAATCAATCAAATGTCCCAGCTATTTTACAAGTCTTGCACCATCACAGGAAGGTGATGTAAAACACTGCTTCGTTTCTATGAGACAACCAGAGGAATTGATCCCACTTTTTGACTCGCTTTTGGAATCCACGACTGAGATTTCTATGGACTGGAGAATGGATTTGGGTGATTGGACAACGTATAGGCGCATTAAAGGTAGTGACCAAGAATTTTCACTCAATCTTAGCGCCCCAGGCTTGAGTGAAACGATGAGGGCAGATCCAATGGTCAATAAGTATAAAACGGTTGGTAGATTTTTTATCGGCTATGAACCTAAAAAATAACTTTCAGTCGCCAACCATACCCTCAGTGATTTTGAAGCACAGGCCCGTGATCTTCTCAAAAAAGACAAATTGGCCGAGCAGATGAGCTTGGATAAATCGCCCCGTGCCAATGCTGAGCAGGCGCTTAAAGACTTGGCAGGGATTACGCCAAAAAAAGCGGTAATTGCTCAGAGTCTCCTGATGGGCGTTCCAGTCGTTGGGCCAAACTTGGAGGTAGGGACTTCAAACGAAATCACATCTTTCATCCTCCAATTCTCAACTGAGCCGACTTTAGATCAATACGAGCGCAAAGACGGCGAAGGATATGAAGTTCAAATGGACAGTAGAGTTTGTTTAGAAATGAAGGACAGGTTAGATAGTATTTGGGATCTTTTTCATCCACAAGGCCCCAAATGAACTTTAAGATTGCTCCTTTGTTTCTCATACTCTTCTACAGTCTAATTTCATGTGAGGTTAAAGCAGAGGACTCCAGCAAAGGGGTGATGAATGTGAACAAGCCTTCTACTCTAGAAGAAATGAAACAAACAGCGAAGAAGCTGGATGAAACTGCTCTGAATATAGCGAATTTCAAATCTATCTCTTGCCCAAAATATTATAGTGATTTAATTGAAAAAAATGACATCATTCACTGCTTTGTTTCTAGTTTAGAACCAGAAGCTCTTATACCTCTTCTCTCACAAGAACTTGAAAAATTTGCTAATGTTGATATGGGATGGAGAATGGACGTTGGCATTTGGACAACTTTTCGCAGTACAAAAGATAACGGGCAGAAATTCTCATTTTCGCTTACCGCTTCAGGCATGACAAAAAAGACGCGGGAAGATCCTCAACTCAAAAATTACAAGACGATTGCAAGATGTTTCATTAGTTATGACGATAATAAATGAATCTCCATTATTCTTTTCCGCTCAGATATGGAGTTTATTTCATCAAGAAAATGAAAAATGAAAACATTGATAATCTTCTCGACCGCCTTTCTAGCAGGTTCTCTCTATATTGTCACAAATAATACGAAAGGAGCTGATGAGAAAGTCTCGCAAAACGTGTCTCCCGAAGATAATAATTCGATGAAGGCAGTAAGGATTCGTCTAAATGTAATCATTGGAGAAGAGTTATCATTTAAGCCAATACAATGCCCTAGCTATTTACTCGATATGAATGATAGTAGAGACATTAGAGGCTGTTTCATTAGTGAATTAGAACCTGAAGCGATCATTCCTTTATTATTAGAGCGATTTGAGAAATTTACCGACGTACAGATGGGCTGGAGAATGGATCTTGGCACATGGGTCACGTATAGGGTGGTTAAAAAGGGACAGCAATCTTTCGCCATGTCATTAACCGCACCGGGCATAAATGTGGATATGCGAAATGATCCCAAAGTAAACCAGCACAAAACGGTAGGAAAATATTTCATTCCACATGACGACGTGAAATGATTTTTCTTACCAGCTTAAAGCACAGGCCCGTGATCTTCTTAAAAGAGACAAATTGGATATGCTCCAAGAAGACGTCAATTTGGCCGAGCAGATGAACTTGGATAAATCGCCCCGTGCCAATGCTGAGCAGGCGCTTGAGGACTTGGCAGGGATCACCCCAGTCAGAGCTTCGGCTGTCGAGTTCGCTGTTTACGGCATTTCAGGTGTGGGAACGCGATTGGGAGATAAGGCTGCAGAGATCAACACTTTCATCCGACAATTTTCCAACGAGCCAACTCTAGATCAATACGAGCGCGAAGACGGTGAAGGCTATGAAGTCCAGCTGGATAGAAGAGTGAGGGATCAGTTTATAGAAAGCCGTTTGCGAGAAGTTTGGTCATTGCTTCACCCTACCGGATCAGAATGAGAAGCTCTATATTATGCTTTGTCGCTCTAAGTTTGTTTTCAGTTTCTTCATGCAAAATGAAAGTTAGAGTGTCCACCATGAGTGATATACAAAAAAACAAAGCAGATTATATAGCAGAGATAAAAGACTTCTCTATTAAATTAGATGGGATTTTTTTAGAAGAAGCAGGATTTGAGCAGATAAATTGCCCAAAGTACCTTATGGGCCTGTTTCCTCTAAAAAAAAGAAGACGTAAAACACTGTTTTGTTTCGATGCAAGAATCTGAGAAACTCATCCCACTTCTTAATTTCTTGCTCAATCCTGCAAGTGAAATTTCTATGGGCTGGAGATTCGATATTGGAGAATGGGCCACATTTAGGCAGATAAAAGGAAGCGAGCAAAAATTTTCAATTAATCTAACCCCCACTGGTTCAAGCGCAGCAATCAGAGAAGACCCGCTTGTCAACAGGTATAAAACGATTGGTAGATTCTTTATCGGCTATGAACCCAAAAAATAACTTTCAGTCGCCAACCATGCCGACGTGATGCCTGAAGTGGCCACACTTCAGAACGGATGCGCAGCAGCCAAGACTTTTGAAAAAATATTGCCTTCAACACTGCCATGCACCACTTGTTCAAATTGGCGGAGAGTGCCAAGACCCTCAGTAATTTTGAAGTACAGGCCCGTGATCTTCTCATAAAAGACAAATTGTACATGCTCCAAGAAGGTGTCAACTTGACCGAGCAGATGAATTTGGATAAATCGCCCCGTGCCAATAATGAACAGACACTTAAGGAATTGACAAAGATTGATATTAGAAGAACATTGGAAGCAGGAGTCGAACTAGCTGTTGTTTCAGTCACAGATTTAAGTATGATCCAAACTGCTATTTCAGAACTCCATTTATTTATCAGTAGATTTTCTAATCAGCCTACTCTCGAGCAATATGAGCGTGAAAGCTATGAAGTCCAGTTAGACAGGAGAACACTCGATCAGCTAGATGAAAGACAAGTAAAAGATATTTGGGGTATGTTCCATCCTGGGGATAAAAAGTGAGAAGCGCTGTTTTGATTCTATTTACAGCGTCACTGACTTTAATCTCATCATGCAAAACTCAGGCTGGAGGTTCAAACATGAGAACAGTCAAAAAAAATAAGACTGAATATATTAATGAGATAACGAACTTCTCCAAGAAATTGGATGGCATGTTCATCGATGACGCTGGATTCAAATCAATCAAATGTCCCAGCTATTTTACAAGTCTTGCACCATCACAGGAAGGTGATGTAAAACACTGCTTCGTTTCTATGAGACAACCAGAGGAATTGATCCCACTTTTTGACTCGCTTTTGGAATCCACGACTGAGATTTCTATGGACTGGAGAATGGATTTGGGTGATTGGACAACGTATAGGCGCATTAAAGGTAGTGACCAAGAATTTTCACTCAATCTTAGCGCCCCAGGCTTGAGTGAAACGATGAGGGCAGATCCAATGGTCAATAAGTATAAAACGGTTGGTAGATTTTTTATCGGCTATGAACCTAAAAAATAACTTTCAGCAGCCAAGCATGCACGCCTGATGTCGGAAGTGGCCGCTACCAAGACTGCGGAGATTGCCAAAAACCCAAGTGACTTTGAAGCGCAGCCGCAGCTCTCTCCCCCTCAAGCTTTGGCTCAGTCGTTGGCCCGAATCGGTGATGACACCAACGGCTTGAAATCGCTGTCGGCCACAAATTCCCACCTGCGCCGCCCCAGTAGGCCCAACAAGATGCCCAAGACCGCCAGTCCCAACAGCACCGCCGTAAAGACTGGATAGCTGCCTTTAAACGCCCCAGAAATGGCGTGCCGAAAAGCCTTGACGCTTTGCGTAACCGGCACATAATCGTGAATCACCTGAAAGAAACGCGGCGAGAGTTCCACCGGATAGCTGCCGCCCGACGCCGCCAGCTGCAACACCAGCAAGATCAGGGCGATGAGGCGGCCCGCCGCGCCCAGCAAGAAGATCAGCGCCAGCACGATTACAAGGAACGTCAAGCTGGAGGCCACCGCCGTGAAGACAACTTCGGCGGGGTGCAGGTAACTCACGCCCAGCAGATGCACGCCCAGCACCACCAGCAAGGCCTGGACCACCACCAGCAGCGCCGGAACACTGGCCTTGCGCAGCATTCGGGCAAACTGCGAGGTGCCACGCCCGCTTTGGGGAAGCTGCTGATACGGGAAAATAAAAGTGGTCAGGGTCACGCCCACCCACAAGCTCAGCGCCATGAAGTAAGGCGCGAATCCAGTTCCGTTGTTGCTGACCGGCGCAAACGTCTTGATGACGGGCAGCACGCTTTGGCTCAGGCCCGCCGGATCGCCGCCGAGCTGCTCTATCTTGGCAGGCACCTTGCTGTAAAGCGTACTCAGGCCGCTGCTGAGTTGGGCCGCGCCGCTGCGGGCTTGCTCTGCTCCGCTTCTCAGTTGGGTCGCTCCACTGCTCAGAGTGTTGAGGCCAGCAGCGAGTTCACCACTTTTCTCGGCCAACGTCGCCGCACCGCCGCTGAGTTGGGTGAGGTCGGCTTGGGAAGGTAACTTGGCGGTGATTTGATCGAGGGCACCCTTCAGCTTGAGGTTGCCGCCGACAAGTTGTCCTACGCCACTTTGCAGCTTACTGGCCCCCGCGCTGAGAGCCACTGCTCCCTCGGCAGCTTGCTGGGTTTTTTGGGCTAGGGTTGCCGCGCCGCTGCTGAGGCTGGCCGTGCCGCTTTGCAGTTTGGCTGCGCCCACGCTGAGCTGCGACGCACCCTTGACGGCGGCGCTGCTGGCTTTCTCAGCTTCACCAAGTTTGCTGGCGAGTGTCTGGCTGCCGCTTTGCAACTGAGCTGTACCTGCGGCGAGTTGTGTGGCCCCAGCGCTGAGCGACTTGGCTCCGCCCGCCGCTTGCTGCGCACCCACGCCGAGCTTGCCGAGCGCTTGGGCCAGTGGAGTCACTCCGGCTTGCCCCGCGCCTTGCTGGGCCGAGACGATACCGCTCGCCAACGCCGGAAGCTGCTGGGCGAGTTGCCCACTGCCCGCCGCAACTTGCTGCGCGGCTTGATTGGCGGTGTTGGCTCCGGCTGAAAGCTGATTGGCCGCCGCCGTGAGCTGCCCCAAACCACCCTGAAGCTGCGGCAACTGCGCGGCGAGTTGACCGCTGCCCTTACTCAGTTGCGCCGCGCCCGCGTCCGCTGAGCTGGCTCCCGCCGAGAGCTGCGCCGCGCCGCCGCTGAGCTGCCCCAGGCCGCCTGCGAGTTGCCCCGCCGCGCCGCTGAGGTTCGCGGCTCCTTGCTGAAGAGGTGCGAGTTCCTTTTGACCCGGCGCAGCCTCTTCCAGTTGCCGCACGGCGCTGGAAAGCTGGCCGCTGCCACCTGTAAGCTTACTCACACCGCCGGAAAGGGTCTTGGCCCCTGCCGTGAGTTGCTGAGCGCCCTGCGACGCCTGACGCGCTCCAGTTTGCAGGGTGGCGGCCCCGCTGCTCAGCGAGGCGGTGCCGCTTGCCAAGCTGGCCGCGCCGCTTTGCAGCTTGCCGGTGGCCGTGCGGATGTCTGCAAACCCGCGCTGCACTTCACCGAGCGAGGTCTGCACCGCCTTCCAGCGGTTTTGGCCGAGTTTGGCATTGAGGGTGTCGGTGAGGCTGGCAGAAAAAGTCTTGGCCACCCGACTGGCAAAATAGCTGCCGCCTTCCGAAATGTAAAAATTGATCAGGCCGTGCTGAGAACTGTCTGCGCCGAGGGCTTTTTGACTAAAATCTTTGGGAAAGCTCAGCGCGAAGTAAGCCTCGCCGCGTTGCACGGCGTCTTCGGCATCGGCGACACTGCTATAGCTCAGGTAATTGAACCGCTGGTCTTTTTTGAGGGTCTTGACCGTCTCGGCCCCGATGTTGCGCTGCTCACCTCGCACAGCAGTTCCGGCGTCCACATTGACCAAGGCCACCGGCAACTCAGACAAATTGCCGTAAGGATCGAGCGAACTGTCCAAATAGATGGTGGCGTAGAGCAGCGGCACCAAGGCAATCGCCCCCGCCGAGAGCCACATCATCGGCTGCCGCCACAAGCTGCGCTCGGCGGGTGTTAAAATTTTGTAATCGTTGATGAGCGGCATAAGCGGCACTCCTTGAGCAGAACGGCGAGTTGAGAAAAGTGATAAAAGGCAAGTCCAAAATATTAGACTCAGTACAAGTTCTGAGTATGGGCATTTACTGACGATCTGTCAAGTGACGCCATGTTAAGGTTTTTTGCTAAACTCCTTCCTATGACTGACGTTGTGTTGGCCCGCCGTCTCAACGCGCAGACGCGCCGTGAGCAAATTTTAGACATTGCAGCGACGCTCTTTACTCAGCGCGGTTTTGAAGCGGTGGGCATGGCCGATATCGCCGCCGAATTGCACGTCTCGCGCCCCACCATCTACAGTTACTTTGCGTCCACCGAGGCGATGCTGGAGTCGCTGTTTGAAGCCAAGCTGGAAAAATTCCCCGAGCGCCTCTCGCCACTGCTGCCGGAATCGGGCGTGGTGCCGTATGCGGCGCTCTTCCGATTGCTGCTGCAAGAACGCGAACTCCTCTTGCTCCTCAATAGCGGCGGCGGGCCGCTGTTTCGCCGCTGCCGCCGCACCTTTTTGCAGGCCATCGAGTCGCGGCTGAATTTGCACGAGTTGCCCGCCGTGCGCCGCCGCCCCCACTTGCTGCCGATTATTCTCAACTTGCTGACCAGTCTGGCCTACGAGCGCGTCATGCAGACTGAGGACGCGGCCGGGGTGGCCGCCGACGACCTCCCAGACGTGCTGAGCAGCTTTATCGTGGCGGGCATCGCCGGAACCAGACAGCCCAAATAAGAACCAGCTCCGCACCGCTCAATTGTTACCGCTTGACGCACAGATACTTTAAGTCTATATGATTTAGGCTTATACTCTTAGTATGACTTCTTCTTCGCTGCCCTCTCCCCTATCGCGTCCGCCTGAAGTGCAGTTGTGGGTTACGCTCGACCGGGTCTATACCATTCTCAGCCGCAACGTGACCGGCAAAGTCACCGCACTGGGCCTCACCGCGCCGCAGTACCGGGTGCTGCGCCAGTTGCGCCAAGTTGGCGCGTCCACCCCACTCAGCGCCAGCGAACTGGCCGAGCGGCTGGGCGTCACCCCCGGCAACCTGACTGGTATTCTCGACCGCTTGGAGCAAGAAGGCCTGCTGACCCGTGAGCGCGGCGAGCAAGACCGCCGCAGCTTGCAGGTGTGCATCACCCCCCCAGGCGAAGATTTGATGCGAGAAGCCGTGCCTGCGCTCCACGCGCACCTGCGCGAGCTGTTCTCGCCGCTCAGCTCTGATGACACTGCCCAGATGCAAGCACTCTTGGAGCGTTTGGAAAGCCACCTGCTGGGCCAGCCGGAGACCAACGCGGCAACCACCACGTCGGAGGCCCGCGCATGAGTCAGCTCCAACCCAATCAAGCCAAAAAAGCCACGTTGCACGACAAATTTTCCTATAAATGGCTGGCGCTGAGCGTCACCAGCCTCGGCGCATTGATGGCGTCTATGAACTCCGGCACGCTGATTATTGCCCTGCCGACCTTGCTGCGCGACCTTCACACCACGCTGCTCAATTTGATCTGGATTCTGCTGGCTTACAACGTCACCCAAACGGTGTTTGTGCTGAACGTGGGCCGAATGTCGGACATGATGGGGCGCAAAAAGCTGTACGTACTGGGCTTCGGGGTCTTTACCCTGACTTCTCTGCTGGCGGGCTTTACTTCAAATGTGCCGCTGCTGATCGCGCTGCGTGCCCTCCAAGGCGTCGGCGGAGCTTTTCTGATCGCCAATTCCAGCGCCATCGTCACCGACGCTTTTCCGCGTGAAGAACTCGGCTTTGCCATCGGCACCAATCAGATGATGGTGGCCGTCGGCGCGATTCTGGGGCCGATTGTCGGCGGAGCGCTGACCGCTTTTGGTTGGCAGTGGGTCTTTTGGTTCAACGTGCCGCTGGGCATCATCGGCACGTTGTGGGCGGCCTTTACCTTGCGCGATCTGGCGACCAAGCAAGACCGCAAAGACCGCTTCGACGTGTGGGGCAACCTCACTTACGCGGCGGGCTTCGCGCTGCTGATGATCGGCCTCTCGGAAGGCGGCATTCAGTCGTGGGGCGGCGTGCTGCCGTACATTTTGGTCGGCCTGGCAGCCCTGGCCCTGTTCGTGGTCATCGAGGGCAAAGTCAAAGCGCCGATGCTGGACTTGCACCTGTTCAAAGACGCCGCTTTCTCGCTCAACAATGCCACCGTCTTTTTGAATGCCGTGGCGCGGATGGCCCTGACCTTCCTGTTCGTGTTTTACTTTCAGGGCGCAAAAGGCATTGACGCCGTGCTGGCAGGCATCATGCTGGGGCCAGTGGCGGTGGGACTGCTGGTGGCCTCGCCGATTGCCGGACGCCTCGCCGACAAAATGGATCCGCGCATTCTGATTCGATGGGGCTTGGTGCTGGGTACGCTGGCGCTGGCAGGCCTCGCCGAAGTGCTGAGCCTCACCACTCCGTACTGGCTGATCGCTGCTCTGATGCTGCTGGCAGGCGTGGGCAACGGCCTCTTTAACTCACCCAATTCCAGCTTGATCATGGGCAGCGTGGCTCCTGACCGGCGCGGCGTGGCGGCTGGCGTGCGCAGCTTGCTGATGAGCGTGGGCGGCGTCATCGCCATCATCTTTACCCTCAGCATCGTGGTGAGCGAAGTGCCCAGAGACGTGATGCTCAAAGTCTTCAGCGGCCTGAGCAGCAATTTGCCTGCCGCCACCCTGACTCCCTTCATTGACGGGTTGAAATTGGCCTTCTGGCTGTTGGCCGCTTTGAGCGCTCTCGCCACCCTGCTGTCTTTGGTGGTGCCGGCACAGAACCGGTTGGGGGCGACTTCGCAGGCCGCAGACTGAGCCGAAGCTCAGGAGGAAAAAGGGAAGCCACTTTTACGGCTTCCCTTTTTCTGATTTTGCACGCCGTGAAAAGACTTCATCGCCTCTTCCCTACTGCAAGGTGGGAATTGGAGAGCGGCAGAGGACTTTGCGGAGCTTAGCTGCCGCCCAACGCTTTGAGCCGCTGGCGTACTGCTTCCTGGTCGTAGCGCTGCCAATACGTCTCCGGCGTGAGGTTCAGGGCCGCTTGCAAAATGCTCCTCGCTTCTTGTTTCAGACCGGCGGCGCGGCGGTTGTCATTTTTGGCCAACAGCAGCAAGCTATCGGCGTAACTCAGCCGAAAAAACACTTCGTTGGGTTGGAGTTGGATGGCTTTGCGGTGATCTTGACGCATGTCCGCCTCGCTGGCTCCGGTGGCAAAACGCACCAGCCCACCGAGCGAAAGCGCCTGCACATTCCAGGTGCCCAGACCCACCCAGGCCCGCGCCGTGTTGGGATCGAGTTTCACCGCATCGTCGAAAAGGCGCTTGACTTCCAGCCCTGTGCGGGTGGCCTCCACGATCCCTGCGCCCTGAAGTTGTAAACCCAGAGCGTAGGCCAGTTCCGTTTTGGCCTCGGCGTTTCTAGGATCAGCCGTTACCGCTCTCCGCCCCGCCGCTTCCGATAATTCGTACAATTTTTTCTTGGCGGTCATGCTGCCCACAAACAGCGACTGCCCCACATAAGCGCGGGCCAACACCACCAATGAGGGCGCGTCAGTGTTGTCTCTCAGCATATTCACGGTGGCGTCTACTTTGCCACCCATCAAGGCGTTGAGGGCGTCGTCCAGTGGGGCGGCGAGGCCCAGCGGCCCACTCAGCACGAAGATTAAAAAAGCAGTGGTCAAACGGTTAGGTCGTCGCAGAATAGGTGGCACAGTCTTCCTCCAGATATCGACTCAGGTGCGCGGCGACGTACTCCGCGTCGGGGCCAGCCGCCCGAATGGTGCCGGACGCAATGCTGCGCTGGCCGGGCAAACCGGCGAAATACAAGCCCGCCAAAATGGTGCTCACCCCCAGCCGCTGCCGGGGCTCACCATGCGGATCAACTGCTTCAGGCGGAAGGTAAGCGCCGTTCCAAGCGTAGCCAGTGGCAAAAATAACCGTGTCCACCGGCTCTACCTCTCCATTTTTCCAGCGTACCCCGTCGGAGGTGAACTCCTTAAACATCGGCTGAAGATCAGGGTTGCCCCTTTGCAGGGCGGAGCGCAAATGGGGCACCGCGATCACCGGCTGAGCGTCCGGCACCCGCCCGAACGCGCCGAGCGGCAGGCGCTCAATCCCGCTGAGAGCCAGCCAATCAATGAGATCGACGCCAAAGGGACGCTGCGGAAAAAGGCGCGGTGGGCGGCGCACGGCCAAAGTCACCCGCGCCACTTGGCCGAGCTCGGCAGCGATCTGGGCCGCAGAATTGCCTGCACCCACCACGATGACCCGCTGTCCTGCGAACGGCTGGGGCGCGGTGTACTTGGCTGAGTGCAGCAGACGCCCCCTATACTGCTGCATATTGGGCAGACCGAGCTGATAGGGACGCCGAAAAGTGCCTGAGGCGCAAATCACGGCGCGGGCTGTCCATTCTTGGCCGTCCCGCGCCATGACATTGAACAGTCGGCCACGCTTTTGCACTTTCGCTACATCTGCTCCAAGTTCCACCGGAAAAGCAAAATAAGCGGCGTAAGCTTTCAGATAAGCGCTCATCTCGTCGCGGCCCGGATACCGCTGCGGTGAGCCGGGAAACGGCAATCCGGGCAAGGCCGAGTGCCGAGCAGGCGTGAACAGCTTGAGGCTGTCGTAATAAGCGGGCCAAGCTCCCGTCGCCGCTTGGCCCGCTTCCAGTAACACAAAGCGCAGGCCCCGCCGCTGCACACCATAAGCCGCCGCCAACCCTGCCGCGCCCGCACCGATCACCACTGCGTCAAGTGCCGTCATCAGCACTCAGGCCCGAGCGCCTTGGGCAGGGGTGGCGGCTGCGGTGATTGTTGGCCGCTCTCCTGTTCCGCCCGACCTGCACGCCGCTTTCCAAAAGCCAGTCCGGTGGTAAACAAGCCCAAATAGCTTTGACGTACCGCTTCGGCGTAAGTGGGATACGAGACGGGCAGCAGCGCCAAGCGGACTGGGTGAAAGCCCAAACGCTTGGGCAAGCTGAGCAGTTGAATCAGTTCTCCAGCGCGGCTGCCGACCACCTGAGCGCCCACCACCGTCAGGCCCAGCGGCGATCCCAGCAAGCCCGAGAGCACTACCAGCTTGACGAAGCCGCTTTCCCGCTCGGTGGCGGCCCGATCTAAATGGCTGAAATCATAATCCACCACCTGCACACGGCGGCCATACTGCTTGACCGCTTGGGCCTCAGTCAGCCCCCAGTGGGCAATTTCAGGTTCGGTGTAAGTCACCCAAGGAATATCTTCCACGCGTGCGGCGGGAGCGCGGAAGGTGGCTGCCGCTCTCCCCCACCACGCCAACGAGCCGAGTCCAGCCAAAGTGCCGCGCTCGGTTGCGCCGTGCGTAAACATCGGCCCGCCCACCACGTCGCCCGCTCCCCAAACATAGGAGCAGCTTACCGACTGCATATCGGCCTTGACTTTCAGCCCCTTCTCGTCATAAGCCGCACCGATCACTTCTAGGCCCAGATTCTCCACTCTCGGCTTTTTGCCCACCGCCAGCAGCAGATGTGAGCCGTCAATATGGCGACCATCCCCAAGATGAAGCCGCACGCCGCTCGGCAGTGCTTCAGCCCTCACCACATCCACGCCGAGATGAACCGTCACGCCGTCACGCCGCAAGACATCCAGCAAAGCTTGAGACGCTTCCGGTTCGTCTTTGTTGATCAGACGCTCGCCGCGCTGCAAGATCGTCACCCGGCTCCCGAGGCGCACAAACGCTTGTGATAACTCACAGCCAATCGGCCCGCCACCCAAAATCAGCAGGTGCGGGGGCCGCTCGGCCACGTCGAAAATGGTTTGGTGGGTCAAGTAAGGCACGCCGCTTAGCCCTTCCAAATCAGGAACGATCACCTCGGAACCTGTCGCCACTACAAATTTTTCAGCCATCACTGTGCGTGTGCCTGTAGAGGTCTGGACTTCCAATACATGCGGTGAAACGAACTTGGCTTCACCCGCCACCACTTGCACGCCGCGCCGCTCAATCGAATCAGGCGAATCCACGTCTTCAAAACTGTTGATCACCCGCCGGATTTCGGCTTGCACTTTGATCCAGTCGGCTTCACCGCTGACGGCCAAGCCCAGCGCGACACTTTGCCGAGCGGCGTGAACTGTTTTGGCTATCGACAGCAGCGCTTTTGAAGGAATGCAGCCTGTGAAGGTGCATTCGCCTCCAGTGAGCTCGCGCTCAATCAGAAGTACCCGCTTTTTGGTCACGGCGGCCATCAACGCAGCTGTCAGGCCACCCGCTCCCCCTCCGATCACCGCCACATCTGCCTTGAGGGGCGAGTGGCCGCTCTCTTGCGGCTCGGCCCACGAGTAATCCGGCGGGTTGAGTTGAGGATGAGGGGACTCCGGCGTGCGGTTCATGCTGCTCCTTTTGGTGAAACGGTTGGGAATGACCTTGAGTATTTATCTTGCACGCCACAACCAAATCACACCGCAGGCCAGATGCCATTGACTGCTACAATCCAATTCAAGCGAAAGACATAGGACTTGTCCCACACGGCTTATTCTTCTGAATTACGTAATTCAGGAGCTCTGATTTGAGATTTGCAGCAGGTCGGCGAGTTCACTTATGAGCGTTTCCGCCCGCTGCCGCTGTTGCTCAGGCAACTGGCTTAAACGCTGAACGGAGAGGTGGCGCTTCACCTGGCTCAGCGGTGAAGCGGCGGGCTGAGGCGCTGCGGGTTTGAGCTTGGCAATCGCTTCTTTGAGTTCGGCGTGGGTCAGATTTTTGGTGATGACCCGCTTGAGCAGCGCTTTGTGGTGCTGCTCTGGAGCGCGGGAAAGCAGCACCGCTTTGCTGTATTCCAGTGCTCCGCTTTGCAGCGCATCTGCAATGCTTGGCGGCAGTCTAAGCACCGGCAAACCGTTGGTGACAAACGAGCGCCACTGCTCGCGCCCAAGCTGGGTAAACAGCTCGTCTAACTGAGTGACCTTCTCAGGGCCACTCTCCGGATTGGCGCGGAGCCCTTTGAGGACGCTACTGGCTTCTTCAGGCGTGATTTCAAACAGCTGGGCCACCAAGCGCAGCTTGTACACCACTTCGTCGTAACGGTTGAGGTCTTCTCGCTGCAAGTTTTCGACTGCCGAAATGATCTCGGCTTCTTGCGGCGTCAAATCACGAATCAGCACCGGTACTTCGCTGAGTTGGGCAAGCTGTGCAGCCCGCCAACGCCGCTCGCCGTAAACAATCTCGTATTGCCCGTTTTGGCCTTCCAATGGCCGCACCATCAGCGGTTGCAAGACGCCCCGTTCTTTGAGACTCTCCGAGAGTTGTTGCAGTGAGGCCGGATCAAAAAAGCGCCTCGGCTGGCGCGGATTGGCCATCAAAGCGCTCAGCGGCAAGACCTGAGCCTCAGGCAGACGCTGCTGATCAGCTAAATCTGGCGTGCCCACACCCGACATTTGCAAAGAACGGTTCAGTAGATTACCCAAACCTGAGGCCTGATTTCCTCTTTGGAAACGGTTTTTGGTCATGCCTCTTCTCCAAATGCGACCTTGATCTCGGCCCACATTGCTCTAAATTGCCCCAACTCACTGGGCGTTTGCCCAAACACTTTCTCATAAGCACTGAGCGACTTGATAACCGTCTCTAGGCGCGGATGGGCGTTGAGGGCTTGATTGGCTTCGTGGGCCATGCCTTTGCGGGCATCGAAACGGTTCAGCACTATCGCGTAGTTAAAGGTTTCGAGAGCCGCTTCCAGATCGGTCAGGAGTTCGAGTGTGGTGGCCAGTCGGTCTACGTCCAGACCCGTCGGCAACACTGGCACCAGCACCACGTCCGCCACCGTTGCGGCGCTCTTGAGGACCTCGCGGTTGTTGGGCGGCGTGTCAATAATCACGGTGTGTCCTGTCCGGGCCAGTTCGCGGGCTTGGCGCATCAAGCTGTTACGCTGAGCAGCCACCACTTCGAAGGGCAACCGGATCTGATCGGCTGCGGCGTGCTGCTGCCAACGCACTGCGCTCACTTCCTCGTCGGCGTCCAGCACCACGACGTTTTCGAGTTCTTCAGCAATAGCCGCCGCCAAATGCATAGTGAGTGTGGTTTTGCCAACACCTCCCTTCAGACTAGTCAGCGCGATGATGAGACATTTTGAAAGCGGCGACTCTGGGCCAACCACGTTTGCCTCAGTTTTGGTTCGTTTCATGGCTTCAGATTAGAGCGCTTATAGCGTAAAAGACAAGCTCTGAATTACGTAATTCAGCGGAAAAGAGCGTCTGCGAGGGCATTTTTCTATATTAGCCACGCCGTTTAGGGGTGCGATGAGGTTGACTCCGGATGCACGTGGACAGCGAAAATGGGGAGGGTATGTACAGATACCGTCCCCACCACAGTTTAACCCGTCGTTCGGTCATCCGCTTCTTTCATCGCTGGTCTCAACGTTACTTCTGGGATACGAAGCGCTGTAAACATCAAAAAATGACCGACGCGATGCTCGTCGCTTTGCTGTTGACGCGATTCGTTTTCAAGCATCCCTACGCTTCAGTATGGTGGAACATCTTGCGTGAAGACCGTCCCGGTCTTCCGTCTTACACCCAAGCCTACACACGTGGCGTCCGGCTCCTCGCGCAGTTGGAGGCCGTGGTCAGCCCACCACAGCAGTGTGCGGAGGTCATCATTGACTCCATGCCACTCCCAGTCTGTCGTCCCAAGCGGGCGAAGGGGTGTACGTTTCCGGGTGCTCGTTGGGGGTACGGCACACAAGGCCATGTCTTCGGATACAAGCTTCACGCTTGGGTCAGCCCTCAAGGCCGGATTCTCCAATATCTCGTGAAACCTGCCAATCTCCATGACACGACGGTCGGTTTTGAACTCAACCAGCGTTGGCCGGACTTTGACGGCCCGAAGATCATTGGCGATAAAGGCTATTGCTGCTTAGGATTCGTCTTTCCACCCAAGAAAAACACTCGCTATGACACCGGGTGGCGGGTTTCCCGCCACCCCCAGCTCCGCAAACGTATTGAAACGGTCTTTTCTCAACTGGTCAACACCCAAATTCGTTCGGCACAAACGAAAACCGTAGCCGCCTTACGGCTGCGTGTCGTGCTGGCCGTGCTTGCCCACAATCTCGCTCAGCCCTAAACGGCGTTAGCCGTTAGCATCAAAGACGAAAACTTGCAGTGGGGGAGGGCGTCCACTATCGGTCAATAAGTGAGGTTAAAGGGCTTCACCCTAGTTTATCTGAGGTGACCAGCATTTTATATTTACCGGCAACAGTCATTTTCTCTCAGTCAGGGCAGTTTGAACTTTTCATTACACTTTTCAAAACCCAAGGTCAGCTCAATAAAAGCTCTTGCCTCCCGTAATAGCCAGCTTGCTTGTGCGGCGGCAAACTATCGGAGATGGATTTTCGTGCACCTTTCAAAAGACTCTACAGATGAATGCCCTCTTGTCTGCTTTATTCATTTCTCTGGCCTCATCTGGCAGCACCTCGGCCTTAGCGCAACCCAGAGATCGACGGAGCCAGCATCCATTACACCGTCAGCGGGTAAGACTCACCCATTTTGCTGATTTGTGGGTATCTGCTCAGCGGCAAACTGTAATTGACGGCCATGATGTCAAGAAGAATTCTAGAGCACTAGGTTGAAAGAGAAAATCACAGAAAGCCGTCGAGAAATTCCCTAGCACCAAACAAGGAGACCATATGAGTAGCGATAAAAAAGATCAGACCGAGATGAAAAATCCCGTGACACAGTACCCGCAGCCGCCTTTCAAGCGCCAGCCCCAAGACGCACCGGGCAGCGTCAATCGAATGAACCCGTTACCCGATCACGGCGAGGAGACCTACAAGGGTTCGGGCCGTCTCAAAGGGCGTAAAGCGCTGATTACTGGTGGCGATTCAGGCATTGGTCGAGCCGTCGCCATTGCTTTCGCCCGCGAGGGCGCAGACGTGGCCATCAATTACCTCCCTTCAGAAGAGGGGGACGCGCAGGAAGTCATCAAGCTGATTGAAGCGGCGGGGCAGATAGCGGTGGCGCTGGCCGGTGACATCAGCAGCGAAGACTTTTGTGCTCAACTCGTCAAAAACGCTGCAAAGCAGTTGGGCGGCTTGGATATTCTGGTCAACAACGCGGGCAAGCAAACTGCTCAGGAAAGCATCGCCGACATCAGCACCGAACAGTTCGACGCAACGTTCAAGACCAATGTCTACGCTCTGTTTTGGATCTGTAAAGCCGCCCTGCCTCACCTTGGGGATGGAGCAACCATTATCAATACCTCATCTATTCAGGCCACCCAGCCTTCCCCAAATCTGCTCGACTACGCTTCGACCAAGGCGGCGATTTACGCTTTCACCCAGTCATTGGCGCAGCAAGTCGCCGAGAAGGGTATTCGTGTCAACGCGGTAGCTCCGGGGCCGTACTGGACGCCGCTCCAACCCAGTGGCGGGCAGCCTCAAGACGCCATCGAAGAATTTGGCAAATCCACGCCACTGGGCCGTCCCGGACAGCCCGCCGAAATTGCGCCGCTGTACGTGTTTTTGGCTTCTCAGGAATCAAGTTACAGCACAGGCAGCTTGTTCGGCAGTACCGGCGGCTTGTTGCTGAGCTGATTTACCGCACACCCCGCGCCGTCTACTGGAGTTGGTTTGGCATGGCTTCTTAAGCGCTGGCTCACCTCCCCTGTGTCGTGAGCCAGCGGCGACCTGAGAGTACGCGGTTCGGCGTCTCAGTGGCAGATTGGTTCATTCTTGAGAGTCGGGGGCAGCTTTTGGCGCTCGATTTGACCACTTGAGGCACAGTTTGTTCGTTTGTAGATATGCCCACTAGCGGCTCTGTCTTGGTCTGCTGACTAACAACTTCAACTTAACAATTTACGGCAAGTTTGCCTTCAGTCGTTCCAACGAGCAGCTATAGATGCTGTAACTCAAACTATTGCCCTGAGTCAACTGATCCACTGCTTTTTGCCCGCGACGCTACAGGGCTACAGGGCCACAGTAGACGAGTTTTGAACGAGGCGTATGTTTTCTGCCTTAATGCTCCCGGCGCACTTCGGTGGCCAGACGGCGTTTGAGAATGCCGTAAATTTGCTGTGCGAGGCGGTCAAGATCCGGTGAAGATCGGTTGGATTTATTGGGGTCTGAGCCGGTGGGCGGCCCCTTCATGGCAAGAGGCGCAGCAGCAGGGGCAGTGTCGGAACGCGAGCTGCTGGCCGCTTGAGCGCTGACGGCCTGAGGCGCGGCCATGCGGCCCGGCGAGCTGACTTTGGCTATTACGGTGGGCCGGGAAACCGGGACTGACGTCGGACGTGCAGCGGCCTGCGGCGTCGGTGTACTTGGCACATCCCAAATCGGCATCGGCTCCCAAGGCGCAGGCAGGTTGCCCCAAGGTGATTCGGGCGCAGCCGCAGCAGCCGAAAAAGCATTGGAGCTGGCCTGCGTCAACGCTGCTGCCTGAAAGCGGCTACGAACTTGGCCTTCGACGTATTCCGCCAACCCCTCTTCGTCTGCTCCAGCGGGGAGGTTGGCAAAGCTGGGACTGGGCGAGTTGTGGGCTGCCGAGTTTTTGGACATTGAGGCTTGGCTACCCGGAGCAGCTGGCCGCGCTACGACAGGTACAAAATTGGGATCACGTGAGCGTAGTACATGGGTCAGCTCGTGGGCCAGCAGCCCCAGGCCCCGCGGCGAGGCCAAATCTTGTCCCGGACTGAGCAGTACCACGTCGCCTACCGCCAAAGCATCGGCAGCGGCGGCGGCAGTGGCTTCTGAAGCTGCCGCGTTGCTGAGCAGATGAACTTCTCCCAGCTCCTTACCCAGCATCGGAGCGATCAAAGCGCGGACGCTCAGCGGTAAGGGATCGCGGTGACCGGGACTGGCCAATGCTTTTTGAATCAGCTGCTCTTGGCGCTGCAAAGGAGCAGTTCTTTGAGAGGGCGGTTGCTGAGGGGTAACAGCACTTTGAGAAGAAGTTTGAGTGCCCGAAGGGAGGGGAGAGGCAGAGTGGGGTAAGGGTAGCGCGGCAAGACTCGCTTCGTCACGCGGCGCAGAGGGCATTGTCACGCTGTTGGGGATGAACGGCGCTGTAGAAGGGGACGCTGAAGCAGGGACTTCACTCGTTAGTCGGCTCCTCAAGCGTAAACGCGGACTAGACGGCTCTACTGCACTGAGCTGAGAAGGCGCGGCGACAGGGGAGAGGAGCTGAAGCTGCTCAGCAGAAATAGACCCGTTTTGATAAGCAGCAGTTTCAACGTGTGGCACAGCAATATCCGGATCAGCCGCAACGGATCGAGTGGCCAGCGGAGATTGAGTAGCTTCAAGTTCAGGCAGCGGCCTGCCGGGAAGAATTTCACCGGGCGTTTGCGTCTCTGGGACTTGGACTGGAGGCCGAGCAGCACTCAGTGGGAGCAACTCTGGATCGGGGTTGGAGCTAGCCGCGAAGTCGGCTACCGTTTGCCTTGGAATATTCAGGCTCTGGGTGAGGAGAGTCGACGCGATGGCAGCAGCCATATGGGGATGAGAAGTAGTGGGTTTGTCACGCGTTGCGGGTAGCAAACGGGCTTCTTCTGAAACAGCGTCAATCGCCACCATTTCCACTTCAGGCAGGTTGACGGTATCAGTCGAAGATGTATGTGATTGATCCGTCGGATGGTCGACCGAAGGTTCTTGTCCCACGCTCAACGGTTCAAACGCTTTCTTACCCGAATCGGCTTCAGAGCGACCAGCGAGGGGCTGGCTTTCGCCTAGAACGGGCGCAGGAGGAAGTTCGGGGCGCGGCAAAGGGGTTAAGTTTTCCACTGATGACTGCTCAGCCTCTTTCACTTGCTCTTGCGCGGGCGCAGCAGGTAAAGGAATAGAAGACGAAGCCGTGGGAGCCAAAGCCGCAGCCAGCGCCTTGCCCGACGTTTCAAACTCAACATCCACAAGTTGTTCACCTTGTTCAGAAGCTAGCGCAGGCTTCGGGGCTAAGTCTGGCAGCTCTGAGGGCGTAACTGGATTGACAGGTTCTGAACCCGCCCACATTCTACCTTCGACCATCGGCGGTTTGGTGGACTCAAGCGGCACAGACGCAAGAGGTGCTGTATATGAAGTGGCTGCGCGTTCTTCAATCCGCTCCGGCTGGACTTGTTGGCCATTTCTTTCGGCCTGGATCTCATCAGATAAGTCGAGCGGTGGAGTGATGCCGGGAGAAGTGGGTGCGCCCTGAGGTTCGCTGACGCTGGCCAATTGGCTTAATTGCTGAGCACTGGCTACCGATTCTGATATAGGCAAATCCTGTAAAGACGACGGCACTCCTTGTCGAAGCTCAGGCAAGAGCGAACGTGGAGTGATATCAGCAGGAACTGATTGCACATCGTCGGTCATGGATGCAGCTCGCGGTTGCGCCTCTGAGTTGGAAGCAGAAACCTTGAGGGCCTCACGTAACAGTTGAGCGGCCGTCAGCGCACCCAAGGCGGTACTGGCACCGGGGCGTTGCGGTTGTGTATCGGCTTCTGCCTGGCTGCCCTCTGCTTGGCTCATCACTTTGGGTGTAGCAATGGCAAACAAATCAGTGGAGGCCACATCAGCGACCGGCTGATGGGCGGCGACCCCCACGTCGCCCCTGGCTTTCGGTTGATCTTCCGCCAAATGGGATACCGGCAGCTGGCTTAAATTCACATCCTCACTGGCCTGTTGAGAATCTTCAGGCAGTGACAATGCCGGCGGTGCGGCATTAATCTCAGCTTGATTGAGTTGAGTTTGATCGGAAGGCAGCCGCTCGAGACGCTCCGGCACAGACACGGGGAGATTCGGCGCGTCAGGCGTATCACTGCTCGGCAGAGTGTCTTCTGGGCGCGGACGCTGGGCGGGTTTTACAGTTGCTTGCTCAGACCTTGGCGTAGGCACCGCCACCTGCGTCACCGGCCGAACTGGTAAGGTACCGGCGTGAGAAGATGACTCAACCGCCTCCCGCATTGAACTGGTTTTCTCCGTATCGCGGCGTTGGAGGTCAGCATTCTCTATATTGTCGCCCCGATCACCTGCCACACGGGAAGTTTGCTCAGTAGATCTGGCAGCCTCCGGATGCAGCCCACTTTGGGCAAGTTGACCCAGTGAGAGGCCACCCAAGGCTGCACGCAGCAGCGCTGCTCCAGCGTCAGGCACAGGTTCTCTTGGCTCTGGCTGGCGTCGAGGACTTGGGGCAGGAGCTTGAATCTGATTGGCAACGCTGGCCGACAATAAATTCATGGGGGAGAGTTCAGGCGCAAGCGGCGCCTCATCCTGCGGCAAAGCTGAACTGTACGGCGTTTGTTCGGAGGCCACTTGCATAGGCGGCACAGAGAACTGAGATGGTTCGCCAGCTGCCTGTAGCGAAGGAGTCGAAGAAAGGTCAAGAGGAAGACTCAGTGCAGAGTGCTTGGAAACTGCCTCGCTGAGAGCTTGCGAATGTTGAGGCGTCAGCAGCGTTGAAGTCGGAACGGCTAGATTGGCCAAAGGCACGGCAGGTTTAGAGGACAGCGGGAGCAGATCGGCGCTATATTGCTCCGCCGCTTGAGCTTGAATTTCCTCGTTTGCTAGAGATGCCACTGGAGTCGGCTCCATTAAAATCGTCTCAGCAGAACTTGGCAAGAACGGAGACGTTTCTTCCAGTTCATGCTGCAACGCGTTTTCAGCAATTCTTAGAGGAGCCGCCGTATCCAATGGCGCTTGGGTTGCAGCCGAAAGAGACAGCGGCAGTGGCGGGGGAACTATATTCTCCTGCGCTTGTCGAGGGCTGACCGTTCTCGTAGGAGAGGGGGTCGGTACTGGCTGATTGACTGGCACAACTGATTGGTGCGTCTCAGTCCTATTTTGGGCTGGCAACTCCACTGGGGTTGGGACGAGTGCCTCAAGCTCTGTAGCGGGCGTTGCGGCAGCGCCGGTGGAATTGGAATCTGAAGCTGCATTTTGAGGTTTGAGCGCCGATTCAGTCGTCTCTGATATCGGCGCTAGGGACTTTTTTTCCCACGTCATCAGTTCAGCCAAGCTGAGCGAACGGTTTTCGCTGAGCCCAGCGCTCTCTACTTCTGACATTCGGTTGAGACGCTCTAAAAAAGACATGGCTTGTTCTGGGTTGTGAATCGGCGCTTCAGGAACGACCTCAGCGGCCTTGGTGGGCTGCAGCGGTACGGGCCTAGGGCGTCTCGGCAAGCTGATGCCCGTTCCGGGAGCCGTTGGCGGCAAGAATTCCCTCAACTTCCGCATCGCTTCAGCGTCTTCACCAGGTGGCGTGAAGCCTGCCGGAATATCCAGCAGCGGCCTGCCGGTATCAAGAGGGATTTCACCAGACGCTTGACTTGGCACCGGTGCTGTCGAAGCAGGCGGTGTTGCAATTGGAGTAGCCTGATTAAGCGGCGCGGTCACAGCGCTGGCTTCCTCGGCGCGAATATTAAACGGTAGCTCATCAGATGCTAGCTGCGGAGAAACGGCCTCTACAGACTGAGTAACTTGGACCCTCGGGGGCGGCTGTTGCCATTCCTGCCGCTGAGTTGGCTGTGGTGCGGTGAGCTGTTGAGTAGCCGGCTGAACTTCAGAAGCACCTTGAGCTTTAGACACTGCCGGCACATCTTGAGGCTCGGTGGGCAGCCTTTCAATTTCTACAGATTCAAGGGGAACTGATCTCGGCGTTGTTTCCAACATCGCTTCAGGAGCGGTACTTTGCCCAGCAGATTGGGTTGGCTCAGGTTGTTGTTCAGAACCCGTTGGCTCGCCAGCTCGACTTGGAGCAACACCTTGCGGCGCTTCCCGTTGCGGCACGGCTGTGCTGGATTCTACCGAAGCGGATTGTTCAGCCTCGGCGGTATAGGCCAGCAAATCTCGGAACCCGAGTTGACCCGTCACTGCGCTGCGAACGGGGCCAGCAGGCAGCGGCTCTTGAGCCAGTGGAGGAGAAATAGGGGGAAACACCGCAGTATCTGTTAGCAACTGCTCAGGCCGAGCTACGATCTGCTCTTCTCGCGGTGGCAGCGGCGGCGATTGCCAGTGTGGCTCTGGTAGGGGAGGAGAATTCTGGAGCTCCTCATCAGCATTTTGAAACTGACTCAGCTCAGCGGCTTCAACGGGGAGATAGGAAGCCATACCGTTTGGCAGCGACTCCAGAAAAGGTTCAAAAAGCGCTGAGGCTGGAGGATAGCCGTCAAGCAACGTCTGGGCGGCCTCCGACTCAACCTGAGGCGGAGCTAAACTTTCCGGCACACTCCATTTGAGCCGAGCTGGAACGCGGATTCGCGTTGGTGCAACCTGTCCAACAAGAGTGGCTGCTGGCCCAGCAGCTGACCCCACTGACCCCGCATTGGGAGATTGGGGTTGCAGAGTTGATGAAGGAACAAGCGGCTGAGCCACCGGTTGATTCGGCAGTTGGCTGAGCAACTCATTGAGCACCGAAACGCTGGCACCAGCAACCGGTGGCCGGAACGCGACCAAATTCGTATTGGCATTGAAAATAACCGTGAAGTGTTGGCGGTACTGCCGCAATGAAGCGGCGTGTTCAGTCAGAGTTTGGGGTTTGGGCATGGCGGGCCTCCAAAACGGCAAGCGGTGATCCTCAGCGGCTGACGCCGTGCAGAGCGGCTAACGTGTAAGCTGACTTCTCAACTGGCGTTCCCTCTTTACTCGAAGGCGAGGACGCCCATGTGGGCCAGCTCGATGGTTTCAATAGCCACCGTATCTCCGTTGGCAGCCAGTTGCGGCCCCGACCATTTACAGGGAAAAGCGTTGAGCAGTTGCCAAGTGATCAAGGGCTTAACCGACGAGTTTCCAGCTTGTTGGGTGGCATAAACCGAAATCGTCACCATTCGCAGATCCATAACGCCGCGTACCACTTTGGAATACCAAAGTAACAGTTCATTTTCTTTGGTGATACCGCGCTTAAGCGTCACATTGCCGACTTTGGTGATGCCTGGCAGACGGTGAAGGTATTCATTGTTGCCGCCTTCAGCGTATTCAAAAAGCTCTGTTTCCATTTGGAGGCCACTTACTTCTGAAAAAACTGCCGTAGTTGCGTTGCTAGCCCCAGCAGAATTACCTATTCTCACGTAAAATCGGCTGTTGGTATTGGCCTTCGTGGATTTGGCTGTTTTGGACTTGTCACCGCTCTTCCCACCTTCGTCGATCACCATCTCTGCTTACCTCCTCTCTTGACTGATGCGGCGCTTTTGGATGCTGATATCAGCCAGCAGCAAGCGGTAGACTTTCTCAGCGAGAATTTTAAGATCAATCGGCACATCACTGGTATTGGAAGCGGAAGCACTTCCCTGAGACGCTGCCGCGCCACCAGAAGGCGCTGAATTCGGTGAACTCATAGAGGGTGCCTCCTTAGGCGCGGGGTAAGCTCAAACTTGATGAAACTCATATTCTAAAATGGATTTTCTTCAATTCGGATGTCTTTATTTAGTTGGGTGGCTGTTGAGGAGTCTGTAAAGAGGAAAAGAAAGAAAACACAGAGAGATGAGTCGTTTAAGCTGGTGCCAAGTCGCTAGCAGCGTCTAAGTCGAGAATCAGTTCGGCTCCGCACTGTGGACAACTCGTTTCGATGCTGCCTTGCAGAGTAGGTCGTTCCTGAAAAGCAGGAGAAGCTGACGCCGGAAGAGTCGTCAACCCAAGAGCAGGTGAAGTTGTGGGAGTGGAGCTGTTGAGTTCAATATACAGTGCCTGCAAAAAAGCAAAGTCACTCACATAAAGTCCGGCGATCACCTCCAACGGTACAGGTGAAAAATCACCCAACCGCACCACCACACGGCTCAGCAGGAGCAACCCGAAGAAGGCCTCGTTCTCCTTGACACGTGCATCACCTAGCGGCTCAATTTCATCGGCAGCGGTGGCCAAACGCATCTGTCCAGAGCGGTGCTGTGTTCCCAAAGCGTCGGTGTACCCAACCGGCAGATCGAACGGTTGTCTGTAAATGCCCCCGGTGAAGGCCCCATGACTGGTCATTGTTGCGCCCACGCACTCATCTGTGTCTCCATTTCGTCGGCCATTTTCTGCCGTTTATCTCATATGAGCTTATCTGTTGGAGCTTTAGACCAAAAACATTCGCAATCAATGTGGCGGAACGCGGCTTGTTGCCCGCTTTCCGCCACGACTGTAACGCTGGTTTGCTGTTGGGTGTATCGCTCTTCCGATATTCAGAACGGCTCAAAAATCTCAGAAGAGTGGTTCAGTGATTATTGGGTGCGCTTATAGCCTTCGTGAGTGATCGTCAACTCTTCGATGGCGACTTCGTTGGTCTTGGCGTCATAGGTGGGGCCGTTGAGCTTCTGAGGCCAAGCCCGCTCGAACGTCCACCGGGCAATCGCTTCGCCGCGCTGGTTGTACAAGGTGATGGTGCCGCTGCGGCGTGCGCCGTCAATGTCACCGTCTTCAACTTGTTTGCGCCACTGCCACATGTCCATGCTGTCGGTAATACCGCGCTTGAGGGTAATGTCGGTGTACTTCATGGTGCCGGGCTCGCGGATCAGTACGGCTCTGCCTCGCTCGTCTGTGGCGCGGTACTCCACCACTTGGCTTTCACTGCCCAGGCCGGTGCATTCACGAAAAGCGCCTTGAACGCCGTTCTGAAAGTCAACGGCAAAGTAGGCGGCCACCAACGGGTCTTTACGGGTTGCAGTCGTCATTCTCTTTCCTCCTCAACAAATTTCACTTCACCGCTTTCACGTCTCAAACGCTACTGGCCAGCCAACCAACACGCTTACGTTTATTGACCACCGCCGGCATATTGACCGAAGCGGAGAATCACGAATTCAGCCGGTTTAACAGGCGCGATGCCGATCTCGACATATACCATCCCCAAGTCGCGGACTTCAGGTGGATTGATCTCGGCGTCACACTTGACGTAAAACGCTTCGCCCGGCGTTTTGCCGAACAGGGCCCCACTGCGCCAAACCACTGTCAAAAAAGCCGAGATGTCGCGGCGCAGCTTTGACCACAGCTCATCGTCGTTCGGCTCGAAGACCGCCCACTGGGTGCCGCGTTCCACACTTTTCTCAACAAAGTTGAACAAGCGCCGCACCGAGATGTATCGCCAGCGAGCGTCGCTGGCCAGGGTACGTGCTCCCCAGACCCGCAGACCGTGCCCGGTAAAGCTGCGAATGCAGTTGACGCCGATAGGGTTGAGGATATCTTGTTCACTCTTGGTGATTTGAATGGCCGGGTCGAGTGCGCCGCGCACCACTTCGTTGGCCGGGGCCTTGTGGACACCGCGCTCAACATCGGTGCGGGCATAGATACCGGCCATCAGACCGCTCGGCGGAATGGTGATCGGCTTGCCCTCGGGGCCGTTGATCTTCATCCAGGGGTAGTACAGCGCTGCGTAGGAAGAATCAAAGTTGCTGTCTTTTTCGCGCCACTGTTTGACCTGCTGGGGCGTCATATCGGGCAGTGGATCGAGAATAGCGATGCGGTTTTGAGTCCGTTCGCAGTGATCGATCATGGCCCGCTGCACGGCCTTGACGCCCATTTCGTCAATGAGGCCATTTTGGTAAGCGCTCATCAAGTCGGGAGCGCAGATCATGGTCACGTCTTCAGCGACTTCCATACCCTCGATGCCGCTGCGGTCGTGGGAGCTACCCACAAAGTGGTTGCTCTTGAGAACCAGCGCAGTGTCGGTAGGAACAAACCCGGAGTGAATCAGCGAAGTGCCGAATTCGGGCAAGCGCTCAGCCAACGGGCCAGCCGTGCTCTGCTCCAAGATCTCGATGATCTGGCTTTGCTGATTGACCACTTCGACCACGTTGCGGGGATGCTTTTTGGCCATCGAGACGTTTTCGAACGTCTCTTCACTGTTGTCGAGGCGCACCTTGAGCGTAAACACGCCGTCGGCCGGGCTGGGATCTTGCTCGGTGGGCACAGCAGGCTGAATCTCGACCTGCACGTCACTGCTGGGCGTGCCCTTGACACCCACCGTCAGCGAAGGAATCGCTTTGGAGGCGCGGGTAGGCAGTTGTAAGGTTTTGGGCATATCCACGGTGTTCTTCTTCTCGTCGCTGGGCGGAACCAGCCGAGTGACGTAGCAGCGGGTGCCGCCGTTGTTGAAGTAACCGTAAACCGAGTGCGAGAGGTAGGTGCCGGGCATATGCGGCGAGAACGTGCCGTCGGGTTCGCGGGTGGCAAAATTCTGGAGGTACTGCGTCCAGTTGGCGATGAAAATCGGCGTGTTGGCAGGCCCGGAAGGGGCAAAACCAATAAAGGCGGCAGTCGTCGTGCCGATGCCCTCAATTGGACGCGCTCCGGCTGAAGTTTCCTCGATGTAGACACCTGGGGACAGGTATTCGGGCATAAACTGTTTACCTCGCTCCTGAGTATGGTACGGCAGATTGGATAGATATGCACCCAATTATAAGCATTCTCTGTAGAGCAGAACAGCCAAGTAATCTATATCACACTCTTTGTGTATACACGAGCAACCCCCTTTGGTTCAACCAAGTTCAAAAAAGAGGACAGCTTCACTCTGTCTTTGAATTCAGTATTTTTGCTTTACATCAAATAATTTGAGTTTGAAATTTTTAGTTCCACACGTCAAACCATTTGGTTTTTTGAACATTGGTGTCGTCGATCCGGTGGGCGTTTTCGCCCACTCGGAGGAGGTGAATTAAGCCCAGCGTAGGGAGGCCAGACGCCATCCCCACCTGCTTTTCTTGAGAAAGCTGGATTCGGTGACGTACCCGATTTGTTTAGCGGCCGTAGCGTTCTGATGAGGCTTTGCTGCGGATCCTGACTTGGTAAGCGCCTTGGGCAGTATTGAGATTAAGCATCACGGCCAGCGGTAGCGGATCTTCGGCCCTGAATTCGCGGCTGATATGGCGCAGGCGCATAGCCGAATCGAGTGAGCGCAGCCGCAGAAGCCCCGGCTCGCGGCGCACCACCAAGCCGCGCAGGTGGTTGTTGCCGAACACATCGGCCAAATCCACGTCATTCAAGGGCAATTCGAATTCCTGCATGTTGGGGCCGTCGAGCAGCGTCACGATCACCTCAATTGGCGGCGCTTCCGGCGGCATCGGCGGGCGCACCCGCGCAAGGGGCGCTTGGTAGTCGGTGAAAATATAAAGCTGGCGCAGCAGCAGGGTTTCCTGCACCGCCAAAAACACTCCTTCCTCCTCACCGGCTTTGTGCAGGCGCAGTGTTTCGGGCTGGGCTTGCAGTTTGACGGCGCGGCGCAAATTCTGAACGCTGTAATTTTTGATGCTCTCGATATTGCTGTTGTCGAGAATTTCTTCTTCGGTGACTTCCGGGCGGAAGCGCTCAAGACTCAGGCCGCGCAACCGCACTTCCCTGAACTTCACACCGACGTCCATCTGGTTTTGGCGCAAGAATAAGCGGCTACGCCGCCGCCCGCTGCGGTCGTGCAGATAAATTCGTAAGCTGCGGTCAACAGACAGGGCATACGGCACGAAAGGTCGCCGCGCCCAACTGATCAGCCGCCAGATCAGCGGAATGAGCAGCAAAGTCAGCAGCCACCACCACGGAAAGGGCTTGATGACCTTACCGATCACTTTGGGCACGGCGTAAGGGGTGGTGTCGTTGAGGCGCAGCATCGGCGCAGCTTGCTGATCGTGCTTGAGGGCTTTGTCCGTGACTTTGAGCGAGACTTCTTCGCCCTCCAAGAGACTGATCGTCTGATCCGGCAAACTCGCCCCAATGACGCTGGGCACCTGAGCCACTTCCACCGTCACCGGCCCGTTGACGGCGCGGTAGTTCAGCACGGCGCTCTGCCCACGCTGCAGCACCCGGCCAAAATCGGGATTGAGCAACTTCAAGGTGCCCAGCACGTCAATCGGCGCGGCGGCGATGTTGCCCGGCGGCGGCGTGTCGGCGTCAAAGCGCAGCAGCACGTCTTGGTTGCCGTCGGGTGAGCGCGAACACATATAGCCCACACTGCCCGCCGGAACGCTGCCGTCAACGTCGAGCTTGACCCGCGCTCCCGCCGCCGAAGGATCACGGATACTCACGGTCGCGCCGCCGATGTTGCCCGATTCCAGCCGAAGTTGGGTATTGGCGGGATGCTGGAACGCAAAGCTGGCATCCGGCCCCACCGTCACCAGCGAGCGCGAAAGCGACACCGAAGTCAGATCCGGCGCTTGGTTGATGGGCAGCGAGAGGGCTTTGGCAAACGTGGTGCTGGCAAAGCGCGACTGAATTTCAGGAGGAATCGGCTGGCCCAGCGCGATGTAATACAGCTTGTCAAACGGGCCGCGCACGCTGTCAAAGACTTGCAGAGCGCTGTCGAGCGTGGCGTCTTTGGCCGGGTTGTTGTCGAGGCCGTCGGTGATGACGTAGACCGTGGTGGCCGACTCGGTGCTGAGCGGCAAACTGGCAAACAAACTCTGCAAGCTGCTGTAAAGCCAAGTGCTCGCGCCGGGAGCCGACAAAGTATTCACCGTTTTGTCAAACTCGGCGCGTTCCTGCGGCCAGGCAAAGTGGTAGCGCTGCCTCGGCCCTTTGTCGAAGGTCAACAGTTCGACGCTGCCGGGCGCGGTGCTGCCGACCATCCCGCGTACCAGCGCTCCTTTGATTTTGGGGAAGATGTTGGCCACGCTCTGCCCCCGGCCTTCCATCGAGCCGGAGGTGTCGAGCAAAAACACCACCCGTCCCTGCGTCGGCGGCGGACTGACTGGCAAAGTGCATTCCTGCGCGGCGCTGCGGCCCCAAAGTAGCGCGAGCAGTACCGCCAGCCCCAGTGAGCGTGAACGGTGAAGAGCGAGCGGCAGCATAGGCTGACATTATGCCGGATGACCCGCAGAATGTGGCTCAGACTGGATCGCTCCGCGCCAGTTCACGCGCTGATTACGCTGATTAAAGGCGGCGCTTGTTAGGATAGGGCCATGCCCGACCAACTCTTCGTCCAGCTTCAGGGCGACACGCTCAAGATGCTGAGCCTCGATATGAATCTGCTCTCGATTGGCCGCACGCCGGACAACGGCCTGGCGCTCCCCAACGCGGCGGTGGCCATTCGCCACGCCGAGGTGCGCCGTCAAGACAACCGCTTCGTGCTGACCGACTTGGGCAACGGCGAAACGTATTTGGGCAGTCTCAAATTGGCAGCGCACCAACCCCAAATCCTTGAAGAGGGCGCACTGATTCGGGTTGGCCCCTACGTACTGGCGTATGTCGCCAACAGCGACGTTCTCAAGCCGCCGGACGAGATCAGAGAGTTGCCGGTGCGCCGCGACTTTCAAATCGTGCCGGTCAGGCCCCCCAGAGCGCTGCACCAAGCGCCGAAGGCCGAGGGGAAAGCCAGCGCTTATCTCGATTACCTTCCGACCCTCTTTAGTGAATCGGAATTTCTGGGGCGCTACTTGATGATCTTCCAAACCATCTGGGAGCCGCTGCAACACCGCCAAGACCATCTGGAAATGTATTTTTCGCCCTCCACTGCGCCGAGCAAATTGGTGGACTGGTTCGCGGCGTGGCTGGGCTTGGAAGTCGATCCGCTCTGGCCCGAAGACCGCAAACGGCAGTGGCTGCGCGAGGCCATGTCTTTGATGCGCTCACGCGGCACCCGCTACGGCTTGGTGCGGGCCATCGAACTGGGCTGCGGGGTCACACCACTGGTCATCGAAGACCCCAAAAAACCGTTTTGGGTCACGGTGATCTTGCCGGATCCGGATGATCAAAGCTCGGCGGCTGGCGGTTCGGCCACCAGCCGCGAGAATGCTGAGCGCCTCATCGCCCAGCACTTGCCCGCGCACGTGCAGTACGAGCTGCGCTTCGTCGGTCAGGCTGATGACCAGCGGCCTTCCCCAACCTAACCACCCTTCCACCTCAGGAACTCAGCCAAACTTTGGGTCAAAGCCAAATGAACAGCTTTGCCGAAATTAAGACAAACGTCTCTCGGCCAGTATTCTTGATAAACTAGACATCAGCTATGACTGCAACAGGAACCATCTTCGAGGGCTACCGACTGCTCAGGCCCCTCGGCAAAGGCTGGCTCGGTGAAGTCTATGCCGCTCAAAACCTCGACGGGGCATCTATCAGCGCCCTGCGAATTATCGCGCCGGAGCTGAGCGCTCAGCCCAAGGTGATCACCAATTTCCGCCGCCTGCATCAAAAGTGGCGGCAGTTGTCTCACCCCAACATCTTGGGCGTCAGCGAAATCTTAGAGCGCGATCAGCACGTGTATTACGGCATGAACTTGGCCCAAAAGGGTTCGCTGCGCCAACTGCTTCAGGCGCAGGGGCAAAGCGGGCAGTTCATGGACCTCTTGGTGGTCGTGGATTTGGTGCGCCAAGCCGCCGGAGCGCTGGCCTACGCCCACGACGCCAACTTGATGCACGGCGACCTCAAGCCCGAAAACCTGCTGCTCAATCCGGCCCGCGCCATCATGGGCCGGCCCGCTTACAGCGTGTTGGTGGCCGACTTCGGGGTCGGCGAGCTGCAAAACTACACCCACGGCGTCCATGACCGCTTGATTGTCACCTCGCCTGCCTACATGTCGCCGGAGCAGTGCCGAGGTGTGCGAACCGAGGTCAGAAGCGACATTTACGCGTTGGGCGTCATCTTGTATGAGCTGCTGACCAACCTGGTGCCGTTTGAAGCCCGCGACCTCGCGGAAGCCGTCGAAAAACACCAGCACGTCGCGCCGATTCCCCCCGGCCAAATTCGGGTCGACATTCCCCAAGACCTCGAAGAATTGGTGCTGACCTGCCTCGCCAAAGCGCCCGAATACCGTTACCGCACCGCGCAGGAACTCGAAGACGCCCTACAAGGGGTGCTCAATCAGCTCATTCCGCAGGGGCCGCGCCCGACGATGGTGCTGCCCGACGTGCCGGAGCCGCCCGCGCCGCGCATCGAAGCCATGCGTGACCGCACACCCTTTCCCCGCGTTCAGATCGTGGGCGACGACGGGCAACTCCTGCGGGTCGAGCCGCTCAGGGCTTCGATTATCACGGTGGGCCGGGCCAGCACCAACGCCATCGTGCTCGAGCATGTCGGCGTCTCGCGCCACCACCTCAATATCGAAGTGGACGACGACGGCGTCTTTGTCAGCGATCTGGCGTCCACCAACGGCACCACTTTGGGCGGCGCAGCGCTGGCTCCCCGCACCCGCACGCTGTGGCCCGACGGCGGAATGCTAAGGGTCGAGCCGTTTTGGCTGCGGCTGCAACCTCCGCAAAAAGTGGTGCAGCAAGCCCGCATCGGCGTGCAAGTCCAAGACAATGACATCGAATTGACCCCTGGCACCGTCACCGTCCTCAAGGTCGAACTGGCCAACACCGGGCGCACGGTGGATCACTTTCAGATGGGCGTGGAAGGCGTGCCGCCGGAGTGGGTTCAAAACCTCTACCACGAGATTCAACTCAACCCCGGCATGACGGCTTCGACCAGCCTGCGGATTTTGGTGCCCAGAGAATCGCAGTATCCGGCTGACCTTTATGCCGTGCAGGTGGTGGCCCGCAGCCGCGAAAACCCAGCTGAGTTCGGCTACGCGCCGATGAACTGGAAGGTGCTGCCGTTTACCGAAACCCAAATCGAAGTCACCCCGCGTCGGCGCAGCGCTTGGCGGCACACCCATTACGACCTCAAGCTCATCAACGCTTCCAACGTGGCGATCACCTACAACATGACGGTGCGCGACGAGGAAGGCCAGATTCACCTCCAGTCGCCGCTCGAATCGTTGCGGCTGCCCACCGGCGGCGACTTGCGCAACATCATTCCGGTTCGCACCATCATCTACAACAACATGATGCGGCTGCGCGAGGGCATCGGCAAAGTCAAGATCGAAGCGCTGCCGCAGGGCGTCGAGGTGTTGCCGGGCGCGTCGTTTGAGCACCGCGTGCAAATCAAGCTGCCGATTCGCTGGATCGCCACCTCGCGCCAGCGCACCCTTAAGCTGCACCCGCAGCCCAATATCGGGCGCGATCATCCTGAAAACATCTCGCTGCTGCACCTGCCAGTCATTCCGCTGTGGGCGCTGCCGCTGATGCTGATTTTCGGAATCCTCTTCGCGCTGTGGCTTTTGCAAACGCCCAGTGTCGTATCGGTCACGGTGGTGCCCGTTGATCCAAAAGTCGGGGGCGCGGCTCAAAATCCCAATCAACCCAAGACCACCAGCCAGCAGCCCCGCACCGGCCAACCGTTTTATCTCGACTTCGAAACGCGCAACGCTACCCGCATCGTGGTCAAGCCGTGGAACAAAACGCTGTTCAGGGGCACTGGGCGGCTGCTGATTCCGGAAGGTGTCAAAGAGCAGACCAACGCTCAGATCACGGTGTACGGGCGCATCAACTCCACATCGACTTCGGTTCTCGTCAGCCCCACACTGCCCACGCCCACCATCAATGTCTTTACGGTATCGGCGGAGAATGTCTCCAGCGGCCAAGAAGTGACCCTGCGCTGGAATGTCAGCAACGGGAAAGACGTCACCATCAGTTCGCTGGGCACCGTACCAGCCAAAGGCGAAAAGCAGATCAAAGTCACCCAGAACACGGATTTTACCCTGACGGCCAAAGCCAGCAACGGCGGCGAAGACATCAGCAAAACGGTCAACGTCAAGGTGTTGGAGGCCAACATCGACTCGTTCGAGGTAACTCCCACCCAGGCCAAAGTCGGCGACACCGTGAAGCTGAGCTGGAAAGTTCGCAACGCCAGTAGCGTCAGCATTGACCAGATTGGCACAGTTCCGGCCCAAGGCAGCGCCGATTACACCGTGCAGGGCGATCAAGCCTTTGTGTTGCGGGCAAAGGTCGGCGACCAAGAGTTGAGCAAGACCGTCAATCTCAAGGTGCTTGCGCCCAACCTCGAAACATTCACCATCAACCCGCCTAACCCCAGAGTCGGCGACACCGTAACGGTGACTTGGCGGGTCAACAACGCTTCTAAAATCACGCTCGATCCGTTCGGGCCAGTGGAGTCCAATGGGCAGCGGCAAGTCGTCATCAACGGGAACACCATTTTCCACCTCTCGGCCAGCAACGGTCAAAATCTCACCGACCTAGGCACCTTTCCAGTGACGCCGGGAGTGAAAACGCCCAACCTGACTATCTTCAGCGCTTCGCCGCGCAAACCCAGAGTGGGCCAGCCTGTCACCCTGACTTGGGTCAGCGAAAACGCCGACACCGCCGAACTCAGCGGGATTCCCGGCCAAGGCACCCTGGCACTGCCTGCTTCGGGTTCGACCACCATCACCGCGCCTGCCAACGACATCTCATTGACCATCACCGTCAAAAGCGGCGGCGGCAGTCAAGCGCGAATGTTGGCGCTGCCGGTGTTGCCTGCCGCGCCAACGCCTGCGGCACCTCAGCCCAAACCGACACCTCAAAGCAGCGTCAGCGTGGCTGGGCCGATTACAGTTCCAAAACCAGTGACCTCACCTCAACCAACCACGTCCCAACCCTCAACTCCGACCCCACAGCCGGCTGCACCCACCCCGGTGCCTGACAAGCAACCCACTGCCGCGCCGCCGCCGAGTCCGCAGGTCATAAACTTCACCGCCCGGCCGTCCAGCGTCCGCAGTGGACAGCCGGTGACACTGACTTGGGCCACCAAAAACGCTGCGCTCATCAAGATTTTTCCGGGCGGGCAGCGGTTGGATGCCAGCGGCAGCTTGGTCGTCACGCCATCGGCGAATACGGTGTACACCTTGCTGGCCGACGGTGTGAGGGGCCGGGCCAATGTGCAAGTCACCCCGAATCCTCAGACCCCCATTACTCCAGTGGTGGTGCCCAAGCCGAGTCCGGCTGTGCCCGCCGCTCCCAGTCCCAAAATTACGGCCTTTAAAGTGGAACCGGGAGTTATCCAATTGGGCCAGAGCGTCACCATCACTTGGGATACCCAAAACGCCAAATCCGTCAAGCTGTTTCCCGGTGGCGTCGCTTTAGACAGCAGCGGCAAACTCACCCTCAAACCGAAGGCCAGCGTGATGTATAGCTTGGTCGCCGACAGACTGCGGAAATTGGGAGGTGTGACGGTGACAGCGCCCGCCGCACCCAAGCCCTCAGCCAGTGCGCCAGCCCCAGTCCCCACCCCAACGCGGCCAAATCCAGTACCTACTCCTTCAGCAAGCCCTTCACCACAGCCGGGAAGCGCGGGGCGAATCAGGGGACAAGTCATCGAATTCACTGCTGAGCCGTCTACCGTCACGCCGGGGCAGCCCGTGACCCTGACATGGAGAACCAAAGACGCCAAATCGGTCAGGCTGTTTCCTTACGCAGGCACGCGGGGACGGGCCATGCAGGAAAGCGGCACACTGATTGTCAAACCGACCGCGACCACCATCTATACCTTGCTGGCCGATTCGTCGAATTTCAAAGTCAAGGTGATTGTTGAGGGCAGTAACGCTCCCAGCACGCCCGCACCTGAGCCGGCACCCCCGGCCAATACGCCCAACAACTCGCTGGAGATCAACGACTTCAGCGTAACGCCTAAGCAAGTCAGCGCTGGAGAGAGCGTGGTCATTCGCTGGGACGTGAGCGGAGCCGATCAAGTCGTGATCGCCGGACTTGGTTCGCAGCCGCAGCCCGCCAAAGGCGAAGCGACGAGAGTGGCCAAAAGCAGTACCATTTTCTCCCTTCGGGCCACCGCCGGAGACAAGATCATCCGCAAAATTCAGACGGTTCAAGTGATGGCGGCCAACACAGCGTCAGCCAGCGCAGAGACAAATACAGAAACGAGCACCTTGTCCGGCACATCTCAAGACGGGCCCTAATCTGAACTTTCCCACCAGACTCCGTTTCGTGATTTACTGTACTGAGTTCTTATTTCGCTTCTGGGTGCTTCGGCTGAGCATAAGACACTTTGTTCTGGTTTGCCCGCACCAGTATTCTTTCAACGCCGCTTAGAGAGCGGCATGTTTGGGGAGGGAGATCATGTCCGATGGCCCACTGATTAAAGCCAATATCCACACGATTGAAGGCCCGAAGATTTCGGTGGATTGCCTGTTCAATCCCAAAGAGTATCAAGTGCAGCGCAGTAACAACTGGGGACAGGCCGATAACAGTACCAAAAACGCCTTCGACTTGACTTTTTCTGGCAGCTCCGGTGCAAAACTCAGCTTGCAACTTTTCTTTGACACCTATTTGCGCGAAAATGACAGAGAAGTTAAAGATGTCCGGGTTTACACCGATAAGCTATGGCAGATGATGAATATTGAAGATTCGCTGCGCGATCCCAAAACACAGAAGGGACGGCCTCCCCGTGTACTGTTTCAGTGGGGCAAAAACTGGCTCTTTAATGCGGTGATGACCAGTATGCAGCAGCAGTACACCCTTTTTACGCCTTCTGGAATGCCGGTTCGGGCGATGGTCACCGTTGAATTTCAAGAATCGCTTGAACATTCTTCACTGATGGCCAGCAGCAGCACCAGCGAAATGATCAGCGAGCGGGTGCGCCACGACGCTTCTGGTTACACAGGCGATTTGCGCCAGAAGTACGGGCGGTGAAGCGAAATGACCGCTGAAGCCAAGACCTCCATCAACTTGAGCGGCTCCGTTCCAAATTTCTATATTCGGGTGAACGGTGACCTCGCCACCGAGGAGATGCTCAGCTTGCAGTCGCTGAGCGTCGAAAGCAGTTTGCACTTACCGGACATGTTGACGCTCACTTTGCGCGATTTGACACCAATCAAACCGGAGGGCAAAGCCTACAAGTTCATTGACGACGAAAAAGGCAAGTTTCAAAATGGCAGTTCAGTGACCGTTTCTATCGCTGTAGACACCAACCGCGAAAGCGATGTCTTCGACGGCCAAGTGGTCGAAGTGGAAGCCCACTTGCTGCAACACGGTCAGCAACTCGTGGTGCGTGCCTTTGACCGGCTGCACCTGCTGGCACGCGGCACGTTTACCCGCACCTTCCAGAATGTCACCGACATGGATCTGGTCAAGAAAATCGCCAGCTTGCACGGCCTGACGCCGGTGGTCGGGCCAGCCGATTTCGTGCATGATTACGTGCTGCAAAGCAACCAGACCGACCTCGAGTTCCTGCGAGATAGAGCGGTCAAGCTCGGCTACTTACTGTTCGTGGAAGGGAGCAAGCTCCACTGCGTTCCGATGGGCAGCTTGGGAACGGCAGGGGATTTGCAGTGGGGCGTCAACCTGATTGAATTTCAGCCGCGTGTCAGCAGCCTGGAGCAGGCCAGCGGCACCACCCTCAGAAGCTGGGATCCACAGCGCAAAAAAGCGGTGGTCAGTTCGACCGGCAAAGGCAAAGGCGAACCGGGCGTCGCCGCCGCCGGGGAAACAGATCTGTCAGCGGACTACACCCTGACGCAGCACGTGGTCCGCAAAGAGAAGCTGGCCGATTTGTATGTGGCGGGCAGCGCCGATGAGAAGCGCCAGAAGTTCGTCGAGGCCACCGGCGTCGCAGGCGGCTCCCCCAAGATGAAGGCGGGACGAACCGTCAACCTGACCGGGGTAAGTGACCGCTATTCGGGCAGTTACGTCCTCTCGGCGGTCAACCACCAATTTCAGACCCAGAGCGGTTACACCACCGAGTTTACGGTCAGCGGCATGCGTGCGCCGGACGTGGCGCAGACGCTGGCAGGCGCTCACAAGCCCAAAACCCAGTACGGCTTTGTGATCGGTATCGTGACCAACAACGACGACCCCAAAGATCAGGGCAGGGTCAAGATCAAGTTTCCCTGGCTCTCGGAAAAGCATGAAAGCGACTGGGCCCGGATCGCGGTTCCCGGCGGCGGCAACAAGCGCGGGATGGCCTGGATTCCGGAAGTGAACGACGAAGTGCTGTGCGGCTTTGAAATGGGCGACATGCATCACCCTTACGTGATCGGCGGTTTGTGGAACGGCCTTGATTTGCCGCCGGAGAAGACCAAGCAGTTGGTGAAAGGCGGCAAGACCATCCACCGCGTTCACTACACCCGCAAGGGCCACAAAATTATTCTCGACGACAGTGACGATACGCCCGGCATCATAGTTGAGGATATGAACGGCAATGTCATTCATATCGACAGCAAGAAGAACAAGCTGACCATCACCATGAAGGGTGATATTTCTATAGAGTCCAAAGGCAAGATGAATCTTAAAGCCCAAAGTGGTATTGATATTGATGGCGGCTTAGGCGTCGTGAATGTCAAGGGCTCACTGATCAAACTCAATTAAGCCGACGATTTGGTTTTGATGCTGAGCCAAACCCACGATAAATGAAAACGCCCTCAGTTCAAGTAACCTGAAGGCGTTATTGCTTGCAACTCTATTTGGTCTTCTTCTGCGGTTTGGTTGCTTGCGGCTTGATTGCTGGTGGGTTGTCTGATTCCGGCTCATTCGGAAGCGGCTCATCGGGCAAGGTAATTTCCACACTGCCCGGCACACTCCCCAGGATTTGCCAGTTACTCTCGCCAAAAAGCCGTACCAGGAGCTGTGAGACCTCATTGTGTGGCAGCCGCGTGGTAAAAATGCCGTCTGCGTCGCTGAAGCTCAAGCCTGGCGCGTCTGGCAAGCGGACTTCAGCGCCTGCCACGCCTTCCCCGTCGGGGCCGCGCAACACCCAGCCGTAGCGCTCCACCGAGTAGACCACTTCGCCGGAATCGGTGTTGCGAATGCCCACGTTGACGCCGACCACCAGCGTGCGGAGGTACTCGATATTGAGATCGAGCGGCACCGTCAGCACGTAATTGATGCTGGGGCGAGGCGGCGTGCCCAACACGCTCCACAGTTCGCTGGGGCGCGGCGCGGTTTCAGGATTGGCAACTTGCGCCGAGAGCGGCACGTCCAGCGACCGCACCTCTTGGGGGAGAAGTTGATCTGGCCAGTCGGTGTTGCGCATCAACGTGGCCAGCACCCGCCACAGCACCTGCCATTCCTGTTCTTCGAGTTCTGCGGTCTGGGATTTGAAATGGGCGGTAATGACGTACTTGAGATCAATTCGGCGCGGATGAAGGCGCTGGGTTTCGCTTGGAAAGGCCGATAAGCGCTCAAATCCCATATCACGCAGCTTGAGATTTTCCAGAATGTCGTAAAGATAAAAATTAAGAGTCGGACGGCTGATGCCGGAAGCCCATTCACGGGTCGGCACCGCGAAGGTGATGTCGATGTCACCCGCCGGAATTTTGCCTTCGTGCTGGAGCATGGTTCGCAGCGCTTCGTGAATTTCGCCGATCATTAACCGATGAGTACCGTGAACTGCGTGGCGATCAGCGTAGCGCTGCAACTAATCAGATCGTTGGCGCGGGCGGCAGGCTTGCCCTCAATCAGCACCGAGGACGATCCGCCAGCGATGACTTGCGGGCCGTGAAAAGGCGTCACGATCGGCGGCGTCTCCAGATGCGCATCGCCCATGCGGGCCGCAGGCCGCCCCCCGATCAGCACCGTCGCCGCGCCGGAGGTGGTGACGCCTGTATGCGTGCCGAGGTCGCCCAGACAACTTGCAGGTTGAGACATGCCCTTATGGTGCCGGACAAGCCAGCAACTTGCAAGTTGCGCTTCGGTTTACCTTCGCAAGTGGAGCACAGCCACAACCGCTCCCGCCGCTACTCCACCCGCACGGTATGCAAGTCGGAGACGATCAGACCTTGCGGGGGCAACAGCAGTTGTGGGCCGACACTCTCACGCGAATCGGCGTGACCCGGATCGCTGAGAAACACCTGAATATCTTCAACGAAATCGCTGTCCGGCACGCTTCTGAGGAGGCTATAGAGTTCAGACAGGTAAAGGGGGCGTCCGAACGGCCAGCCCTGACCCGAAGCGCTGCCGGTATGAGGATTGAGATAGCGGTATAAAGTTGCCAGCGCCGCGCGTTGAACCCCCGCTTTGAGTTCGCGGGAGCTGCCCACCGGCACCCGCATCAGGGCCGAGACGCTGACCCAAGCGTACTGTGGCGGGCGCACTTCCAAAGTGGTGCCGACCATTCGGCGCTCGTCGAGGTGCGACTGCACGCTGGCCCGCAGCTCAGCGGACAGCACCAATTGATCGGGAGCAATGCGGCCCACTGGCACCTCGATGCGCGGCAGCACTACCATGCTGACTTGCCCCGGCTGCACGTCGAGTGCCCGAATCTGCCCCGGAAACGAGGCTTGCCCCGCCGACGACGACACGTTGGGTGTGATGCAGCGCGAGCGGGCTACCCCGTCGACCTGCGCCGCCAGATACTCGTAATCGTCGGCGGTCACGGCGCGGGTGCGGGTTCGCAGGACATGCGGCACCCGCGTAACAGCGTCGTCGAGCGTTTGCGAATTTCGCCCGCCCAGCGCTGGCGCGTGGTTGATGACGCGGGCCACGTAAGGAATGCTGGCTTTCAGGACGCTCAGGGCGCGGGCGGGGACGTTGCCGATCACGCCGCCGCCGTAAAGGTAACGCCGCACTTTGAGGGTCGCGCCTGGCTCAGGAACAGCTCCGAAGCGGTAGACCGTTCCGTCGGGCTGAAGCAGGGCTGGCCCGAAGGTGACTTCCCCACTTTGGTGGTCGAGCTGAAAATGATAGTCGTTGGCACTGCTATCGGCAAAATCGGCAACCGAGTGCCAGATATGCGGAGCAGCGCCCGGCACTTCGCTCAAAATCACGTCTTCATCCGAGTCCAAAAACAGCACCGGACTGTTGAGCAGCTTAAATTTTTGCCCTGGATTGCCGTCGCTGCGCCCTAGTACTTCCTGTTTGACCACCACTCCGTGCCGCCCGCTGACGGTGCCGCCGCGCGACTCGACCCGCAGCGACTCGATATCGGGTGAGACTTTATAACCCGCGTAATTTTGCTCGGAGGTAATGCGGCACCTGAGCCAGTAGCCGCGTTCACCGAAAAACTCTTCCTCGGCCATGCTGGGGAGGCGCAAAATCACTTCGCCGGTGATGTTGAAAGCCAGCGTGCCGTCATACTCAACGGTGCAAGTCGACCAACGGTTGAGACTGCCTTGCCAGACTTCCCAGACGAACGGCGGCTCTTTAGGATCGACGCCCGCTCCGCCCGCGACCTCACAGGCCATCAACAGCGACAAGACGTGTGCGCCGTGATTGTGCTCTAAACACAAGTAAAAGGCGTCGCCCGGCACTGGCTCCGCTGAAAACACCGCGATTTTGTGGCCCAGTACGCCGAGGCGCTCCAAATCATGGATGGTGAAGGTGTTCTCGCCCAGCGCGTTGCCGGTGAAGGCAGCCTTGAGGTTGGGCGGATAAATGGTCAAATCGGTTTCGGTTGAAAAGACAATTGCTTCGGTGACTTCGGTTCGTACGGTAGCAACTTCGGTGGCCGCGCTGATGGTCAGCGGTTCTGTGGGCGCAGCAGCCAGATAAAAAGTTACTGGAGCCACAGCCGCACGCGGCGGATCAAGCTGCATCCCGATCATGTCCAGAAACTTGATGAACATCTTTTCCGGCACTTGGTTGACCCTGAAAAGCATCAAATCGGTCATCCAAGCAAAGATTTCAAGGAGGGCGATGCCGGGGTCGGAGGTGTTGTGATCTGTCCACTCGGGGCAATACTGCGGAATGAGCTGGCGGGCTTGGGCAATCAGGTCATCAAAGCGCCGGTCATCGAGGTTAACGGTGGGCAGTGGCAAGGTTTACCTCAGGGCCTGCACATCGGCAGGCATACGGTAGAAGGGAAAGACGAGCGACTGCTCGGAAGCCTCGCTGCGAATACGGTATTTGATGCTGATGACAATCCGCTCAGGATAAGCCGGATCGCTGTCGGCATCCACGTCGGTCAGCTCGATACGCGGCTCCCAAGCAGTGAGGGCTTCGTGGACGTAGTAAGACGCCAAGCCCAGCGTGCTGGCGTCGTTGGGCGCAAACACCAATTCGTGAATTTGGCAGCCGTAATCCGGCCTCATCACCCGCTGACCTTTGGGGGTCATCAAAATCATCAAAATGGCTTGCTCGACGGCGCGGATGCCGCTGATGAGGCCGACCCTGCCTCGGGCGTCCGGCCCTACTGGAAAAGCCCAGCCGGTGCCTAGATGCTCGCTCATGGCTGCTGCCTTTGGCAAAGAGCATGAGCCGGTAACTTGAGACGCACTCCGCCGAGATCAATACGCACGGCCCCACTCCAGCCAAACCGCCTGGAGTGGGTGCTATTCACTTTCAACTTACTCAAGCTCAAGTCGGCCACGTTCATCTCACTGACCATCTTACGTGACATCTCCGGCAGACGGGTCGTGCAGGTGCAGCAGCTTGGCGAGTGTTCAGTTTCGGAACTGCTTCTCACCAGTGTAAAGAACCTTTAACAACGAAAAAGCTGGAACATGTCCAGTAAAAAAGACACGTTCCAGCTTTGATTGTTCTGAAACGGCTGATCTAAAGTCGGCTGACTTTATTTGCCCGGCAGGCTGACCGGCTTGCCGCCGTTGATGTCGGCTCCGGTGTTGGGGTCGGTGTTGGTCTGTTGGAATGTGGCGCGGACTTGCCACTGGTATTTCTCGATGCCGCTTTCGACTTCTTGCAGCAAGTTGGCGCTGGTCGGATCCACTTTTTCGATGTCGTCGATCCGCATTTTGAGGCGTGCGCCTACCGTCTGGTACTGGGTGGTGAAAAAGCTCAGCACCCGGGCGTCATCGAGGAAGCCGCCGGGGATTTCGGGGAGGCCCGAGGTCTGCACGATGGTCGGAGCGCGTCCGTCGCTGGAGCTGCCCACTGAGAGTAGGCGCTCGGCCACGTCGTCAGCGTACTTGGCGACGCCCTCATAGTGCTCCTGAAGAAGAAGGTGAATCGGGTAGTATAAGGTGCCGGAAACATTCCAGTGGGCCTGCTTGGTCTGGAGTTGGAGCGCCTGCAACTCGGTCAGGGTCGCCTGCAAGGCTTTGGTCGACTTGGAGAGGTCGTCAGTACCACTCTTGGGCAGGGTAGTGAACTGGTTGACCGGCAACTTGGTGCTGCTCTGGGCTCCCGCACCGCCTGCCAAAGCGGAGCCGACTAAAAGTGAAGAAACCAAAAGAATTGTTTTTGCGTTCATCTATCCTCCGTGAGTACTTCAGCGATCGAAGAAACTCAACTGGCACTGAACTTAAACAGGCTGTGTTAGACGAAAGTAAGAGAAAGAGACGATTTAAGGCCGCCTGAAGATTGACTGAAGGCCGTTTCAACGCGGTCTCAAGTTTGCGTGAACCCGCCAAATATTCACACTTTCTTGATGAAAAGTATTTCTAACGCTGGGCCAACACTGCGCTGTTGTGATACAGCTTGGAGAGCGCCCGAGATAAGGCTCTTCTTTTTGGAGACCACTATGAACTCGACTGCTTCTTCTCTTTGGCGGCATTGGCTGGGCTTGGCTTTGTTGGCGGGCATCGCTTGGATTCACTTTCGCGACATTCCTGACAAACTGGGCGAAACGCCGTATCTGGGCTGGCTCTACATCTTGTTGGTGGTCGGCTGCGGCGCGGCAGGCGCGTGGCTGATGTCCAGTTTGTGGCGGGCCGGATACTGGCTGGGCGGCCTCATCTCGGCGGGAGCCATCCTTTTTTTCGTTCTGACCCGCAGCGTCGGTTTGCCCAATGCCAAAGGCGATATCGGCAACTGGGGCGAACCCGCCGGAATCATCTCGCTGCTCTTGGAAGCTGGATTCGTGGTGATGGCACTGACAAGCAGCCGCGAGCGCCGCGCAGCCACGCAGCAAAATCAAGTTTGAGCTGATGACTGAACCGCCTCTCAAGCGCCGCTCAAGCTCCCCATTCGGGGTTTGCTCACGCTGGCTGGACGGGAAGCGATTAAGGTAAGGCCATGTTGAGCGCGGAGAATCAGGTAGGGGGGTGGGTGATCGGTGCGGCTGCTGCTGGTTGAAGACGACGGGCGAATCGCCCAGCCCACCGCGCGGGCGCTCAGCGAAGCGGGCCATCAGGTCAAGCTGGAAGTCAGCGGCCAGAGCGGCTTGGCAGCGGCGAACTCCGGCAATTACGACGCGCTGCTCCTAGACGTGATGCTGCCGGGCCTAAGCGGGTTTGAACTGGCCCGCCGCCTCAGGGCAGACGACAACCGCGTTCCTATTGTCTTTTTGACGGCCCGCAGCGCCCTTGAAGACCGCGTGGAAGGACTCGACATCGGAGGTGACGCTTATTTGGTCAAGCCGTTTGAACTTCCAGAGCTGCTGGCTACCTTGCGGGCAGTGGTGCGGCGCGGTGAAGTCGCCCGCACGGCCCAGATGCCCTTCGGTGAGGGCGCGGGCCTCCTTGACGCCCGGCAGCGGCAAGTCTGGTGGCAAGGCGAGTTGGTCGGCCTGACCGCCCGCGAATACGCTCTCCTCGAAACCCTGGTGCTGTCTAAGGGCCGCTGGTTTAGCCGCGAAGAACTGCTCTCTAAAGTCTGGGGGCCGGATTTCAGCGGCGCGGCGCGGGTGGTGGACGTGTACGTCAGTTACCTGCGCCGCAAGCTGGCCGCCGAGATGCTGCTGAGTTCGCGTGGATTGGGCTACCGGGTGCCGTGAATATCCGGCTGCGCTTGGCGCTGGGCATGGCTTTGGTCACGGCGCTGGTGGTGGTGGTGGTGGCGGGCGTGCAGTTTTTGGCGCTGCGCTCTTTTTTATCGCTTTCTGAGCATGAGCGCTTGGAGATGCTGGTGCCCACCCTGGAAACCAGTTTGGAGGCTCAACTGCGCTCCGGCACTGCGCCGCTCAAACTTACCGCCTTGCCCCGGAACGTGGACATCCGGGTGCTGAGCGCTGGAAAAATCGTGGCGCAAACCAACAATTTCCCTGCCATTGCGCTCACCGAGTCGCTGGGCTACCGGCCGCTGGCCAAACACAATGTGCTGATCGCGTCGATGGATCTCAGTGGGCAGCCCGCCACCGCGCAACTGGCCAGCGACCTGCTCGGCGTTCTCAACCCGCTGCGGGCCTACCTGCGGGCGCTGGCGATCACTGTGCCGACGGCGACTCTGCTGGTGGCGCTGCTGAGTTTTGCTTTTACCGGGCGGCTGCTGCGGCCACTAGCACAACTCGAAGCGGTGGCCGCTCGGCTGGGCCGTGAGGGCAATTTGCGTTTGGCGCTGCCCGGCGCGGGCCAGCCCGACGAATTGGGACGGCTGGCCCGCACCTTGCAAGTCACCTTTGCCCAGCTTGCCGATCTGCGCGAGCGCGAGGCCGAGTTCACTCAAGCGGCGGCCCACGACCTGCGCTCCCCGCTGGCAGCACTCAAGACCCGCTTGCAAGGAGCGCTGGCCGGGCCACGCACGCCGATCGAGCTGCGCGAGGACATCGGCGAAGCACTTTCCGACATCGAAAGAATGCGGCGGCTGACCGATGATCTGCTGCTGCTGGCAGGCGGCGAGCGGGAAGTACAAACCTTGCCGCTGAGTTTGGCCCACCTCACCGGAGAAGTGGTGGACCGCCTGCGCGAGCGCACCCCAGATGTGCAGCTGGATTTTGAAACGCGTGGCGACACCACCGTGCTGGGAGACGCGACCTTGCTGACCCATTTGGTTGAAAACCTGATCGAAAATGGGTTCCGGCATGGACAGGGAGCCGACATGCAGGTCTGCGTCGTGGGCGAGTCTGAACTGGTGCGCTTAGAAGTCAGTGACGCTGGCCCCGGTGTACCGAGCGCCGCGCTCCCCCGCTTGGCCGAGCCGTTTTACCGCGTGGACGCTGCCCGCGTCGGAGAGGGCAATGGTCTGGGGCTGGCCATCGTCCACCGCGCCGCCAAAGTCCACGCCGCCGAACTGAGCTTTGAAAACAGCCAGCCCAGCGGCCTAAAAGTGGTGGTGGAGTTCCGGCGCGGCGAGCCGAGACTCTGAAATTCCCTCTACAACGCTTCCAAAATCGCCGCCTCGCCCTGCCCGACGCCTACGCACAACGTCGCCAGACCGTAGCGCTGACCCCGCGCCCGCAGTTCGTGAACAAGGGCCACCGCCAGCCGCGCCCCCGACATGCCCAGCGGATGCCCCAGCGCAATCGCTCCGCCGTTCACGTTGACTTTGGCCGGATCGAGGCCCAATTCACGGATGCAGGCCAGCGCCTGTGCAGCGAAGGCTTCGTTGAGTTCCACCAGATCTAAGTCTTGAACGCTCAGCTCGGTGCGCTCCAGCACTTTGCGGGTGGCGGGAATAGGGCCGAGGCCCATGACGCGGGGGTCTACGCCCGCCGCCGCGCCGCCCACCCAGCGGGCCAACGGCTCAAGGTTCAGCTCCCGCGCTTTCTTGGCGCTCATCAGCACCAGCGCCGCCGCTCCGTCGTTGAGGCCCGAAGCGTTGCCCGCCGTGACGCTGCCGCCCTTGCGGAAAGCAGGCTTGAGATTGGCCAGCGTCTCCAAGTCGGTGGCGAGTTCAAAGCGTTCGCCCACTTTTTTGAGACGGGGATGCTCGTCGGTGTCGAAGAGGGTCGTGCCCTTTTTGCTCTGAATCGGTACCGGCACGATCTGGTCTTTGAACCGCCCAGCGTTGATGGCCTCCAGGGTGCGCCGCTGCGACTCCAGCGCGAAGGCGTCCTGATCTTCACGGCTGATCTCGCCGCCCTCGTAAGTTCCCTCGCGGCTTTGCTGCACGATATTTTCGGCAGTCTGGCCCATTGCCTCCAGCGGAAAGAGGGCTTCCATCGCCGGATTCGGAAAGCGCCAGCCCAGCGTGGTGTCGTAGGCGGTGACGTTACCGCCCGCAAACGCTGCCGAGCCCTTGGGCATCACCAGCGGAGCGCGGGTCATACTCTCGACTCCGCCCGCCACATACACCTCACCGTCTCCGTTTTTGATGGCGCGGGCGGCAGTGTTGAGAGCGCTCAGGCCCGAAGCGCATAGCCGGTTGACCGTCAGGCCCGCCACCGTTTGCGGCAATCCCGCCAGCAAAGCGGCCATCCGCGCCACGTTGCGGTTGTCTTCTCCCGCTTGGTTGGCGCAGCCGAGAATCACTTCCTCAATGTCACTGGGGTTGACGCCGCTGCGCTCCACAGCCGCCTTGATGATGTGGGCGGCCAAGTCGTCGGGCCGCACACTGGAAAGTGCACCGCGAATGCTGCCAATCGGAGTACGAACGGCGGAAACGATGACTACATCGGAGTCAGAAAGGGGAGAGGGGGTCATGTATACCTCACTTTTTGGGGAGAGTCGAATGAAGTTGCTTTGTTCTTAGGCACTCTTGGGAGACTCAGCGTCTGAGAAGTGGGTCTACTGGGCGAATGGTCAGCATTGGATCAGGGCAAAACGGTGACAATACAGGATGTGACGCTCACCGACTCCCGACCCGACTCCTCGCCTGATTCTAGATTGGAGCAACTGCTCTCGCAAAACGCGGCCATCCATACCTTGATGGAACAGCAGTCGCAGGCCAACCTGACCACCCTACACCGCCCGGTGGAGCGCTTCGCCCGCCTGCTGAGCCGCCCCAATTTCATCTTCACGGCGCTGACGGTGTTTTTGATGTGGATTGTCCTCAATCTCAATCTTCACTTTTTTGTCCACCGATCTTGGGACAGCCCGCCTTTTTTTTGGTTGCAGGGACTGATCGGCGTCCTGGGACTGGTGATCACCTCCACCGTGCTGATTTCACAGGCGCGGCAAGCTGGCCTCGCCGAGCAGCGCTCGCAACTGCAACTGCAAATCATTTTGCTGACCGAGCAGCGCAGCGCCAAAATCGTGGCCCTGCTCGAAGAACTTCGCCGCGACCTGCCCAGCGTGCGCGACCGCCTGGACGAAGAAGCCGACGTGATGCAGCAGGCCAGCGACCCCCATTCGATCTTGAAGGTCATCGAACAAATCGAACACTCCAGTGAAGACGCAGCCGAACAGGAAACTCCGGAAACGGAAAAGCCCGCTCCTGCTGGTCAGACGGGAGCTGAACCCTGAGCCTGAAAAGCCGCTCAGTTCTCTGCGGGTCGCTCGCGGGCTTCATGATCTGCGCCTGCTTTGGCGGCCAGCCGACCCACGCTTAGGCCCTGCACCACAATGGAAAACACCACCACCACGTAAGTCATCACCAAAAATAAATCACGCTCCTTGCCCGCCGGAACGCTGAAAGCCAGCGCCACGCTGATGGCCCCGCGCAGACCGCCCCAGATCATGAGGCGGCGGGTAAACGGCGAAAACTCATGCCGCCGCCTGAGCACCGAAATTGGAATCTGCACGCTGATGGTGCGGGCCAGCAGCACCAAAGGAATAGCCAAAGCGCCCAACAACAGCGACTGAACGCTGAAGCGCACCGCAACCACTTCTAAAGCCAAAAGCGCGAACAAGAAGATGTTGAGCAGTTCGTCGGTCAGGTGCCAGAAGCCCTCGTAGCGCTCGCGGGCCGACAGCGCCGAGGGAACCCGGTCATTCAGCGAGCCGACCAACAGACCAGCGGCGACGGCGGCCAGCGGCGCGGAAACGTGCAGTTGAGTGGCGACTGCCGTGCAGGCCAGCACCAAGCTGAGCGTCACCAGCACCTCGGCCACAAAGTCGTCGAGCGCCCTCAGCGCCAGCCAGGCGATATAGCCCAGCACGGCCCCCAACACGAGGCCGCCCAGCGCTTCTTGGGCAAAAAATCCGGCCACGCCTGCCACGCTCAGCTCCGGGCCGTGTCCGCCTGCGCCATGACTGCCTCCAACCTGACTTACCGCCGCCACACTCGCCAGCACCGCAAAGGCCACTACGCCCACGCCGTCGTTGAACAGGCTTTCTCCGGCCACCAACGTTTCGATGCGCTTGGGCACTTTGGCTTCCTTGAGCATCCCCAGCACCGCGATGGGGTCGGTGGGCGAGATCAGTGCGCCAAACAGTAAGCAGTACACCAGCGGAATATCTAGATTGAACAAACCCAGCAGCAAATACATCCCGCCACCCACTAAAGCGATGGAAAGAGCGGTGGAGAGTAGTGCAAAGGAGATCACCGGGCCGCGCAAACTCCACAGCGCAGGCGAGTTGACACCCAGCGCTCCAGCAAACAGCAGGAACGACAGCACGCCTTCAAAAACGAAGTCGCTGAACTGAATGCCACGCACCAATTCCACGGCGTCTCTGGCAAAAGGCACGTCGAGTTCAACCAAGCCGAAAACAACCAAACTGACGATCAGGCCGCCGATGGTAATACCTATGGAAGTGGGCAGCTTGAGGTAGCGGGCGTTCAGGAACGTCAGCGCCGCCGTGAGGCTGACCAAAATGGCAGTGAGATCGAGAATTCGCATCAGTCATGTCCTTATTGAGCTGGTGGTCTAGTGAGTGGCCTGAAATACCAAGTAAAATAACCCCAATGCCACGATCACTGTCACCAGCGCAACCGGCGTGCCGTAGCGCATAAATTGCCCAAAGCCCATCGGGTGCCCTTCGCGGGCGGCGATGTCGGCCACCACAATATTGGCCGACGCACCGATGAGGGTCAAGTTGCCGCCCAAGCACGCGCCGAGGCTCAGCGCCCACCACAGCGGATTCATCACCTCGCCCAGCGTGCCTTGCAGCTCTCTGAGCACACTCGCCATGCTGATGGTAAAGGGAATATTGTCCACCAGTCCGCTGATCAGGGCGCTGGCAAAGCCGACCACCAGAATACCCAGCCCCATGTCGTTGCCGATCAAGTTGGTGAGGCTCGCCGCCACCGTCTCAAAGACGCCGACATGCTCTAGGCCGCCCACCACGATAAACAAGCCCATGAAAAACAGCAAGGTCGTCCACTCGACTTGCTCAAACAGCTCGACCGGCGTCATGTCAGCGATCAGCATCAAAAAGGTGCTGGTGGTGAGCGCCACCAGGCCCGCTTCCAGTCCGAAAGGGTGGCCCACGATAAACAGAAACAGCGTGACGGCGAAGACGCCCAGCGCCTGTTTCATAAGTCTGGGGTCGGTGCGAATGGGCGTTTCGTCGGCCAGCACCGCCCTCAGTTTCTCAGCGCTGCCGGTGCTGCTCATCTCGCCGCGCCAGTGCATCAGCAGGTGCATCAGCGCGATGCCGATGGCGCTGGCCAGCACCGCGTAAGGCCCGACATTGACCAAAAACTCCCCGAAGCCCTTGCCCGCCACCGAGCCGATGATGATGTTGGGCGGGTCGCCCACCAGCGTGGCGGTGCCGCCGGTGTTGCTGGCCAAAATCACCGCGATCAAGTAGGGAATAGGTTTGAGGCCCAGCCGCAGCGCCACCGTCACCACCACCGGAGCCATAAACAGCACGGTGGTCACGTTGTCGAGAAAAGCGCTGAACACGGCGGTCAGCACACTAAAAATCCACAGCACCCGCGCCGGATTGCCTTTGGTCAGCACCATCGCCCGCCGCGCCACCACCTCAAAAAAGCCGCTGCGGCTCAGCACATTGACGATGTTCATCATGCCGAACAGCAAAAAGATGGTGTTGAAATCGATGCTGCCCCAGGCCTGGTCGGGCGTCAGAATACCCAGCACCATCACCAAGCAGGCTCCCAGCAGTGCGGCCACCGTGCGGTGAACGTATTTTTCGAGCAAGATCATGGCGTAGGTCAGGATAAAGAGGGCCACTGCCAAAGCCGTCAGACTGCCGCCGCTGAGGTGAATACCCAGCAAATCGAGGAGGGTCTGGTGTTCGGTGGTGGGCGGTAAAGCCGCTGAAGCGTGCAAAAGTGTTTCGTGCATAAGTCCGTCCAAAAAGGAGCCAGAAGCTCAAAAACGAGAGAGCGGAGAAAAGGGAAGCGGGCAGCTTGTCAAACCGGGACACGAAAGCAGGAGACCGCGTAATTAGCAGTCTCCTCCAAGTCAGCGTATGGCCGCTGGTGCCGGTCGAGCCAGTTTTCAAAAGTGAGTCTAGCGGAAAATGATGAGCGGGCCTAGACACGGATCACCCGCTATTTGATGACGTAAGGGCGCTCACCTTCCCTGAACTCGTACCACAGCCGCATCAAAATGTCTTGCTCACAGTTGCCGAATTTGCGCCCGTACAAGTTGACGCCGCCCTGGTGCCGAGCGCCAGACTTGACTCCGATTTTGAGCTGAATCTGCGGCTGGGCCATCAAGTCGAGGGCCGAGAGCGTCACGTCACTGACCTGTTTGCCGTCGATGAAACTGCCCTCGCGGTTAACCTTGAAGCGCTTGAGGACGCCGTACTGGCTGTGATTGATCGGCCACCACAGCGGCGTGAGTTTGCCCCGGCTGCCACCAAAATCCGCCGGACTCGTCCAAGTGCCGATCTCGGTGCCGTTGAGCCAGACCGTAATGTCCGAGGGCCAGTCGAGGTCGTGTTCCGGCGCTTCCGAGCAGAGTTCAAACGAAACTTCCAATTCAGCCGCTTCGGCTCCGTGCGGCAAGTTGTTGGGAAACTCGTAGCCCAGCGAACCGTGCCGAAACCAGATGATCTGGGCAAAGACATGTTCCGGCTCAAAAAAGGAGCGCGGGTCATCCACCATGCCGATCAATTTGGACTCGGTGGCCAACCCGCAAGTCGCCGCCACATCCGAAAAGCGGTAATTGCCGATAGGCATCGAGATTTCCACGACGTTTGGCTGGGCGCTGATGGCCGCGCCGGGAAGCTGAATCAAAATTTCTTCGTAGCGTTTGCTGATCAGTTTTTGCCGCCCGCGTGTGCCGGGCATGTACTGAATGTCGAGCAGGCCAGCAGCTTCCAGAAGCTTGAGGTTGAAGTTGACGGTGGAGTGCGGCAAACCAATCGCCGCCGTCAGTTCGCTGACGTTCATGGGGCTGTGTGACAGCAGACTCAGCATCGAGAGCCGCGTTTCGCTGTCCACAGCGCGAATGATCGCCAGCGCCCGCTGCCCTTCTGCCACCAACCTGCGGCTCCCTGCAATCGGCATAGCTTTTCCTCCTAAGCCGCAGTCCGGTGTACCTGCGGATACCCACCAAACTTACAAGTTTAATGGTGGGAATGCAAGATCGGTTGCTGACAGCACGCCAGAATTCAACTCTATTAAAAAGCCTGCTAAGAAGCAAAACTGATGTTTGAGTGGGCTTCCGAACCCATCAGCAGGCAGGAATCGGGGCCGCTTTGCTTAACCAATACGGCTCATCAGGATAAGTCAGAAGACGATCAAAGCCTCATTAAGTCAAAAAAAGTTGACATTTTCGGGAGATTTTGGTAACTTTGCGCTGTTCAATCCCCACAAGTCAAATCAGCTCAAATCAGGCCGCTTTTCTAAAGCGCTCCTCTCTTTACGGAGCCGTCTCGGCGAACTTCAACCCAACTGGTTTTTTCAGCAGAAGTTGGATTTCGCATGCAAGGGAGAATTATGAAACGACCCGCGAAACTCGCCACGTTGGCCCTGGCCCTCGTCACCGGCACCGTCTTGGCCCAAACCATGCTGCCCAAGTTGGCGCAAAAAGCCAGCTACAAAGTCGGCTTTGCCCAGACCGAGAGCAACAACCCCTGGCGCATTGCCCAGACCAAGAGCATGCAGGACGAAGCCAAGAAACTCGGCCACCAGCTCGTCTACACTGACGCCGCCGGTTCGACAGCCAAACAAGTCGCCGATATGCGCAGCATGATTGCCCAGAAAGTCGACGCCATTTTCCTTGCACCGCGCGAGGACAAGCCGCTGGCCCCGGTGGTCGCCGAAGCCCGCAAAGCCGGAATCCCGGTGATTTTGCTCGACCGCAACATTGATCCCGCTCTGTCCAAAGCGGGCACCGATTACGTCACCTTCGTCGGCTCGGACTTCATCAAAGAAGGCCAGCGGGTCGCCGATTGGCTGATCAAAAACGCGGCAGGCAAGACCAACATCATCGAATTGGAAGGCACCACCGGAGCCAGCCCCGCCAACGACCGCAAAAAGGGCTTTGACGACGTGATCGCCAAGAATTCCAAGTTCAAGATCGTCGCCAGCCAGAGCGGTAACTTCGCCCGCGACACGGGCCGTCAGGTCGCTGAAACGCTGCTGCAAGCCCACCCTGAAGCCAATGTCATTTACGCCCACAACGACGAAATGGCCATCGGCGCGGTCTCGGCGATTCAAGCTGCGGGCAAGGTACCCGGCAAAGACATCTTGGTGCTGTCGATTGACGGCGGTAAAGAAGCGGTGCAGATGGTCGTGGACGGCAAGATCAACTACGTCGTGGAGTGCAACCCGCGCTTTGGCCCCAAGGCGTTTGCCACCCTCAAAGACTACGCGGCAGGCAAGAAACTCCCGGCCAAGATCATCAACGCTGACCGCGACTACACGCCGCAATCCGCCAAAGCGGGACTCGCCAGCGCGTACTGAGTTTTTAGGGTTCTGAGTGCTTTGCTGCGTCACGCCTTGCCCGCGTGACGCAGTTTTTGCTGAAACCCTTTCCAGAAAAACCTTGCTAGAACAAAATTTCTGAAATAAATCCGCCGGTTTGGCTGTCTGAATAGAGGGCACAATGAATCAAGCGCACAGTGAACGGGCCGCGCCACTCCGCTTTCTTTCCTCAACGTCCTTCCAAATCAATTTCAAGGAGAAGCGCCTTTGACTGCTGCCCCTTCTGTTTCTTCGGCTCCGACTGGCAAGCTGCTGCTCGATATGCAAAACATTCAAAAAGCCTTCGCGGGTATCAAAGCCCTTGACAACGCCTCCCTGAGCATCGCTGGCGGCGAGGTTCACGCCCTGATCGGCCAGAACGGTGCCGGCAAAAGCACCCTCATCAAAGTGCTGACCGGCGCTTACCGGCGCGACGGCGGCAGCATTACCTTCGCGGGCGCGGCGGTAGATTTTGCCTCACCCCTGGCGGCCCAGCGCGGCGGCATCGCCACCATTTATCAGGAAGTCAATCTGGTGCCGCTGCGGAGTGTGGCCGAGAATATTTTTCTGGGCCGTGAACCGAAGCGTTTTGGCCTGATTCAGTGGCCCGCCATGAACGCCGAGGCCGCCCGCCTGCTCACGGAGTTGGGCATTGAGCTGGATGTCAGAAGACCGCTGGGCAGTTTCAGCACTGCCATTCAGCAGATGGTGGCGCTGGCCCGCGCCGTTTCTATTCAGGCTCAACTGGTCATCATGGACGAGCCGACCAGCAGCCTCAACGAGCGCGAGGTCGAAACTTTGTTCGGGGTGATTCGCGGCCTCAAACAAAGGGGCGTCTCGGTGATCTTCGTCTCTCACCGCTTAGATGAACTCTACGCAGTATGCGACCGCATCACGGTGATGCGCGACGGGCGCACCGTCTTCGCCGGAAATATGAGCGACATCAGCCGCTTGCAACTCGTGGAGCAGATGCTGGGCCGCGAGATCAAGAATGTCGGAGCGCAGACCGGCTTCGTACGGAGTGAGACTAGCAAGGCGGCGCGTCCCCTGTTGTCGGCCAGCAGCGTCGTGCGCGGCACCCGGCTCTCGGGCGCGTCGGTGGAAGTTGGGGAGGGTGAGGTGGTGGGCCTGGCAGGTCTGCTCGGTTCGGGCCGCAGCGAACTGGCCCGCGTGATTTTCGGGGCCGATCAGGCAGACGGGGGAGAAGTACGCTTCGCGGGGCAGCCGATCCACTTCCGCAGCCCCAGCGAGGCGATTAAAGCGGGTCTGGGCTTTTGCAGCGAAGACCGCAAGGGCGAGGGCATCGTGCCGGAACTCAGCGTGCGCGAGAACCTGACTTTGGCTTTGCTGCCGCGCTTATCGAAAGCGGGCGTGGTCAACACCCAGCAGCAGGCCGAGGTCGTCGAGCGCTTCATTGCCCAGCTCGGCATCAAAACCAGCGACCCGGATCAGCCGATCCGCGAATTGTCAGGCGGCAACCAGCAAAAAGTGCTGCTGGCCCGCTGGCTGGCCATGAACCCCAAATTGCTGATTTTGGACGAACCGACACGCGGCATCGACGTGGGCGCGAAAGCCGAGATTCAGCGCCTCATCGGTGAGCTGGCCCAAGAGGGTCTAGGGGTGCTGATGATTTCCAGCGAACTTGAGGAACTGATCGAGGGCTGCCAGCACGTCACGGTGCTGCGCGACGGCAAAACGGTAGCGAACTTATCGGGCGGGAGCATCACCGAACCGCAACTGCTGCACGCCATGGCGCAGGGCCTGGAGCCGGAAGACGCGCCCAAACCGCCCACCCAGCCTCCAACTCAGTCGGTGGTCGCGTGAGCGCGGCCCGCTCCATGCGGGGCAGCAGCGGCTGGCAAGGCCTGCTGGCCGACCTCAAGCAGGTGCGGGCCAGCATCCTGATTCTGGCAGCGCTGCTCATTTTCAACGCCTTCTTCACGCCTTACTTTCTGAGTGTGCAGACCCTCAACGTCAATTTGACGCAGGTGGCCACCATTATCATCGTGGCGATGGGCATGACATTGGTGATCGCCACCGGCGGCGTTGACCTTTCGGTGGGATCATTGATGGCCATCAGCGGCGTGCTGGCTCCACTGATTTTCCTCAGTCCGGCCTTCGCCAACTTGCAGTGGCTGGGCATCCTGCTGGCCTTCATCCTGCCGGTGCTGGTGGCCGGAGCGTTCGGCCTGCTCAACGGCCTGTTTGTGACTCGGCTCAAGCTCCAGCCGATTGTCGCCACGCTGGTGCTGTATATCGCCGGACGCGGCATCGCGCAGGTCATCACCAACGGGCAGCTTCAGAGCTTCAGCACGCCCGCTTTTACCTACATCGGGCTGGGCCGCCCCTTCGGGATTCCCTTTCAGGTCATCTTGATGCTGATCATCGTGGCGGTAACGTACTGGGTGGTCAAGCGCACGGTATTTGGCCGCTCGGTTCTGGCTGTTGGCGGTAACGAAACGGCGGCGGGGCTGTCGGGCATTCCGGTCTCAAAGGTCAAGCTGTGGGTATACAGCATCAGCGGGCTGCTTTCCGGTATCGCCGGGCTGATCGTCATCGCCATCAACTCCAGTTCGGACGCCAATCAGGTCGGGCAGAACATGGAACTCGACGCCATCGCGGCGGTGGCGGTGGGCGGCACGCTCCTCTCCGGCGGCAAAGCGCAGGTACTGGGAACGCTGTTCGGGGCGCTGATTATTCAACTGATCCGCTTTACCTTGCTGGCCAAAGGTGTGCCGGACGCCGCCGCGCTGGTGGTCAAGGCCGCCATTATCGTCGTCGCGGTGGCTTTGCAGCAGCGCCGCCGGAGGGAATGAATGTTGTCCACTGACCGCAAAGCCGCCCGCGCCAACCCTGGGCGCACCCAACTGCTGAGCGCTCTGAGTCAGTACGGGGTGCTGGCCACCCTGATTTTGCTGATTGTTTTTGGGGCGCTGCGCTACACCGGCTTTATGAGCGAGTACAATTTCTCCACTTTTTTGCGCTACAACTCGATGTTCGGCCTCATCTCGCTGGGCATGTGTTTCGTGATCATCACTGGCGGCATCGACCTCTCGGTGGGCAGCGTGGTGGCGATGTCGAGCGTGGTGGCGGCGCTGCTGAGCCCTTACGGCGTGGTCGTGGCGGTACTGGGCGCGGTGGCAGCAGGCGGTCTGGTGGGCCTGATCAACGGGCTGGTGATCACTCGCCTCAACATCCAGCCGTTCATCACCACGCTAGCCACTTTGCTGGGAGCGCGGGGGATGGCGCTGCTGCTGGCCCGCAACCAAAGCGGGGTGGGCATCGACCCCGGCAACACCGCCCTGACATGGCTGGGGCAGGGCGACTTTTTACGGCTGCCGGTGCCAGGCGTGATTATGATTATTGCCTTTGTGATCGGCGGCATTGCCCTGCGCTCGTCACCGTTTGGCCGCCACGCGCTGGCCATCGGCGGCGGCGAGGACGCCAGCAAGCTGATGGGCCTGAACGTGGGCCGCATCAAGCTGGGCGTTTATGTGCTGTCGGGGGCGCTGGCAGGCTTAGCAGGCATGATTCTGGCAGCTCAACTCGGCGCGGGGCAGCCCACCGAGGGACTGGGCTGGGAACTCTCGGCGATTGCCGGCGTGGTGGTCGGCGGCACGCTGCTGACCGGCGGAGTGGGCAGCGTTTGGTCAACCTTGGTCGGCGCGATGCTGCTGGGCCTCATTTTCAACATCCTCAATTTTGAAAACGGCAAGGGCATCATCTCGCTCTCGCCCTACTGGCAAAGCGTGATTCGCGGCGGTTTTCTCTTGCTGGTAGTGGTCTTGCAAAGTCGTCTGGGGCGGCAAGAAGGCAAAGGTTAGCCGAGTTTGCCGCTGTTCTGGGCGCAAAATACCCTCTTGCCGCGCCCGACTTGTTACTCTGCTGCATAGATGAACCTCGACCTATCAGCTATCGTGACCAAGCTTCAAGGCATGGCGCAGAGTGTCTTACTGATTATCCCCAACCTCTTGATTGGGGTTGTTCTTTTTTTGGTGTTCATGTTTATCGCCCGGCTGGTTCGCAACGCGGTGGTGTCTGTGGCCGAGCGGGCCGGACAACCCAGAGGCATTGCGCTGGTTTTTTCGCGGATTGCTTCTTGGGTGGTGCTGGGCATCGGCTTGCTGGTGGCGCTGACCATTATTTTCCCCGCACTGACGGCGGCCTCACTGTTTGGAGCGCTGGGGGTCAGCGGCGTGGCCATCGGCTTTGCCTTCAAAGACATTTTTCAAAATCTCCTGGCAGGCATCTTGATTCTCATTACCCGCCCCTTCCGCATTGGCGACCAGATCGTGACCGGCGGCAGTGAAGGCACCGTGGAAGACATTCAGGTGCGGGCCACCTTGCTGCGGACTTATGACAACCGCCTGGTGGTGGTGCCCAATTCAGATTTGTATACCAACCGCGTCACGGTCAATACCGCTTACGACAACCGCCGCCTGAGCGTCTCGGTAGGTATCGGCTACGGCGACGATATTGCACAGGCCAAAAAACTGATTCTTGACACCATCGGCAAGATTGACGACGTGCTCAAAGACCCCGCACCGAGCGTGTTGGTGGACAGTTTGGGCGATTATTCGGTCAATTTGAATATCCGGTTTTGGGTCGATCCGCCCAAGCGGGGCGAAGTGGTGGAAGCCCAAGATCAGGTGCTGGAGCAGCTCAAGAGCGTGCTGATCGCGGCGGGAATAGACTTGCCGATGCCCACCCAGCAAATTCTCTTTCACGACCAAACCGAAACGGTGGACGGCGACCGCGCCAGGCAGCGCGAAGGTTGGCCCGCCCGCAAAGACAACCCCGAGTCTCGCCAGCAGCTCGAACTTGAGGATAAGCGGAGCGCCAAAGCGTCAGCGGGCCAATCGCCGCCCAGCCCCCAACAAACGGATCTCCAAAAGCCTGATCTCCAAAATACAGGTCAAAGCAGCACAGAGCCCTCGGCGTGAACCGGCTGCTGTTTCGCCTGCGCGAACTCTCGGTGCAGTTTTGGTTTATTCCGGCGGTGATGACGGTGCTGGCACTGGTTTTGGCCGAGCTGGGCGTCAAACTCGAAGAGACTTACGGGGTGCCCAAGTGGTTGACCTTTGTGTATGGCGGCGGCGAAACGGGGGCGCGGAGCCTCTTGGGGGCCATCGCCGCCAGCAGCATCGGGGTGGCCGGTACCGTTTTTTCCATCACCATCGCCGCGCTCTCCTACGCCGCTGGCTCGATGGGGCCGAGGCTGCTGGGCAACTTCACGTCCGATAGGGGCAATCAGCTGACGCTCGGCACCTTCATTTCTACGTTCGCTTTCTCGCTGTATACCCTCCGGGCCGTACAGGGCGGCGACCCGCCGTTTGTTCCGCATTACAACACCACCGCCGCACTGGTTTTTGGGCTGGCCTGTGTGGGGATGTTGGTGTATTACCTCGCTCACATCACCGGCAGCATCAGCATGACGCGGGTGGTCAACTCGCTGCGAAACGATATGCGGCAAGCCTTGATGAACGCCACTGAGCAGCAAGATCAGGGTTCGTCAGGAGCGGGAGCGCCGCCCGACAACTTCTGGGACGGCGGCGAAGAACTGCACGCCCCCAGCAGCGGTTACTTGCAACTGCTCGACACCGAGTTGCTGCTCAAAAAGACGGAGCAAGACCATGTGGCGCTGCGGCTGTTGGTGCGGCCCGGCGATTATGTGTTTCCCAATTCGCTGATCGCGGTGGGCGTACCGAGACTGCCCAAAGGTGTGATGGACGCGCTGACCTTGGGCGACACCCGTACCACCGGACAAGACTTGGAATACAGCGTGCGTCAGCTCAGCGAAGTGGCGGCCCGCGCCCTGTCGCCAGGAGTGAATGATCCGGTGACGGCCATCGACGTGATTGACCGCTTTGGTGACGCGCTGTGCAGCTTGCAAGATCGCCGCTGGCCTGATGGCATTTTTTACCGTGGTGAGCAGTTGCGCTTGGTGATGCCCGTGACCGACTTTGAGGGTCTGCTGGCCCGCATGTTTGACATGATCCGCCAGTACGGAGCCGGCAGCCCCAGTGTCACTATCCGGCTCTTGGAGGTGCTGACGGTGACGGCCTCCTGCCTCCACGACGAACAGCGCCGCGCCGTGATTCGCCGCCACGCCGACATGGTGCGCGAAGACGCCCTGCGCGTCACCGAGAATTCAGGCGATAGGGCCGACATCGAGCAGCGTTACAGCACCCTGCGCCAACTGCTACTGGGCCGCGAGGAAGTCCTGCGGCGCTAATGTAAATGGCTGAGCAAGCCAACAGCGAGACGGCATACTGCGCCAAATACCGAATAAAACATCCCCACTTGTGATATAACAGAATAACAATTGAGGTGAATGTCCACCGATCCGAATTCACCTCCACAAGGAGCCAGATGACGCAAGCCACCAAACCCAAAAAAGAAGCGGTGCAAAAAGACGTAAGTTCTACCGCCCCCGTTTCGGCCATCAGCGGCTCGGCCACTCAGGCGCTGCAAGGCCTGCTCAGAACCGCTTTGCCTGACCTCAGCGTGGCCAACCTGAGCGCCGAGCAACTCAGCGCCGCCCTGAGCGCCGCCCACGAGGTCTGGGGCTACGGCCTGCGCCACGTCAAGCACGAAATCCGGCTGGAAGACGGCGGCGCTGTGGGCCTGTACGCCGACCGCGCCCGCTTGGGCAGCGCCAGCGACTCGGCGGAAATGCTCGCTGACGCTTACACCAGCATGCAGGCCCTCGACGAGCAGGGCCGCAGCGCCTGGGCCGTGCTGCCCGAGGGCCACCGGGTCACGCTGGAAGCCGGAACCCGCCAGATCAAGGTGCTGGTCGAAGACGCCCGCGACTTTGAAACCCACTGGGCCGAGTTGCCGAGCGGTTTGGCCCAGCGCACCGGACGCAGCGGTGAGGACTTGTGGGTGGAGGTTTTCCGGGCCGCGCCGGGCCGCGAACTGGTGCAAGACGCCGCTTGGGAAGTGGTTGAACGCATCAAAGACCGCGCACTTAGGCGTGAGTTGCAGCGCCGCGCCGAAGAAAAAGGCATTCTGGGAGCGCTGCTCGGCGCACGCGGCGAGGGGATCGAAGCGGCCATGAAGCGCTCACCGAGCCTGCACTTCACCGTCAACGCCGCCGTGACCCACACCACCGAGCGCAGCTTTGAAGCGTGGCGCAGCATTCAAAAAGAAGCGGCGGCGACGCTCGAAGCAAACCAGCAAGCCCAGGTCGAGCGCTTGGTGGCTTTGCTGGGCAGTCCGGCACGGGGACGCTGAAGCTGGCTCAAGTGGGGTTTGGCCGGTAGCTGTGCGGCTGAACTCTATCTGCTGGGGTTTCCTGCAAATTGAAGGTACCGCGTGAAAAGTGCGTGACTGCGCCGCCGTGACTTTCGGTCAGCGTCAGCGGACGGTCTGGGGTGCTGATTTCTAAACTCTGGCGCAGCAAGCTCAAGCCTGCCTCGTCCAGCATTTCCACCGGGTCGCTGCTGGCCCGCAGGCCGCCGATCACGTCCAGCATTCCCAGCAGTGCGCCGCGCTCATCATCGCTGAGTAAGCTGCGTTCTCTCCGGGCAATCATCACGTCGGGGTCGGGTTGATACCAAGTCTGCTGATACCAGCGCGATAGAGCGGTGTGCAGCGCATTGCGGCTGCACGGTACGCTGCCGTCACCCAGCAGCATTCTCCGCGCTTCGTCGTCCCAGTAGGGAGCCACGTCCGGCCCGGTTCGCATGGCGTCCATCACCCCGATGCTGGCCGACAGGGGAGCGCCGCAGCCCAGCAAAAAGCCGTCGTCTCCTAAGCCTTCGCGCAGCGCCTGAATGCCCCGCCGGTACGCTTCGGCACGGCTCACCGAGGGGTCGTGCCGGACACCCGGATGAGAGGCAGCGTACAAAAAGTCCACCTTGAGGTAGTCGTAGCCCCAGGCCCGGCAAGTCGCCGCCAGCTCGCGCAGCCACACCAAGACTTCCGGGTGGGTGGTGTCGAGCGCCGCGTACTGACCACCCCAGTTGTGGCCGAACAGCAGCGGGGTGCCGCTCCGGTTTTTGAGCAGCCAATCCGGATGAGCGGCAAACAGTTTAGAATTTGGCCCCACCAAAAAGGGAGCCAGCCATAGCCCGGCACGGAAGCCGAGTTTGCGGAGTTCGGCGGGCAGGTCTTTGGCGTGGCCGCCAAACTGCTCACTCGGCTCTGTCCAGTCGCCCAAATCGGCTTGAAAGCCGTCGTCGAGCTGGAAGACGTCAAAGGGCAGGCCGTGTTGCTTGGCGAGGCGGGCATTGTCGAGCATGTTGTCCAGCGTGACACTGCGGTAGTAGCTATACCAACTGCACCACACCCGCAGCGGCGCTGGCGTGCGGGCGTGCATGCTCTGGCCGAGCTGAGCACTGAGGCGCTCCACGGTGCCGATCACGTTGCTGGTTTCTTCCCAGGCCACCGCAACGTCCGGGCCTTCCAGCGTGCAGGTGACGAGGACTTGCTCGCCCGCCGCCCGCACTTCCCAGTGGGCAAAGGTGTGGGCGGCGTCAAGCTGAGCACCGACCCAGCCGCCGCCGCCAGGCCGAATCAGGGCCAAGAGGCTGTGACTGCGCCAGACACCCGCCTCGCCGCTGGGTGGGAAGGCGGGGTCTTGGCCCTGGTCGATCATCCATTCCAAGCTGGCCCGCGTCTGGGTTTCAGTCAGTGGGCGCAGCTCGGCCTCGCTCCACGATTGGTAGCCGTTGGTCAGCACACGCAGCTCAGAAGGATGAACGTCCAGCGTCCAGTGGTGGTGGGGTGTGGTCATGTTGGAGCCTCGTGAGGGAAAGAGTGGGAAGGGAAGGGTTGAGAACACGGAGATCAGGGCTAAGGCACCACCTGCACGCCGCGCACGCCGGTTTGCTCGTGGTAGTCGAACAAGACGTTGCTGGCCAGACCCGCCGCACCTTCGTGGATCAGCGCCACCACCGCGCCGCCGAATCCGGCTCCGGTCATCCGAGCGCCGTAGACCTGCGGATGGGCTTGCAGCAGCGCCACCAATTCATCGACCTGCGGGTGTGAGACTTCATAATCGATCTGCAAACTGGCGTGCGAGGCGTTCATCAGGCGGCCAAACTCGGCGGCATTGGCGCTGAGGGCGGCCAGCACGCGGGCGTTTTCGCTGACCACATGGCGGGCACGCCGCCCAAGCAGCTCCGGCAAACCGCTCAGCTCGGCAACGCTCAGCACGTCGCGCAGTTGCGGCACGCCCAGCAAGCGGCAAGCTTCCTCTACTTGAGCGCGGCGTTCGTTGTAGCCCGACTCGGCCAGCCGCCTCGGCACGCCGGAATCGAGCACCAGCACCTCCGACCCCTCCGGCAGCGGCACGGCGCGGCGTTCCAGCGTGCGGGTGTCGATCAGCAGCAGCGTTTTGGTGTCGGCAAGGCTGGAAGCCATCTGATCCATCACGCCGCACATCACGCCCACAAATTCGTGTTCAACCCGCACGCCACGCAAGGCCAATTCCACGTCGTCCAGCGCTAGCCCGTACAACTCGCGCAGTGCCCGCAGCGCCGCCACCTCCAGCGCCGCGCTGCTGCTCAGGCCGCCGCTGGGAACCGTGCTGAAGATAAAGGCGTTGAGGCCCTCGGTGACACCGCTCAGCTCGAAGCAGCCGGTCAGGTACGGCGCGAAACTGCTGCCAACCTCACCCACCGGAACGTCCAGCGTGTGGTTGAGGTTGGCGCTGCGAAGACGGTGCTGCTGTGTGCCGTTGCGCCCCAAGCTGACGGTGGCCCGCTGAGGAATGGCGGTGGGCAGCACGAAACCGCCCTGATAATCGGTGTGTTCGCCCAGCAAATTGACCCGCCCCGGCGCACTGGCAACGACTTCCGGCTCACCGCCGAAGACCGATTGGTAAGTTTCTGGCGTCTTCAAAGCTCCACCTCTTTCACAGTGAAATAGCCTTCACAGTTGAACGGCCCGCAAGTCGGCAGCCGCCCGCTCGGGGAAGTTGTCATTGGCGAACTCGCCCGCGCCCTGCTCCGTGCCCGCGAGGTACTTGAGCTTGCCGGGTGAGCGCAGGTACGGATAAATCTCGATGTGCAGCGGAAATGCCGGATACTCGCCGCCGAGGGGAGACTGATGCAGCGTGAGCAGGTAGGGCATCCGCACACCAAAGAGGGCGTCTAAGCGCAGTAGGGCGTCTTTGAGAACGCGGGCAAACGAAGTGACTTCGGCGCTGCTCAGGTCAGACAGGCGCGAAGCCGCCCGCGCCGGAAGCACCCACGTTTCGTAGGTGTAGCGGGCAAACGGCGGCACCACACTGAGGGCCTCTCCGGCGTCCAAGATCAGACGCACGGCGGCCTCACGCTCGGCGGCGACAAAATCGCTGAGCCACGGCTGGCCCCTGTCTTTGAAATGGGCCTCGGCGCTCGCCAGCATCTGGGCCTGAACCGGCGGAATGTGGTCGTAAGCGTAAAGCTGGCCGTGCGGGTGGTGCAAGGTCACGCCGACTTCCACGCCCCTGTTTTCAAAGGCCAGTACACTCTTGATTTTGCCGGTGGCCTCCAAGCGGTCGGTGCGGTCGGCCCAGATTCGCAGCAGCAATTCGACCCGCTCGGCGCTCAGCCCTCCCAGCGTGCCGGAAGCGTCTTGGCTAAACACCACCACCTCGCACTTGCCGGTGCCGGGCCGGGGGTCGGTGCCGGGCACGGGTTCTGGTTGCGGGGCCAAGAGGCTCAGGCTGGGAAAGCGGTTGTCGAACACCGCCATGTCGTAGCGCCCACGCGGCAACTCGGTGGGGTGAGCAGGATCGGAGGTGGGAGCGAGCGGGTTGTATTCCGGCGGCGGCAAGAACGTGCGGCCCATGCGGTGCGCGGCGTACATGACCCACTCGCCCCGCAGCGGATGCCAGCGCATTTCGGGGCGGGCGTCCACCGGTTCGTCGCTGGGGCTGGGAACGGGTGAGGCGAGTTCAATCGGAAAGAGGCCGTACAAAGTCAGGGCGCGGCCATCGGGTTTAGTGAAGTCCTGGGCATAAAAAGGCGTGGTTTGGGGCGAAGCGAGATCGGAGAGTGGGGTCATGGATTCCTTTTAAGCATCCAGCACCGTGAAGCTCACCGGAGCGAGGAGGCGGCCCTGCCACTTTACAGGGTGCGGATTCCAATTCTGGAGTAAGGTCTTGCCGGCCCGGCGACTGAGGCGCACCCCGTCCGGCAAAGTTTCTACCGAAATGCCGACATTCATCAAAATTTCGCTCAAGACCGTGCCAATGAGTTCTTGCTGGTGAGCGCCGATGACGGTGACGTGCCCTTTTCGGATGACTGCCGCCTGAGTATCCAGCGGCCCGCCGGCGTAGCTCGCCAGAGCTCTTGCGCCGCTGAGCCGATAGCTCTCGGCCCAGTCCGTCGCCGCGAATGTTCCCTCACCGTACTTGACACTTTGGGTAAGGCCAGGGCGCAGCGAGTCGTATTGCAGCAACTTTGCACCGATCAAATCGCTCATGGGGCCAAATTGCCCCTCGCTCCACGTCTCGCCGCCGGGCGTTCGGAAGGCAGTGCGCGGGCCGAAAACCAACCTGGTGCCACTGGCCGCCAGCGCCGAAAACTGCCGCGCCTGCTCAGCCGAAATAAGAGTCAGGGCGGGAGCCACCACCACTTTGTAGCCGCTCAAATCGGCGTCTGGATGCAGGATGTCCACATCCAGTCCCAGACTCCGCAGCGCCATGTAATAGGTGACCGTCTGCGTCCAGTAACTCATGGACGCGCTGTGCTTTTGGGCGTCGTAAAGCCACAAACTGTCGTAATCGTGGAGCAAAGCGACTTTGGCTGGGACTTCGCCGAGCGGAAAATCACTCAGCTTCAGCGCTTTGACTTCCTCGTAGCCCCGGTCGGGCGTTTCGTCGTGGCGCAGCAGGCCCGAGTGCATGACTTCTTGCGCCATCGTGGCGGCCCGCCAGCGGAAATAACTCACCACGTCCACGCCGTGCGCCCAGGCCTGCGCCGTCCAGAGTTGCACCGCGCCGCGTGCTGGCAGCGGGTTGAAGGGTGCCCAGTTGACCTGCCCGCATTGCTGCTCCATGACCCAGGGGCCGCTGGGCGTGCCTGCGCCCTGCCTTCCTAAACCTTCCTGGCCTTTCAGCATGCCCCGGTAGAGGTCGTGGTTAAAGCCGATCAAGTCGGGGTGGCCGGTGCGGGCGAAGTGGGTTTTGATGTCGTCACTCTGGCCGCTGGGCGCAAAGAACTCCAGCATCCCGGTGGGGTAGTTGTCCCACGAGACGAAATCTAAGCCCTTGGCGACTTCGTAGTGATCAAAGCCGCTCTCGAAGATCATGAAATTGTGGGTAACAAAGCGGCCCGGCGACCGCTCACGCAAAATGGCGATCTGCTCGGCCTGAAATGAAGCGATCAGCGAGGAGCAAAAGCGGTAATAGTCCAGAACATGCGACGGGTTCGGCTCGGTGACGAGCAAAATCGGCGGCTTCACCTGCGCCCAGTCGGTGTACTCCATGCTCCAAAAGACGTTGCCCCAGGCGGTGTTGAGCTGCTCCAGGCTGCCGTATTTGGCCTCCAGCCACGCCGGGAAAGCCGCCGCGCTCGCGCCGCCGTAGCTGCGCCCCGTGTTGTGGCAGGCCCACTCGTTGTCGGTCTGCCAGCCCACCACGGCTGGGTGCTCACCGTAGCGCTCGGCAATCGCCCGCGTAATTCGGCGGGAATGCTCGCGGTAGATGGGTGAGGCGAAATCGTAGTGCCGCCGCGAACCGAACTCGCGCACCCGCCCCTGCTCGTCGTAGGGCAGGATTTCAGGGTGGGCACGAATCAGCCAAGCAGGCGGCGTGGGCGTGGGCGTACACAACACCACTTGCATGCCGCCGCGCTGGTAAGCGTCGATGGCCTCGTCCAACCAGGCCCACTCGAACTCGCCGGGGCGCGGCTCCATCCGGCTCCAGGCAAACTCGGCAAGGCGCACATAAGTCAGGCCCAGTTCGCGCTGCTGCTCGGCGTAAATGGCCGGACGGTCTGCCGGGACGTGTTCGGGGTAATCACAGGTGGCGAGCTGAAGATATTCGGTCATGGATTCCTTTGAAGGAGACGGGGTAGTGGAGGAAAAAGGAGAGCGAAAAGACTGAAGGGTTGCTCGCAGGTATTAGCCTTTCACTGCTCCACTGGCCAGTCCACCCTGCCAGTAGCGTCCCAGGCTCAAGAAGGCGATGATTAGTGGCAGGATGCTGATGAGTGCGCCCAGCACAATCACGGTGTAGATCGGATCCTGACCGCTGCTGACGCTGGTCTGGTTCCAGACCGACAGGCCCAGCGTCAGGGGAAAGAGCGTGTCTTTGTTGACGACCACCAGCGGCAAAAAGAAGTTGTTCCACGCACCGACGAACGAAAACAGCGCCACCGTGACCAGACCGCCGCTGACCAGCGGCAACCCGAGTTGCCAAAAGATCTTGTTTTCCGACGCGCCGTCGATGCGGGCGGCTTCCATCAGCTCCGAGGGAAAGCCGGCGTCCCAGAATAGGCGCATCAGGTACAACCCGAACGGATTGACCAGCCCCGGCAAGATGACGGCCCAGTAGGTGTTGATCAAGCCGATATTTTGCATCAGCAGGAAAATGGGCAGGGCCAGCGCCGTGCTCGGCACCATGATGGTCGCCAAGATCGCGCTGAAAAGAGGATCGCGGCCCCGAAAATTGAACTTGGAAAAGGCGTAGCCGCCCATCGCCGCAAAGAGCATACTGCCCACCGCCGAGGCCCCGGCATAGATGATCGAGTTGAGCATCCAGCGAAGGAAAATGCCGTCATCACGGGTAAAGAGTGTCCGCAGATTGTCCACGAAATGGCTGGGCGAGGAAAACCACAGCCCAAAAGTGGCATACAGCTGGGTGTTGTCTTTGGTCATGGTGGTAATGACCCACCACAGCGGCAGCAAACTGTAGACACAAAATAACAGCAGCAGCGCAAATTGCAAGACGGAAAAGCCCTCTCGGCGCGGTCTGGGCTTACGCGGCGCGGTGGTGATTTCAGCTTTTTGGAGTCCCTGTGTGACGGTCATGTTTCTCCCCGGACGTTTCTCAGAAAAAACCCGCTGAGAACGAAAGTGAACAGCGCCATCACGATGGCCAGCGCCGCGCCGTAACCGAAGTTGCCGTCGCGGGCCACCGCCAGATACAGGTAGGTGTTGGGCGTGATGTTGTCGGGCACGTAGCCGAGTGGCCGCAGCACAAACGGTTCGGAGAAGATCTGCATGGTGCCGATGACCGAGAAGATGCCGGTCAGGGTCAATGCCGGGCGCAGCAGCGGTAACTTGACGTAGCGGGTCACGTTCCAATTGCTCGCGCCGTCGATGCGGGCGGCCTCGTAGATGTCCGTCGGCACGTTTTGCAGCGCGGCGTAGAGGGTAATCATGTTATAGCCCGTCCAGGTCCAGGTGACGATGTTGCCGATGCTGAACAGCAAAATCCCGCTGCTGAGAAAATCGGTCTTGAGGCCGGTGATCTGATTGAGGGGCGAGAGGTTCTTGGAATAGAGGTAGCCCCACAACAGGCCCGCGATCACGCCCGGCACAGTGTAGGGGAGGTAAAAGGCCGTGCGGAAAAACCGCTGCGCGAAACCGCTCTTGACGCTGTCCAGAATCAGCGCCAGAGCAGTGGCGACGATCAGCATCAGCGGAACTTGGATCACCAGAAACAGCAGGATATTGAGCAGAGAGTGGAGGAAATCGGAGTCCTGAAAGGCCCGGACGTAATTCTCCAGGCCGCCAAACACGTTCTTGGCCGGGCCGAAGCCGCTGCGCTTTTTGATGAACAGGCTCAGATAAAGGGCGTACCCCACCGGAGCGATAAAAAATGCCACGAAGGCCAGCAGAAAAGGGGTCAGAAAGAACCAGGGCGTCGCTCGATTTCGCGTCATCAGTGCACCTCCTTGATTCGGCACTGCAAATGAAGCGGGAGGGATGCAACGTTCGCGCCCCTCCCGCTCGGCACCTGACGAGCCGTGCGCTTATTGTTTCGTCAGGCGGCCAGCTTGTGCAGTGGTGCATGGCTGGCCCAGGTTGCCCTTACGCTGACCACGCCCCACAACCCCACTGGTGTTATTTGACCGTGAAGCCGTTCTGCTTGGCGTAGGCCAGCGACTCGGCCTGCCATGCGTCGAGCGCTTGATCGGGGGTGAGCTGACCCTTGAGCATCTTGTCCATCTGCTTGCTGAAGTTGTCGTTGACAAACGGGAACCAGGGTGCCCACTGGAAGTTCACGTTCACGCCGCGTGAAGCTTGGGCGTAGACGGAGCTGATGTTCTGGCCGCCGAAGAACTTGCTGGGGTTCTTGCTGGTCACGGCCAGAGCAGGCAGCGCCAGACCCGCGTCGGAGGCCGGGAAGAGGCCGCCGTTGTTCCAATCGGCGGTGATGGCATTTGAAGACAGGTTGAGCCACAGCGCGAACAGGGTGGCCGCTTCGGGGTTCTTGCTCTGGGTGGTCACGACGTTGCTGCTGCCGCCCCAGTTGCCGCTCTTGACGCTGCTGCCCGCCGTCCACTGCGGGATCGGCGCGACGCGCCACAGCCCCGCCGACTTGGTGCCGAGGCTGCCCGCGTAGCCGCCGGGGCCCCAGGCCGCTTCCATGTTGGTGGCGAGTTTGCCCGCACCCGCCGCATTCCAGTAATCGGCGCTGAAGCCTGCCAGCGTACCGACCTCGCCCTTCTTGATCAGGTCGTTCCAGTAGTTGAGCACTTTCTTGGACGAGGAGTTGTTGAGTGTTTGCACCCAGCTGTCGCCTTGGCGCTGGAAGAACTGTCCGCCGTCGGCCCAGGCGAGCGCCATGAACCAGGGCGCGAAGGTAGAGTAGAAGTTACCGAGCTTGACGCCGCCGTTGCTCTTGGTCTTGACGGTGGCGGCCGCCTTGGCATATTCAGCCCAGGTCTTGGGTACGGCGATGTTGTACTTCTTGAGAATGTCGTCGCGGTAGACCATGGCAAACGGGCCGGTGTCCTGCGGAATGGCGTAGACCGCCTGTCCGTCAGGGCTGACCTGACCCCAGGTCCAGGGCACGAAATACTTCTTGTAGTCATTTGCGCCGTACTTGCTCAGATCAGCCAGGCCGCCGGTATCGGCGAAGGCGGGCAGGAAGCCGTACTCGACCTGCGCCACGTCGGGTGCGCCGCTTCCGGCCTTGATGGCGGTCTGAAGTTTGGTGTAGGTGGCCGGGCCGCCGCCGAGGTTGAGAATCTTGATCTTGATGTTGGGGTACTGCTTGGTAAAGGCAGTTACCGTCTTATCGAGGCCGGGCACCCATGACCAGACTTCGAGCGTCACCGGGCTGGTGGGGCCTTTGGGGAACGCCGGGTCGGCGGCGTGAGCGGTGCTGGCGGCCAGGGCCAAGGAAAGGAGCAGAGCGCCGGATTTGAGAGCTACTTTTTTCATGAATCCTCCTGTAAGGACGTAGAAAGCGGGGAAGTGAAGCGAGTAGAGGACGTGTCAAACAAGGAGCGTTCGGAAGGGCAGACGCGTTAAACGCACAGCACCTGTTGGATTTGAGCCGCGTACCCGTTGAGACTTTGACCCGAAGACTGATTGATAATGAGCGTGTGAACGCTGGTGAGCGGAGCAATATGGGCGCGGCTGACAAAACCGAGTTTGCTGGCATCGGCCACCACCACCACCTCGCGGCTGCACCGCACCATCTGGGCCTTAATTTCGGCTTCCTCATGGTTGACGCTGGTCACGCCGTGCTGAAGGTGAACGCCGTTGCAGCCCAAAAACAAACGGTCTGCCCGAATCTTCGAAAGCACTTCTAGGCCGTAAGGACTGACCAAGCTGTGTTGCAGCCGCCGTAAGGTGCCGCCCGTGACAATCACTTGCAAGTTGGGAAGCCGCTGAAGCTCCAAGGCGATATTGAGCCCGTTGGTCACGACGGTCACGCCGCTGAGGGTGGGCGGAAGGTGGCGGGCGACTTCGGTGGTGGTGCTGCCAACATCCAAAAAAATAGTCTCACCGTTTTGCACCAGACCCGCTGCTGCCCGCCCGATTCGGCGCTTGGCTGCCGCGTGCTGCTTGCTGGTTTCCTCCAGCGGTTGCTCGGTGCATAGGGGCCGCGCCGCGCCGCCACGAATACGGCGCAGTAAACCGGCCTGCCCCAACTGCTCGAGGTCGCTGCGAACCGTAACTTCCGAAATGCTGAGCAAAGAGGACAGTTCAGAGACAGAAACCTGCTCCTGGCGCGTAAGCAATTGCAAAATCTGGGTTTGCCGCTGGCGCACTTTTGTCGCCTCCCTTTCTTTCATTTCTTTCGTATGTTATGAAGTGTAGGGAACAAGAGGTCAGGCGTCAAGAGGGGGCGTGGAGCTTACGGTGGCGCTGGACGGGGTAAAATCGGGGCGAAGCAGTCTGAGCCGCTCTTCTTCATCACATCTGTTCAAAAGGAGCGAACACATGCACTTAATGGTCGTGGGAGGCGCGGGCTATATCGGCTCGCATACGGTGCGGCAACTTTTAGCGGCGGGTCACAGCGTCACGGTGCTGGACAACTTGTCGAGCGGGCATAGGGAAGCCTTGCCGAAGGACGCGCACCTGATCGTGGCCGACTTGCTCGACCCGCCCGCCCTCAAAGCGGCGCTGCTGAGCGCAAAGCCCGACGCGGTGATTCACTTCGCGGCGCTGATCGAGGTGGGCGAAAGTATGCGCTCGCCGGGCCGCTATTACCAAAACAACGTTACCGGCAGCCTCAACTTGTTTCAGGCCATCGTGGAGACGCGCAAGATTCCGCTGGTGTTCAGCTCGACGGCGGCTGTCTACGGAGACGCCGAGAGCGTGCCGATTCCCGAGAACGCTCCCAAGCGGCCCACCAGTACCTACGGCCACAGCAAATGGATGGTGGAACAGATTTTGCACGATTTCGGCGTGGCTCACGGCCTGCCCTACACCGTGCTGCGCTACTTCAACGTCTGCGGGGCCGCCCCCAACCACACCATCGGGGAAGACCATCCCAACAAAACCCACCTGATCGAGCTGGCACTGCTCACCGCCCTCGGTCAGCGCGAAAAAATGTTTGTCAACGGCACCGATTACCCCACCCCCGACGGCACCTGCGTACGCGACTACGTGCATGTGCTCGACCTGGCCGACGCGCATGTGCTGGCGGTACAGGCCCTCTCTGGCGGCGCAGTGAGCGGGCAGGCCTTCAATGTGGGCCTCGGTCACGGCTTCTCGGTGCGGCAGGTGCTGGATGCGGTGGACGCGGTGGTGGGCACGCCGCTCACACGGGAGGAAGGCCCGCGCCGCGCTGGTGATCCGCCGTCATTGGTGGCCGATCCCAGCCGGATCAAAGGCGAGCTGGGTTTTGACCCCAAGTTCACCGATCTAAACGGCATCGTCCAGACCGCCTGGGACTGGCACCGCACCCACCCGCACGGCTTTAAGAGCTGAAGCGGGCGGGTGCTGGGCTGGCGGCTTACTGACCCTGACCCAGCGTGTACCCCGGCACGCCGTCAAAGGTGTAGAGGTGCTCGGTCTTGATGAAGTCCAGCCCGGTCTGATTCAGGTTGGACAGCAGCGCCAGCACGTCAGCGTGGGTGATCGACCCGGCTGACAAAAAGCGGCAGCGCCAGTGGTCGGACTTGAAGGTTTCGGGTATGCCCTGCGGCCAGACCTTGACGCCCCGGTTGGTGATCATCAGCAGCGGCAGGTGCTCAAGCTGGGCCGATTGCAGCACCGCCGCCAGCGCTTCCGGATCGCGCTCGCCTTCAAACCACTCGAAGAAGACATCGGTGCCGACGAGTTGCTTGATGATCGGGGCGCGGGGCTTGGGCTTGGGCGGCTCAGCGGCCTCGCGGGGCGTGGGCGCGGGCTTGAGGTGGGCCGGAAACTGACCGAGGCGCTCGATCACGGCGTCGGCAAATTCCTGAGTGCCCAGCACCTGAAGGGTCTGCTCCGAGGCGATGTCGCGGGTGTGCAGGCCGTCTTCCAGAGTCTTGAGCCAGGCGTTGCTGATGGTGCTGGCGATGTCCGGCTGACCCAGATATTCCAGCATCAGCACGGCCGATTGCAGCAGACCGCTGGGGTTGGCGATGTTCTGCCCGGCGATGTCGGGAGCGCTGCCGTGAATCGCTTCAAACATGGCGAACTTCGCCCCGATATTGGCGCTGCCGGCCAAGCCCACCGAACCGGCCACCTCCGCCGCCACATCCGAGAGAATGTCGCCGTAGAGGTTGAGCGTCACGATCACGTCGTAGAGTTCGGGCCGAGTCGCCACCCGCGCCGTGCCGATATCGATGATCTGGTGCTCAGCTTCCAACTCGGGATACTCGGCGCGGATCTCGTCGAAGACCCGGTGAAACAGGCCGTCGGTCAGCTTCATGATGTTGTCTTTGCTCAGCGCCGTGACTTTGCGCCGGTTGTGCTGGCGGGCGTATTCGAAAGCGTAACGCACGATCTTCTCGCAGCCGTCGCGGGTAATCAGCTTGAGGCACTGAATGACCTCGCGGGTCTGGCGGTGCTCGATGCCCGCGTAGAGGTCTTCTTCGTTCTCGCGGATGATCACCAGATCCATCGCCGGGTGGTGGGTGGTCACATACGGCGCGTAAGCGCGGCAGGGGCGCACGTTGGCATACAGGCCGAGACTCTTGCGCAGCGTCACGTTCAGGCTCTTGTAGCCGCCGCCCTGCGGAGTGGTGATCGGCGCTTTGAGCAATACGCCGGTGCCGCGCAGCACGTCCCAGGCGTCGGGCGCAAGGCCGGAGGTGTGGCCCTCAAGGTAGACCGTCTCGCCCATGCGGACTTCGCGGGTCTCGATCCGCGCTCCCGCCGCCTCCAGTACCCGCAAGGTGGCGCTCATGATTTCCGGGCCAATGCCGTCGCCACAGGTAATGGCCACTGGGATAGCCGTGAGGGAAGCGGAAGCGGCGTGCGGCGCGGTGAGGGTGCTGGACATGGTGGACTCCGTGAAACGAGTGAGGGGGAAAGTGGAGGCGAATATACGAAAAACTTTTCGCGTAACACATATCGTATATCAGGAGGGTGAACGTGCTGTCAAGGGCGCGGCGGCCCTCGACTCGGTTACACTCAGCTTCACCACCTGCCATGACCCCAGCCTCCGATCTTCCATCACCCGCACCGCAGCGGCCTGAGCGCTCCTCAGCGCCCGCCGGCTGGACGTTTTTTTCCAACCACAGCCACGTTCTGCTTTATTTGGCCCGCGAACCCGACATGCCCCTGCGCTCAGCGGCGCAGGCAGTGGGCATCACCGAACGCGCCGTGCAGCGCATCGTGCGCGACTTGGAAGAAGCCGGGATTCTGATACGGGTCAGGGTCGGGCGGCGCAACCGCTATGAGATTCGCGGCGATCAGTCGCTGAGGCATCCTATAGAAGCGCACGAAACGGTGGGCAACCTGCTGGCTTTCTTGATGCTCAATCAGACCGGGCCGCAAACGGACTGAGCGCTGTGCAGCTAGAAGCTATGCAGCTAGAATCAGTGGCTTAGGCGCGGCACCGCTTCTTACCGCGCCCCTGGAGGCCATCTATGTTTTACGAATACCGCCGTTATCAAGCTCAAGCAGGCCGCCGCGACGAACTGGTGAAGTTCATGGAAGAAACGGTCATTCCCTTTCAAGTCTCGAAAGGAATGGACGTGACGGGCTCGTTCGTGGACGAAAAAGACCCCGACATCTATATCTGGATTCGCCGCTTTGAAAACGAAGCGCAGCGCGAAGAGTTGTACGCCAAGGTTTATCAAAGTGAGGTGTGGAAAACCGAGATGGCCCCCAAAATCGACACCCTGTTCATTCGGGAGAAGATCGCCGTGACCCGTATCGTTCCGACGCCAACTTCAGCGCTTCAGTAAATCTTCCAGCTCGAACAAGCGGTCACGGTTCAGCCCATACACCGGGATGTTGGTCAGGTTGGGGGCGCAGCAGCGGGCAACGGCTTGCTGAGCACCCCTGCGGGCGGCGAGCGTGATGGGCAGGCCGCTCATCTCCCACCAGGCCCGCACCTGATCCGCCGCGCTGAGGAGCTGGCCGTGCGGCGCTCCCAGCACCCAGATTGACGCAAGTGGCCCGCCCACCGACCGCCCGACTTCAATCACGTCTTTGCCGTGAGCGTCTTGGCCTGCGCGGCTCAGCGACGGAGCAAACTGGGAGAGCGTACCGGGCCGCAGGCGCAAATTGCTGTCCCAGCCAAACACCTCGCCCTCCGGCGAGAGCCAACCGCTGTCTTCGGCGACCACCGCCGCGCCGCGCTGCATCAGCCGCAGGGCGGCGGTGCTTTTTCCTGCGCCGCTCGGGCCGGTGATGGCGATCAAGCGCTCAGCTGCGTTTGGCCCCGCCAGTTTAAGCAGGGCGGCGTGTAGACTCAGCCACCCCGCTGCCCGCTGCGTTTCGGCAAAGGCCAGATGCAGACCGAGCCAAGCGTCGGCGGCCCTCGACTCGGCGTCGGGGCCGAGTTCGACGTGGGTGAGACGGGGCTGCACGTCAAAGGCCAGCACCTCCGGAATACAAACGCGGTTGCCTGAGCGCCGCGCTTCTACATTTCCGCCCGACCAACTCAGCCGCACAGGTTGCCCGTCTGCCCGCGCAGGCCCGCGCTCAAGCTGCAAGTGGGTGGTGAGCGGCGTGGCCAGCATTTGGTGAAGGAGCGGCGGCCTCAATCCGGCGGCCCACTGAGCGGTTTGGGCGCTGAAAGTAACCCGGGTCGACAGACTGTCAAAGGCCTGCTGGGTCATCCGCTCTGGGTCAGCAAACCCTTCTGCGTCATCTCACTCAGGAAAGCGGAAATGTCGGCTTGGGCGGCCTGCACGCCAACTTCAAACTGAGCCGTCACTGTTGCCGTCAGCGTTTCTAAGTCGGCGGGAAGGGCCAGCCAAATCGCTCTGGCTACGCCGCTCAGTTGGTACATCTCGCCGCCTTCGTCCAAGATCACCACCGCGTCAGGCAGCTCGGTGGCCATCACTTCGGGAGTTGTCGTCCAGATCATTTTGGTGTCCATTCCACAAACGATGCTAGCGCCTCGTAAGCAGCGCCGTGTCATCGGCGCACGACTTTTGCTAGGGTGCTGATGCTGACAAAAACTTTACAAGCTCCCCGCATACTTGGTCGGCATTGGTCTTCAAGTCGGCGAACCACCGCAATAATCCTCCCAACGCGGCGCAGTGCTGCCGAGTAGATAAAGGGAAGATGAAGTCTACTCTCTCCAAGGAGATGCTATGAATCTGCTTACCCCAACCCCACCAGAAGCCGAAAATCCCAATACCGTCAACACCAAGAAACTTCCTTACAGCTCGCCGCGCCTAGAGAAAGCGGGCCAATGGCAAGCGCTGACCCTCGCCCGCAGCTTTCCAATCGGCGTCGGTAGCCTCAACTTCACCAACACTCGCAACAATGACTGGGAGTTTTAATGCTTAAATCTGCCCCTGCCCAACCCACCACCACATGGCTGACCCGTTCGGGCCTCGCTCTCGCCCTACTCAGCGCGGCCCTGCTCAGCGGCTGCGGCAGTGTTCAGCAGCCTGCTGGACAAGCCGCCGTGACTGTGCCTGCCGTGACTGTGCCTGCCGTAACTGGGCCCACCGTGACCGTACCTGCCCCAAAGCCGGTGGCCTCAGCGCTGGGCCGCGTCTACGAAATTCATTTTCAGGGCGTGGGCGGTTCCAAACCCAGCGTCAGCTTGCAGCGCTTGGGCGCGGGCCTTAAGACTCAGGCTTTGGTGGACGCCCCCGACAGTCTGCCCGCGACGTTGATCGGCCTCGACACCTTCGCCGTTGGCGGCACCCGGCATGTGCGGGCGGTCTACAAACTGACCAACAACACCGCCCAGACCATTCAGCATCTGAGCTTTGTACCGATCAACACCGACCCCGACGGCAGCACTACGACGCCTGCCAGCGCCCCAACGGTGGGCAGCACGTATTTCAATAACGTGACGGATTTTGGCGGCACGGCGGTGCCTGACGCCCTGGTGAGCAACCTGACGCCCGTGACCGGCAAGGTCTTCAGCGCGGCCAGCGGCACGGTCAGCACCGATCCCGAAGCGACGCCTTACACGGCCATCGCCGGTACAGCTGGCCTGCACCCGGCTGCGCCCAGCGGCCTCATCGTGAACGGTGTCGCGGGCAGCGGCTGGCGCTCTGTGACCTCACTGGCTCCGGGCGCGAGCACCAACATCACTTTCGCGGTGGATTTCCCGACCAATTCGCCAAAAACTGATCCGTTCAGTTTCAGTGTGGTGGTCACGACTGCCGATGACCAAGCGCCGCTGGATTACACCCCGGTTCACGAGATTCAGGGCAGCGGCCCGACCTCGCCCAAAGCTGGACAGACGCTGACGACTCAGGGCGTAGTGACCGCCAACTTCCAAGACGCTGGGCAGCTCAAGGGCTTCTTTATCCAGTCGCCGGACGCGGACGCCGATACTGACGCGGCCACCAGCGAAGGCGTCTTTGTCTACTGCCCCGCCGCCTGCGCGGTGAAGGTGGGCGACCTCGTGCGGGTAACTGGCCCCGTCAGCGAGTTCAACACCGTCACCCAGATCAATCCTGCGCCGGGCGGCGTGACGGTGGTCGCCAGCGGTATCGCCTTGCCAGCACCGATCACCGTGACTTTGCCGGTTTCCGATTGGGAACCCCTCGAAGGCATGCGGGTGCGCGTGCAGGGGATCGTCACCGAGAATTACAAGCTGGGACGCGGCAACACCGTCAAGGTGGCCGATACCCGCCTGACCCAGTTCACCCAACTAAGTGCGCCCAGCGTTACCGGATACGCCGCGCACACCGCCGACATCGCCAAGCGCACCATCTCTATCGACGACGCCAGTACGGCCCAGAATGTCGCCACCCTGTTTGGCCGGGACAACAAACCGCTGAGCGCCGCCAATACCCTGCGAACTGGCGACAACGCCGACGTGGTGGGCGTGGTGCATTACGGCTTCGACTACAGCGGCCAGCCCGACACCTACCGGATTGAAACCACCTTGGCCGACGCCACCTTCACCGGCCCAGTCCGTCCGCCCGCACCGACCGTCAGCGGCAATCTCACGGTCGCCAGTGCCAACGTCCTCAACTTTTGGACGACGCTGGGCAACAACCGAGGCGACAACACCATCGACGACAGCAACAGCGGCTGCACCGACGGCGGAACCGACGCGGCAGGGCGCGGAGCCAACAACTGCACCGAGTACCTGCGGCAACTGGATAAAGTCGTGAGCAACCTCGCGGGTTTGAATGCCGACGTCACCGGGCTGATGGAAGTCGAAAACAACGCCGCCGAAGGCAAAGGCGGCGACGCGCTGCGCGATTTGGTCAATGCACTCAACGCCAAAATGGGCGCAGGCACCTACGCCGCCGTCAGCAATCCCAACCCCGGCACCGACCTTATTCAGGTCGCGCTGATCTACAAGCCGAGCAAAGTCAGCTTGGTGGGCGCGGCGCTTAGCGACACCGACCCGGTCAATGACCGTTACCCGCTGGCGCAGGTGTTTCAGGCCGCCAACGGCACGCAGTTTGCCGTGGTGGTCAACCACATGAAGAGCAAAGGCAGCGGCAGCGGAGCCAACGCCGACCAAAACGACGGGCAGGGCGGCAGCGCGGCGCGGCGCGAGCAGCAAGTGCCCCGCCTACTCGACTTGATCCAGAACCAGATCGTGATTGGCAGGGGCGTGCAAAACGTGATCGCGGTGGGCGACTTCAACGCCTACGACCAGGAAACCAGCTTGGTCAACTTGCGTAAAGGGCTCGACGGCGTGGCGAACACGGGCGACGACCTGTTCAACGTGTTTGACAGCAGCGTGTACTCGTACCAGTTCGACGGGCAATTCGGCAGCTTGGATCACGCCTTCGTGACCCAGAGCATGAAAGCGCTGCTCAGCGGCGACTCGGCCAAGTGGCACGACAACACCGACGAACCGGACATCTTGGATTACAACTTGGATTTCAAGAGCGCCGATCAAATCACCAATCTTTACAACGACTCGGCTTACCGCAGCAGCGACCACGATCCGCTGAAAGTCGGCTTCAATTTGCCGGCTATTGCCAACCCCGCTCCCACCGTCAGCTTGTCGGGCGCAGCGACGGCCACCACCAACACCGCTTACACCCTTGACCTGACCAGCAGCGGTGCCCAGAGCGCCACCGTGGCTTGGGGCGATGGACAGACCGACAGCGACGTGGCAATCACCAACAATACCTTGAGCCTGACCCACACCTACACCACTGCCAGCACGCCCACCATCAGTGTGACGGTTTCGCGCAGCAGCGACGCCCAGACGGCAACGGCCAGCAAGAGCCTCACGGTGGCGGCTCCCAGCACCGGCGGCGGCAGCGCCGTGAACCATCTGGTGATCAGTCAGGTGTACGGCGGCGGCGGCAACACGGGCGCTCAGTACACCAACGACTTTGTGGAGCTGTTTAACCCGACCAATGCCAGCATCACTTTAACTGGCTACAAAGTCGAGTACTTCTCCGGCGCGGCTTCGGCTGGTTCTGGCGGCTCTGTTACCCTCAACGGCAGCCTCGGCGCGGGCAAATACTTCCTGATTCAGGGCGCGGCAGGTGCAGCGTCGCCCGCGCCCCTGCCGACACCGGACGAAACGGCCTTCGGCGCAAATATTTCTGCTTCAACGGGGCGCATAGACTTGACCTTGAACAGCAGCTTGGTTGACCGTGTAGGCTTCGGCGCTGGCGTGGGCGTGCAGTCTGAAGGCAGCGCCGCACCTGCACCGGCAAACACCAAATCGGTTCAGCGCAAAGCGGCTGGCTGCACCGACACCGACAACAACAGCGCCGACTTCACCGCCGATGCGCCCGCACCCCGCAACAGCGCTTCTCCCGCCACCACCTGCCCCTAAACTCCACTTTCTCAAGCCCGTTCCCAGCTTTGGGAGCGGGTTTTTTGGTTATGCTGCATCTGGAGGAGCCGATGCCTTTTTTCACTCAACCCCTTCCCAGTCAATCTCGGCCCACTCGACCTGTGCCTACCCAACCTTCACCCGATCAATCCTGGCCCGAAGTCGCCGCCCGCTTGGCCGATTTGCTCGTTCAAACTCCGCCGGATGTGCGGCCCGCAGACGTGTCTCTTCTGGAGCAAGCCGGCCTCGCTGGAGAAATCGCCTCGCGCCTGAGCGCTGAGCATCCGGCGCAGGCCGCTTTGCAATCCGGCCGATTGGCTTTGCTGGCCCGCAGCATGAGAATTCGCCGCCAGATGCAGACCCTGCTCTCGGCTTGGCAAGCGGCGGACGTGCCCAGCGTGCTGCTGAAAGGCTTTGCCCTCAGCGAGTTGGTGTATCCACAGGTGGGTTTGCGGCCTTTTGGCGACGTGGACATTTTGATTCACGAGGCTGACTTGCCACGTGCCAAGGCGGCCGCTGTGGCGCTGGGCTGGCAAGATGACGGCCACTCGGAGCGGCCACAAGACTGGACGCACGAGCTGGCCCACTTGTACAGCCCTGACCGGCAGGTGCGGCTGGATGTTCACCGCTACGCCGCCGAATGGACGCATGGGCCACGTGGCCGTTTGCAGCGTCTGACCCAACAGCTTTGGGAAGCCAGCCAAGAAACCGATTGGCAAGGCGTCAAGGTGCGCGTCCCTGCGCCGCCCGACATGGCGCTGCATTTAGCGGTTTCCCGCGCTTGGACGGGTGACGCAGGATTTTGCAAACCCGCCGACTACCCCGATCTGCGGGCGCTGAAAGACAGATTTGCTCTGACGCCCCAGCAGCTTGAGCGCCGCGCCGATGAATTGGGCCTGACTCAGACTTGGCGGGCTTACTTGGCCGTATGCAATCCGTGGAAAGGCATTTTCCGTTTAAATGACGCCGCCGCTGCTCGCCGACTCCGCTGGGCCGCCGAGCGAGATGGCCGCAAGTTGTGGGGGCCACGCCAACTGCGGCGTGTGCGCGACTGGCCCAGAATGCTGGTCGCCACTCTGCCGGATGTCTGGGCAGTGTACCGTCAGCGCCGCGCCGATCCAAGACGTCTGCTGGAGAGCTGGCCCTTAGCACAAAATCAGCCGCCGCTGAGCGCCGAGGAAGAGCTGCAACTCATCGCGGGCGTGCGCCGCTTGACCCGCCTCCTCTACGCTTCCTCAGCAGGAGACTGCTTGCCGCGTGCGCTGGCAACTTACCGCACACTGGTGCGGCGCGGGTATCCGGCGGTGTTTGTCAGCGGGGTGCGCCGGGAGGAGGGCGCGGTGACGGGCCACGCCTGGATCGAAGGCGCTGAGGGCTGGCTGGACAGTTACGAGCCGAGAAGCAGCCGTCAGCAGTACGCGGTGCTGTTTGAACGGCGGGCTGAGCCACAAAACCCACCGTGACACCCCTTCTGAATTACGTAATTCAGGGTTTTTCTGCGGCTGGCTCGGCACCGAGCTGTATGGAAGTGGGCCGCGCAGTGGCAAGCCGCTCACTGATCGCCGCCGCCGCCACCTTGCCGTCCTGAACGGCCATGACCGTACTGGCGCTGCCACGTACCCGGATACAGTCGCCGCCCGCATACACGCCGGGCCAGCTGGTTTCAAGGCCGTCATCCACCCTGATGTAACCGCCCGCCAGTTCCAGGCCCAGCGCTGCGGCCAGAGCTGGTTTTTCCTGTCCAATGGCTTTGATCACCGTGCCGCACTCGATGACAAATTCGCTGCCGGGTACAGGTTGAGGGCGCGGACGGCCTGAAGCGTCCGGCTCGGCCAGCGCCATTTTCAGACATTTCAGGCCCGTCACCTTGCCGCCTGTGCTCAGCACTTCAATGGGCTGAGTCAGGAAAGTGAAGCCGATGCCTTCATGCAGCGCGAACTCGTACTCGTGGCGGTAGGCGGTCATCTCACGCTCGGTGCGGCGGTAAACCATCTGCACCTCGGCTCCGGCGCGGCGGGCCATGGTAGCGGCGTCGATGGCGGTGTTGCCCGCGCCGATCACCACCACGCTCTGGGCGACCTGCAAGCCCAGTGGGTCGAGCTTGGCCTGCTCGATAAAAGCCAGCCCGTCCACGAGTTGCTCCTCGCCGGGAATGCCCATCGCCGGAACCGCGCCGAGGCCCAGTGCCAAAAACACGGCGTCGTACTCGGCCAGCAAAATGTCCAGATCCGCTGCGCCGACGAGTTCGCGCCCGGTCTGCACCTCGACGCCCAAAGCCTTGACCGCCTCCACTTCACGCTGAGCGACTTCCAGCGGCTCACGCAAGCTGATGATGCCGTAGCTGCTCAGCCCACCGGCCAACTCACGTTTTTCCAGCAACGTCACGGCGTGTCCCGCTTTGGCGAGTTCGGCGGCAGCGCTGATTCCGGCGGGGCCACTGCCCACCACCGCCACGCTTTTGCCAGTCGGCACTCCGGCCTTAAAGAGCTGCACGCCGCGTTCCTGCACGTGATCGACAGCGTAGCGCTGGAGGCGTCCAATTTGAATGGGAGTGTGGTCTGCGCCCAGCACACAGGCCCCCTCGCAGAGTTCTTGCACCGGACAAACGCGGGCGCAGGTGCCGCCCAGAAAGTTGGCTTCCAAAATGACGCGGGCGCTTCCGCGCAAATTCTCGGTGCTGATTTTGCGAATGAACGTGGGAATGTCAATGTGGGTGGGGCAAGCCTGCAAACACGGCGCGTCAAAACAGTACAAGCAGCGGTTGGCTTCCACCAATGCTTCGTGGGCGCTCATGGGCGGCAGGAGTTCTTGCCAAGCGCTGCCACTGGGCGAGCGTTCGGGCAGCGCGGCACTGGGCTGAAGAGGGTCAGTAAGCATGGGCAACCTCGCATCAAAGACAAAGCAAAGCGGCGGCAGAGCCTTGGAGTAGGTCTCAGGCGGTTCACGCCCTCACTGGAGCTGATTTAACCGATGCTTAAGGGTAAGTGCCCGCTGGACGCCCGTCAAGCCTGAAGCGGCTCAGGTCTGGGCCGCCGCCAGTGGGAACCGGCACCCGCCGCACGCTGAGTGTGAAACACTGCGGCCATGAAGGTCAGGATCAAGGAAGTGGCCGCCGCCGCTGGGGTCAGTGCCGCGACAGTCTCAAAGGTGCTTTCCGGACGCACCGGTTACGCCGTGCAGGCCGAGACCGCCCAGCGGGTGCGCCAAGTGGCCCTGACGCTGGGCTACGTGCCGGACGTGGCCGCCCGCAACCTGCGAACGCGGCGAACCGGACAACTGGGCGTGGTGCTGGAGGCGGTGGGGTCGTCAGAACCAGACCAGTTGCTGGGCGGTCTGACGACTTCCAGCGCGGTGCGGCGCACCTTCGACGGCGCGATCATGGCGGGCCTCAGCGACGCGGCGCGGAGCCTGAACGTGCCGGCTCTGGTGATTTATCCGGGCAGCAGCGGCCTGCACCGCACCTATCTGGACGGCCGAGTAGACGGACTTCTGGTCAGCTGCGATCCGCTTCGCGGCCACCAACTCCTTCAAGACTTGGCACAGTTGCCGATGCCGGTGGTGGCCCTGTGGACACAAGGAAAGTTGCCCGGCATCAGCACGGTGGACGTCAATCACCAAGCTGGAGCGCGGCAGGCCGTGGAGCACCTCTTGAACCTGGGCCACACCCGCATCGCCTTTTACGGCGGTGGTCAGGCCAGCGGCGTCGAGCATTTTCAGCGCCGGGAAGCGGGCTACCGGGAAGCCTTGGAAGCCGCAGGGCTTCCTGCGCTGGCGGCCATCCATCAGGGTGAGCAATTGGTGGACGCCGTTTGCCTCGGCGAGGTCAGCGCCGTTTTCGCTGAAACCGATCTGGGCGCGGCAGCGGTGGTTCAAGCTCTGGCTGGAGCGGGGCTGAGCGTTCCCGGAGACCTCTCGCTGGTGGGCTTTGACGACATCCTCGGCGCGGAATACATCGCGGGCGGCCTGACCACGGTGTATCAGCCCGCAGCGGAGATGGCGGCGGAGGGCGTGCGGGTGCTGCTGGCCCGTCTTGGCGGCGCACCTGTGTCTCAGACGCTGCTGCCCACCCGCCTGATGGTGCGGCGCAGCACCGCACGTTTGAGTAAAGGCCCGTGCTAGCAATCATCCAGCAGTGAGCCTCCCTGGCCCACCACCGTCCGTAGAAACAGCGCATGGACGGTCTATTTTTGGTGTCTGGTCAAGCCTTACTCGCTGGCAAGGAGCGGGAACACGTTCGTCCAACCCGCTGGGCCTGAACCCCTCTTGACGGCTGAGAAGAAAAGCGTATACTCCAAATCACGAAATCGTTTTCCTCACATAAGTTTGCGGACGAATGCCCGCAAATGTCCGCCTCTTCCTGTAACACGGCGGCGGAGTGGATTTAAACCGCTTTCCCTTTCTTTTTACTGGCGCTGAGCGCCCCGATAAGGAGTTGTTATGAAACGACTGGGTATACTTTCCGCTGTTCTTGGCCTGAGCCTCCTCGCCTCCTCCGCTACGGCACAAAAGCAAGTGGTGGTGGGGGTCAGTTGGTCTAACTTTCAAGAAGAACGCTGGAAGACCGATGAAGCCGCCATCAAAACCCAGCTCGACAAGATGGGGGCCAAGTACCTCAGCGCCGACGCCCAGAGCTCCAACGAAAAGCAGCTTTCCGACATCGAAAGTCTGGTGACACGCGGCGCGACCGTGCTGATCGTGTTGGCCCAAGACAGCGAAGCGGTGTTGCCCGCCATTACCAAAGCCAAAGCCGACGGTATTCCGGTCGTTTCCTATGACCGCCTCATCGAAGATCCCTGGGCCTTTTACATCTCGTTTGACAACAAAGAAGTCGGCAGGTTGCAAGCCCGCATGATCTTGGGCGTCAAGCCTAAAGGCAATTACGCCTTCATCAAGGGCAGCCCCAGCGATCCCAATGCCGCGCTGCTCTACGCCGGGCAACTCGAAGTGCTGGACAAGGCCATCAAGTCCGGCGCGATCAAGAATGTGGGCAATCAGTTTACCGAGGGCTGGAAGCCGGAAGTTGCCCAGACCAACATGGAGCAGATCCTGACCGCCAATCAGAACAAGGTGGACGCGGTGGTGGCCTCCAACGACGGCACGGCGGGCGGAGCAGTGGCGGCCCTGGCCAGCGTCGGCTTGGCGGGCAAAGTGCCGATCTCCGGCCAAGACGCCGACAAAGCGGCGCTCAACCGCATTGCCAGAGGGCTGCAAACCGGCACGGTCTGGAAGGACTCGCGCACGCTCGGCACCGAAGCGGCCAAAATCGCGGTGCAACTGGCGAATGGAGCCAAGCTCAGCGCAGTGATGGGCAGCGGCACCTTCAACGGCGGCCCCAAGAAAGTCACCGTGAACAGCATCCTGCTCAAGCCGGTGGTCATTACCCGCAGCAACCTGGGCACGCTGATTACGGCCAAGTGGGCAACCAAGGCCGAAATCTGCAACGGTGTGACCGGTACAGCCGCGCCCGTCGCCTGCAAATAAACGGCGCTTGACGTTCTGGGGAAAGAGGCCGTCCACGCGCCTCTTTCCCTTTTCTTCATTCCCTCTTTTGGAGACTTTATGCAGAGTATCAAGACCACTGCCGCGCCGCCCAAGCGCCTGATGTCCCAGTTGGGCCTGGACGCACGGCTGGTGTTTATGGTGGCGGCCATCGCCGGAATCTGGCTCGCCTTTCATCTGCTGACCGGCGGCATTTTTTTGACGGCCCGCAATTTATGGAACCTCTCGGTGCAGACCGCTTCGGTGGGCGTGATGGTCAGCGGCATGGTGCTGGTGATTGTGATGCGCAATATCGATTTGTCGATCGGCTCAATTCTGGGGTTTACCGGCATGTTCATGGCCGTCATCAACACCCAGCTCTTTAGCCAGAACACCTGGTGGGCCGCGCTGCTGACCTTGCTGCTGGGTCTGCTGCTCGGCGTGCTGGTGGGCGTGATTCAGGGCACCTGGGTCGCGGTTTTGGGGGTGCCGTCATTTATCGTCACGCTGGGCGGCCTGCTGATCTTCCGGGGCGGGGCTTGGCTGCTGACCAGCGGCCAGACCGTCGCGCCGCTGAGCGAGAGCTTTCAGATTCTGGGCGGCGGCCTCAACGGTTCTATCGGCGGTTTATGGAGCTGGATCGTGGGCGTGGCGATCATGGCGGCCATCCTGTTGGCCGATCTGCGGGTCTATCAGCAGCGGGCGCGGCGCGGGCTGCCCAACCGCTCAGTGCCGCTTCAAGCGCTGCTGACCGGGGCGAGCCTCCTGCTGGTGCTGGCCTTCGTGCTGGTGATGAACAGCTACCCCGATCCGCGCAGCGGGCTGCCACGCGGCATTCCGGTGCCGGTGCTGCTGATGCTGGGGGTGACGGCCATCATGATGTGGGTGGTGCGGGCCACCCGTTTTGGCCGCTACGTGTTCGCCTACGGCGGCAACCCCGAAGCGGCGCGGCTGGCCGGCATCAACACCAAACGCCTGACCATCATGGTGTTCGGCTTGATGGGGCTGCTGGCCGCCCTCGCCGGAGCCATTCAGACCGCCCGCCTCAACGCCGGAACCAACTCCACCGGCACGCTGGCCGAGCTGAGCGTCATCGCCGCAGCCGTCATCGGCGGCACCTCGCTCTCGGGCGGCACCGGCAGCATTCCCGGCGCATTTTTGGGGGCCATTTTGATGGCGAGTCTCATTAACGGCATGTTGCTCCTCGACCTCCCCAGCGCTTGGCAAAACGTGGTGCAGGGCCTGGTGCTGATGTTGGCGGTCACGCTGGACGTGCTGGTTCAAAAGCGGCGGGCCAAATGAGCATGGCGACTCAAGCGCCACTGATCGAGACGCGCGGCATCTCCAAGAGCTTCGGCGGCATTCACGCGCTCCAAGACGTGAGCGTAGCGCTGGCCCCCGGCGAAGTGCTGGGCCTGCTGGGCCACAACGGCGCGGGCAAATCCACCCTTATCAAAATGCTTTCGGGGGCCTACACGCCCGACGCCGGACAGATTTTGATGAACGGCCAAGAAGTGCGCCTGAGCAGTCCGCGCACCGCTCAGAACTTGGGCATCGAGACGATTTACCAGAATCTGGCGCTGGCCGACAATCTGGACGTGGCCGCCAACATCTTCTTGGGCCGCGAACTGCTGCGCGGCGGAACGCTGGATGAAGACACCATGGAACTCGAATCGCGCAAGGTGCTTGACCGCCTCAAGGTCAACTTGCCCGATCTCAAGAAGCCGGTCTTTAATTTTTCCGGCGGGCAGCGCCAGTGCATCGCCATCAGCCGGGCCATTTATTTCAAGGCCAAAGTGCTGATTATGGACGAGCCGACCGCCGCGCTGGGGCCGCAGGAAACCGCACAGGTCAATGAACTGATCCAGTCGCTCAAACAGGAGGGCGTGGGCATTTTCCTGATCAGCCACGACCTGCACGACGTCTTTGATCTGGCTGACCGCGTGACGGTCATGAAAAACGGCCAGGTGGTCGGCAGCGCCCTGACCTCGCAGATTACCCAAGACGAAGTGCTGGAAATGATCATTGCCGGAAAGTTGCCGCGCCGCGAGGTACTGACGCCCTAGCGCAAATTTTCTTTTCGTTCGAGCCAGATTTCAGTTTGAAGCCAGCCAATTTAAAGCCAGGCAGAAAGCCGCCCAGTTTGCATCAAGGAGACACATGACCGAATTCACCCCCACCCCCGCAGATCAGTTCACCTTCGGCCTCTGGACGGTCGGCAGCATTGGCCGTGACCCATTCGGTGAACCGACCCGCAAACCGCTGAGCGCTCCCTACATCGTGCAGAGGCTCGCTGAGCTGGGCGCTTACGGCGTCAACCTCCACGATAACGATCTGGTGCCGATCGACGCCAGCGCCGCTGAGCGTGACCGTCTCGTCTCGGACTTTAAGGCGGCCCTTAACGATCACGGTCTCAAGGTGCCGATGGCGACCACCAACCTGTTTACCGATCCAGCGTTCAAAGATGGGGCCTTTACCTCTGCCGACGCCCGCGTCCGGGCTTACGCGCTGCAAAAAACCATGCTGAGCATGGATCTGGGCCACGAACTCGGCGCAGACGTCTACGATTTCTGGGGCGGGCGTGAGGGCACCGAGGTGGACGCGGGCGGCAAACTGCTCGATTCGCTGGCCTGGTTCCGCGACAGCCTCAACTTTCTGGCCGACTACAGCGAGTCGCAGGGCTACAACTACAAATTCGTACTCGAACCCAAGCCCAACGAGCCGCGCGGCGATATTTTCTTTCCGACGGCGGGCAGCATGCTCGGCTTTATCGCCACGCTGGACAAACCAGACCGCTTCGGAGTCAACCCAGAATTCGCCCACGACACCATGGCGGGTCTGAATTTTGCGCACGCGGTGGCGCAGGTGATCGACGCAGGCAAGCTGTTTCACATTGACCTCAACGATCAGAAAATGGGCCGCTTCGACCAGGATCTGCGTTTCGGGGCCGAGAACATCAAGACGGCCTTCTTTTTGGTCAAACTGCTGGAAGACACGCACTACAGCGGCATGAAGCACTTTGACGCCCACGCCCTGAGAACCGAGGATGAAGCGGGCGTGTGGGCGTTTGCCAAGGGCTGTATGCGAACCTACCTGATGCTGAAGGAAAAAGCACGCCAATTTAACGACGACAGCGAGATTCAAGCGGCGCTGAGCGCCTACCGGGTGGAGGACAGCGAACTGGAGGCGCTGAGCAAGAAGTTCAGCCCCGAGAACGCGCAAGCGCTCAAGAGCCGCACCTTTGACCGCTCAGCACTGGGCACACGCGGCCCCGGCCTGGAGCACCTCGATCAGCTCACCATCGATCTGATTCTGGGAATGCGTTGACGCCGGACGGTGTGGACGTGGTGCTGGGCCTAGACCTCGGCACCAGCGGCGTGAAGGTGGTGGCGCTGAGTGCGGCGGGCGAGGTAATGGCGCAGGCCCTCAGGCCTTATCCGCTGCTGACCCCCCAAGCCGGCTGGACGGAGCAGCGACCCAGAGACTGGACGGCGGCAACCTTGGAAGCGCTGGGCGACGTGAGCGATCAGCTTAAGGGGGCGGGCCACACGCCCTTGGCCTTGGGCCTCAGCGGACAGATGCACGGCGCGGTCTTTTTGGACGCTGAGGGCGACGTGATTCGCCCCGCGCCGCTGTGGAATGACCAGCGCACCGGGGCGGCGGTGGCCGAGATCGAAGCTGCCATTCCCCGCGCCGAACTGATTGCCCGCACCGGCAACAGGGCCGTGAGCGGCTTTCAGCTTCCCAAACTGCTGTGGCTGCGCTCCGCCGAACCGCAAAACTTTGCCCGCGTGCGCCGGGTGCTGCTGCCCAAAGATTACCTCGGCTTTCTGCTGACCGGACAGGCCCGCACCGAGCCGTCCGACGCTTCGGGCATTGGGGCGCTGAATCTGACGACCAAAACTTGGGATAAAGACGTGCTGAACGCTCTTAAGCTGGACGCCGATCTGTTTCCCGAGGTGGTGGAATCGTGGGCAGTGGTCGGCCAGCTTTTGCCGGAGATGGCCAGCGCAACCGGCCTTCCGGCGGGCCTACCCATCATCGCGGGCGGCGGCGACAACGCGGCGGCGGGCGTGGCGCTGGGACTGTCCAGCGGGCGGCCGGAACTCGGCAGCGTCAGCCTCGGCACCAGCGGGGTGCTGTTCGCGCCTCTCGCTGAGCCGACGCCCGACCCTTTGGGGCGCGTGCATTTGTTTGCCCATGCCGACGGCGGCTACAACCTGCTGGGTGTGACCCTCAGCGCGGCGGGAGCGCTGCAATGGTTCCGCGACAAGCTGGCCCCCGAGACGCCCTTCCAAACCCTGCTGGACGAAGCCGCCGGAATTCAGTCTGCCGAGGGCGTCACCTTTTTGCCGTTTTTGTCGGGCGAGCGCAGCCCCCACATGAATCCCGATCTGCGGGCCAGTTTCAGCGGGCTGAGCTTGTCGCATGGCCGCCCGCAGATGGTCAGAGCGCTGCTGGAGGGCACCGCCTTCGCGCTGGCCGACACGTATGACGTGATGCGGCCACTGTCTGGCCTCACAACTTTGCTGGCTACCGGCGGCGGCGCTCGCAGCGCCTTTTGGCTGGGTCTGGTGGCGGGGGCGCTGGGGCTAGAGGTGCAGCAAACTGCTCGCGAACCCGGCGCTGCCGAGGGCGCGGCGGTGCTGGCCATGCCCGCTGCCGGACTGTACGGCTCGGTGCAGGCGGCCATGATGACGCTGGCTCCCAGCGGGCAAGCGGTGGCGGCAGTGGACGTTGCCGAGGGCCTAAGCGCTTACCAAGCGGCCCGCCAGCAAGCGGTGGGGGAGAGCATCTAGATTCCAACCATTTCGGCAGTTGTGGTTACCGCGCTACTAGAGCCTTTGAGAGGATGGCTGAGCAAGAAGCACGCTCAGCCATCCTCCATTTCAGCGACACACGCGGCTGAACGCACAACGTCAGGGCCGCTGCAAAGTCGTGTCCGGTTTCCAAACAGCTTAAGATCGTTGAGGCCAGTGGCGACAGATCGGCGGCAAAACCTTCCACCCTTGCCCCAGCGACCTTGACCTAAGTCATGGACAAGCAAAGCAAAGCTGATCAGATTGGAGGGGTGACCCACGTGATCACCAACCACCACTCATTTCCCAAAAGGTAAGGAGCCTCGATGAATGTTTTGGAAGCCGTCAATATCTTGCTGGTGGGCCTGTGGATGGGAATGTATTTGTTTACGACCTTCATTGTCAGTCCAGCATTTTCAGATTTTTTTCCAGACGCGCAGATACGTCGCGCCCGCCGGACGAGTGTGGGCAAGGCTTACGCCCGCGTCGCGGGGCCGCTGATGCTGGGGCTGGCGCTGATCATTTTTGCTCAGGGCTGGCAGGGAGGCTTCTCGGCGGCTCTGCTCACTGAATTTGGAGCGCTGCTGCTGATGGTCTCGCTGGTGGGCTGGCATGTGCTTCAGGCACGCAGTGAGCAGCGCCCGCCGCCGCGCTGGGCCACCCACACGGCGCTGACGGCAGGCTTGGTGCTGTGCGGCGCGGCGGTGATGACGTGACTGCGCCCGTTACGGCGGGCCGTCTGTTTGACCAGATCGGTGAAATCACATTGCGGCGAGTGCTGTGGCTTTTTTACGAGCGGGTAATGCAAGACGAGCTGCTCGCGCCCGTCTTCCGTGCCAAACTCGGCACCTTTCCGAAAGACGGCTGGCCGGTACACATGACCCGCCTCGAAGGCTTTTGGCGGGCCACGACAGGCGGGCCGAGCACTTACCGGGGCCAACCCGGGCCAGCCCACCAGGGCCACGGCCTGGAAGCCCAGCATTTTGAGCGCTGGCTGGCGCTTTGGGACAAGACTTTACGTGAGCAGCTTGACCCGCCCGAAGCCGAGGCGCTTCTCAAGATGGCCAGCCGAATGCGCGTCAATCTGGAGCGCTTCGCTACCCTCCCCCTGGATAAGCCGTGAAGCGGGCCGAGCCTCCACAGATCATCACCGCAACCCCACATGGCCGGGTGCTGCGTTTCACGTTCGCGGCGGGTGAAGGCGTACCGACCCACAAGCATCCCGGCGCTCAGGTGGTCGTCACGGTACTGAGCGGTCAGGTCGAGGTGACGGCTGAAGAGAGCTGCACGCTCAAGGCCGCCGAAATCCTGACGCACGACGGAGACCAGCCGCTGTCGCTGTTCGCCACCCAAGACAGCAGCGTGGTGGTGACGTTGATCCACCGCTGAGTTGGTTCACCGCTGAGTTAATCGAACCCTGAAACCATTTTGGCTTGCCGGTATGGCAGCATAAGCGCTGTGAGTGAACGCGCCCTTGAGTTGCTGAGCCGGACAGTGATGTTTGGTGGAGCGCAGCCCGCAGTCCTGCGCCCCTTGGCAGCGCTGGGCAGCTTCCGCAGCTTGAAGCGCGGAGACATGCTCTTTCACGCCGGTGACGTGACCGAGTCGCTGCACATCGTCAGCGCAGGGAGCGTGCGGGTTTACCGCTTGGCGCGGAACGGAACACGTGAGCTGACGCTGCACGTCGAAGGGCCCCGGCAAGTCGTGGCGGGAGTGGCCGCTTTTCAAAATCAGGCCAGGTATCCAGCTTACGCGCAAGCTCTTCAGTCGCCCACCGAGCTGCTGCTGCTGCCGATCGAAGCGGTGCGACAAGCGGTTTTCCATGCGCCGGATCTGGCCCAGTCGGTGATCGCCGCTTTTGCCCGCAAGCAGGCCGAGCTGTTGTCGAGAATTGACCGCCTCGTCTTCAGTGAACTCAGCGAGCGCCTCGCCGTGTATCTGCTGGCGCACGCCGACTCGCCCCACGCTCTACCCACCAACAGCGAACTGGCGGCCCTCCTCGGGACGGTGCCGGAGCTGGTCAGCCGCAAGTTGGGCGAGTTCTACCGCTTGGGCCTCATCAACATCGAGCGCCGAACCGTGGTGGCCTTCGACAAAACCGAACTCACTCGGCTGGCCCATACGGGCGAGGGACACACCCATGGATAACAGCTGGAGCGGAACGCAATCGCTTTATGGGTAGCGCTCCGACAAGACTTGCAGGTGCGCCCGCTCGTGGCCCAACAGGATATGGGCCAGCGCCCGCACACTGAAGGGATGGCCGCTGGCAACGCCGCGCCGCGCCCAAGCGTCGGGGGTGAGCTGGCGCAGCAGCAGGAGATTGCTGGCCCTCGCCGCTTGAAATCCGGCCAGCACTTCTTCCAGATTCACCGCGTCAAAGTCGCTGGCCGCCATCCAGTCGTCTTGCTCCATACCGGGCAGCGGCGCGGGGTCGGCGCGGGCAAACCACAGCGCCCGGAAGCCGAACAGCCGCTCGGTGTCGGCCATGTGGCCCACCACTTGCCGCACGCTCCATTTGCCCGGCGCATAACGGAAACCAGGGCGGTCTGCGTACCTCAAAATGGCCTGACGGGTCACGTCGGCCTGCACCTGCATGGCGCTCAGCACGTCGTCTTCCGGCGCGAGGTCAACGTAGCGGGCGTAAAAAGGGGGGCAGTCGGCGGATTGAGAGCGGGCCATAGCCTCACCATAGCGCCGCTTCTTGGCTAAACTGAAGCCATGACGATTGGCGAACACCTGAGCAAATTCGGCGGCTTGCAGGTCACGCCCTGGGAACCCGGGCAGCCGCTGGGCGACACCGTGACCACCATTCACCGCATCAGCGTGGAGTACGACGAGAAAACGAGCTGGACGGACAAGTTTCGGGCGTTTCTGACTTTGCCGAATGTGGAAAACAGTCAGGGCTTGGTGGTCGGGATGTGGAGTGCCGAAGCGGGTGAGGACGCGGCCCCCGACGAGATGGTGGAAGCGCTGGTGGCTGCCCACGCCCAGCTTCCCCGTTTGCGGGCGCTGTTTATCGGCGACATCACCTACGAGGAAAACGAGGTGTCGTGGATCGTGCAGGCCGACCTCTCACCGATTCTGAGCGCTTATCCGCAGCTCACCCATCTGGGCATTCGCGGGGGCAACAACCTCAGCCTCGGCCAAGTCTCGCTGCCACAGCTGCGCGAGCTGACTCTTCAAGCGGGTGGCCTCAGCGCCGAAGTGGTGCGCGAAGTGGTCACGGCCAACTTGCCCAAGCTGGAGCATCTGGAGCTGTATCTGGGCACCGAGGAGTACGGCTCCACCAACGCCGCCGACGATCTGACGCCGCTGCTCGACGGCCAGCGCTTTCCGGCGCTCAAGTATCTGGGCCTGAAAAACAGCGACCACCAAGACGAGATCGCCCAGATGTTCGCCCACGCCCCGATTTTGGATCAGCTTGAGACACTCGACCTGTCGCTCGGCGTACTGACCGACGAGGGCGCAGCGGCTTTGCTGGGCAGCGAGCGCGTCAAAACCCTCAAAAAGCTGGATGTCAGCCACCACTTTTGCAGCACCGAGATGATGCAGCAGCTTAAAGCCCTGCCGATTGAAGTGGACGCCTCCGAGCAGCAAGACGAGGAAGACGATTGGCGGTTCGTGGCGCTGGGAGAATGAAGCCGTTTTGACGACAGGTCTTCCGTGAATCCCCCGCCCCGTGACGTGCTGCTGATCGCCCTGCCGCAGGGCCGCCGCGCCCGCGCTTTTCAGGACAGCTTGCGCGGCCTCGGCTGGCCCCCAGCGCGGGTGATTTCGTATCTCGACTTGCTGGCGGGGCGGGTGAAGCTGGCAGATGAAGTGCGCCGAGGCAGCGTGGTGCGGTTTGAATCCACTGGTGAGGACATAGAAACCGAACTGGCCCTGATTGAGCTGGGCGGCGGCCAGCCCGCAGACCTCGCGGCGGGCGAACTGGCCGACTCAGCCGCTTGGTACGCGGGGTTCAGCGCCGTGCTGCGGCAGCTCGACGCCGATCTCAGCAGCGCCCCGCCGCACAGCCGAATGCACGTGACCGACCACATCCTGACCATGTTCGACAAGCCCGCCACCCACGCCCGTTTGCAAGCGGCGGGCGTGGCCGTGCCGGACGCGCTGCCGGAAGTCCATTCGTTGGATGAGTTGCTGGAAGCGGCTGGGCAGCGCGGCTGGTCGCGGGTGTTCGTCAAGCTGGCTTACGGCTCCAGCGCGTCGGGGGCGGTGGCCTTGCAGTGGCAGGGCAAACGGGTCAGCGCCGTGACCACCGTGCGGCGAGACAGCAGGCGGCTCTACAACTCGCGGTGGCTGGTGCGGCTCCATACTTGGGCAGAAGTGGCCGAGCTGATCGACGCTCTCGCCCCGCAGCGCCTGCACGTGGAGCGCTGGCTGCCCAAAGCCAACGTCGCCAAAACCGAGAACAGCGGCGGCGGCAGCATCGATCTGCGGGTGGTGGTCATCGGCGGGCGGGCGCAGCACACCTTGGTCAGGCAAGCGCAGGGGCCGATCACCAATTTGCATTTGGGCAACAAGCACGGTGGCAATCAGCGCGGCGACGTGGCTGCTCTGCTGGCGGCAGTGGGCGAGGAGCGCTGGGCAGCAGTGCAGCAAACCTGTCAAGCTGCCCTCACCGCCTTTCCCGGCGCTCTTTACGGCGGCGTGGACGTGCTGCTGACCCCGAATTGGAAGCGCCACGCGGTCTTGGAAGTCAACGCTTTTGGAGATTATCACCGGGGCGTTTTGGTGGACGGTCAAGACACTTACGCGGCGGAGCTGGCCGCACTGGGGCCGCTTTGATGCTGCCCGCCCGTGAGCTGATTGGAACATGTAACGTGGCACTTGTCACGCTGGACAGCCTGCGTTTTGACGTGGCCGTGCGGGCGCTCGAACTCGGGGAAACGCCGAACTTGGCAGCTCTCTTACCGGGCGGCGCTTGGGAAGAGCGGCACACCCCCGGCAGCTTTACCTACGCGGCTCACCACGCTTTTTTGTCGGGCTTCTTGCCGACGCCCGCGCGTCCGGGGCGGCATCCGCGCCTCTTTGCGGCCAGCTTTGAAGGCAGCCGCAGCACCTCGGCCCAGACCTTTACCTTCGACGAAGCGACGCTGCCCGCCGCTCTCTCGGCACGCGGCTACCGCACGCTCTGCGTCGGCGGGGTGGGCTTTTTTAATGGCCGCTCGGCGCTGGGCAGCGTCTTGCCGAATCTGTTTGATGAAGCGCACTGGTCGCCCGCCAGCGGCGTCAAAAATCCCGATTCGGCCTCGGTTCAGATGCACAAGGCGGCGGCGGCTTTGAGCGCCCAGCCACCCGAACGAAAAGTTTTTTTGCTGCTGAATGTGGCCGCCACCCACACGCCGACGCATTTTTATCTGGCGGGAGCAAAGCGAGACTCGCCGGAAAGTCAGCGGGCAGCTCTGAGAACGGTAGATGCGGCGCTGCCCATTTTGCTGGCAGCGCTGCAAGCACGCGGCGACACGCTGCTGATCGTGTGCGCCGATCACGGCACCTGCTTCGGAGACGACGGCTACTGGGGCCACCGACTGGCCCATCCGAAGGTGTGGACGGTGCCTTACGCTGAGACGTTGCTGCGGCAAACTAAAGCATGACCGCCGCCACTGCCTCCCTGCCTGATCTGCTCAGCGGCGGGCCTTACCAGAGCTACACCTACGCTTACCCGCACAAAACCGCTTACCGCCCGCTTGACCCGCCGATCAAACTCTCGGAGGCGTGGGCCACCCAAGACCGCTCGGCACTGTTTTTGTATCTGCACATTCCCTTCTGCGAAATGCGCTGCGGCTTTTGCAACCTGTTTACCACTGTGAACGCCCCACTGAGCTTGGAGCAGGGCTACCTCGCCGCGCTGGAACGCCAAGCCGAAGTGGTCAGCCGTGAGCTGGGCGGAGCCACTTTTTCGCAAGTCGCTCTCGGCGGCGGCACACCGACTTATCTGGAAGCAGGCGACTTGGAAAGGGTCTTCGGGGTGCTGGACAGACAGTTCGGCGTGGCGGGCCTACCGACCAGCGTGGAGACCTCGCCCGCCACCGCCACGCCGGATCGCCTGCGGGTACTGGCTGAAAGGGGCGTCAGCCGCGTCAGCATCGGCGTGCAGAGCTTTATAGAAGCTGAGGTTCGCAGCGTGGGCCGCGCCCAGCGCACAGCGGAAGTCCTGAGGGCGCTGGGCAACATCCGCGCCGCTGGCCTGAGCGGGCTGAACATCGACCTGATTTACGGCCTCGCCCATCAAACGCCGCAAACGTGGCTGGCCTCGCTGCAAGCCGCGCTGGAGTGGTCGCCGGAAGAACTGTTTTTGTACCCGCTGTACGTGCGCCCGCTGACCGGCATCGGACGGCTGGGCCGCACCTGGGACGACGAGCGGCTGGAACTCTACCAGTTGGGGCGCGAATTCCTGCTCTCCAACGGCTACACGCAGACTTCTATGCGCCGGTTTCAACGGGCCGATCTGCCACTGACATCCGAACCGGAATATACCTGTCAGCTTGACGGGATGGTGGGCCTCGGCTGCGGCGCTCGCTCGTACACACGGTCGCTGCACTATTCCAGCGAATACGCGGTGGGCGCGGTGGGGGTGCGCGAGATCATTGCCGATTACGTGGCGCGGCCCGCCGAATCGTTCGGCTTTATCACACACGGCATTCAGCTCAGCCCAGACGAACGGCGGCGCAGGTTCGCGCTGCAATCGCTGCTGCACTTTTCTGGACTGGACGCGGCGCTGTATGCCCGCGAGTTCGGCAGCGGGGCGCTGAGCGACTTTCCGCAGCTTGCCGAACTCTCAGAACTCGGCTTAGCAAACTGGCAAACGGGCCGGCTGATCCTCACCCCCGCCGGACTGGAGCAATCAGATGCGCTGGGGCCGTGGCTGTATTCGCCTGCCGTTCGTGCTTTGAGCGAGGAGTACCAGTGGAGGTAAGTCACCTCTCCGTGATTTACAGAGGCCCGCTTTCGAGTTGCAATTACGCTTGCCCGTATTGCCCCTTCGCCAAGCACACCGAGACGGCGGCAGAGCACGCGGCAGACGCGGCGGCGCTGGAACGCTTCGTCAGCTGGGCCGAAGCGCAACCGTTTGATCTGTCCGTCTTGTTCACGCCCTGGGGCGAAGCGCTGGTCAGGCCACGTTATCAGGCCGCCCTGACACGGCTCAGCCACGCGCCGCACATCCGGCAACTTGCCATTCAAACCAACTTGTCGGGTTCGCTGGCTTGGTTGAGCCACGCTGAGCGCAGCAAAATTGGGTTGTGGGCCACCTACCACCCGAATGAAGTCAAACGCGAGCGCTTTCTGGCCAAGTGTGCCGAGCTCGACACGTTGGGTGTGCACTACAGCGTCGGCGTGGTCGGCAAGAAAAGCCACTTTTCCGAAATAGAGACGCTGCGGGCCACTTTGCCGCCAGAAATTTATTTGTGGGTCAACGCTTTCAAGGTGGGGGAGGGCTACTATTCACCCACCGACTTGGCCCGCCTGAGCGCCGCCGATCCCCTGTTTGAAGTCAATACCCGCCGCTACCGCACACGCGGCCACGCTTGCGGCGCGGGCGAGAGCGTCATCAGCGTGGACGGCGACGGCACGGCCCGCCGTTGCCACTTTATCGAGCGGCCTCTGGGCAACATCTACGCTCAGGACGTGCGCGAGTTGCTGCGGCCCCGCCTATGCAGCCGCTCAAGCTGCGAATGCCACATCGGGTATGTGCATTTGCCGGAACTCGGCGCAGCGGATATTTACGGCGAAGGCTTGCTGGCCCGCATTCCCGATTCAGGCGTGTGGGCCGAGTCTGGGCGACTGGAAGCGTATCTGGCACGCGCTCAGCAGCTTCACGCTTCCACCGCTGGCCGATAAAGACTCGGCTCGTCAAAGCCCGCCAGCCACGCCGAGGCCGCCTGAGCTCGGGTAATGGTCGGCGGCACGCGCAGGGTGTAGCGCCTTCCTGTCGACGGGCAACTGACACACACCGCCACAAACGGCTCGTCTTCCGGCAACTCCACCCACACCAGCACCCGTTCGCCGCCCGCATCGGTATCACGGTCAAGGACTCGCGCCCCCACTTCGTCCAGAAAACGCTCGTAGCCGACCCGCTCCATCATCACGCGGCGCACTTCGGTGTTTGGCTCGGCCATGATTTCTGCGCCACTGATGGTTTCCGGCTCAAAGGCCAGCCGCTCGCTGATTCGCACGCCGCGCCAGCGCAAGGCGGGCCGCTGGGCTGGGAGAGCAGTCAGGCCGCTGCCCGCCACGTCCAGCCAGCCGCTGATTTTGAGGTGTGGCGGCAGCGCCGTAACGCCCCGGCAACCGGAAAGATCGAGTTGGGCCAGTTGGCTAAGCCAGCTCGGAAGACCGCGCAGGCTCAGGCAATCGCGGGCCAGCAGATGCCCGAAACTCACCTCGGCCTGCCGGGGCCAGTTGGCCAGCGCTTCACAGCGGCTCACGTTGAGAAAGCAGACGTTGAGGCCTTCCGGGAGCGTCTCCAGCGAGAGGCAATCTTGCAGGCTCAGCGAACCGACCGTCAGATTTTGGGGAAGATGTTGCAAGCGGGCGCAGCCGTCCAGTGTCAGCCGGAACTGCACCCGCAAGCTGGCCGGAACTTCACTGAGCGGCAGGTTTTTGGCGATCAACTCGCGGACTTGGAGGTGTTCGGGCAGGGCGCTCAGCTGGGTACCGCTGATATCGAGCGTGTCGCCGCTAAGGTGTTCGGGCAAGCGAAAATTCTTTTCGCCGGATAAATCCAAGCGCCCCCGGAAGCTGAGCGGGCCGCAGACTTGGCCGCTCAGAATCGCTTTCCTCGCCTGCGCCGCGCTGAGCGAACCTGTACCCAGACTGGCCAGCATCAGTCCAGCACCCGCCGAATGGCTTCGGGGCTGTATTCGCGCTGCATCCAGACTTTGTAGAGGCCGCGCGGCAAGGTGATGGTGGCATGTTCTTCGTGAATCAGCTCGGCGCTTTCGGCCAGCACCTGCGCGTAAGTGTCCGCACCGACGGTGTAGAGTTGCACGCTTGCCACGTCTCGGAAGCGGTGGCTGTGGCCGGTGACTTCGCCGCGTGCCAGCGTAACGCCGGGGCGGGGGTGGGCGGCAGGCAGATCGGAAACCCTCTGCTCGGAAACACTTTGAACCAGAACATCGCCATGACGGTAGAGCATCGGTTCCTCCTTAAGTCCATATCTTAATATCGTTATCTTGATTACGTCTATAACATAACAGATTGGAATGGAAATCACAAGAGGAGACGCGAAAATGCCGCCCTCTGAACTTCGGGCAGCATTTGAGTGGAGCGTGTTTAGCGTTAGTGAATGTCACCCACTTGCGGCGCGTGGGCGGCCACTTCCGCCGTGGACGACAAGCGCTCGCGGCCCGTGCTGAGCAGATTAAAGAGGATATTGAGCAAGATCGCCGATAAGCTGGCCGCCGTGATGCCACTGTCGAGAAACAAACGCGCTTGATCGGGAAGCTGGGCGTAAAAGTTCGGCACGGTAGACGGAATGACGCCCAGCGCGATGCTGATGGCCACGATAATCAAGTTGCGGTTGTCGGCCATGTTGACCTTGGCCAGCGTTTGAATGCCCGCCGCCGCCACGCTGCCGAACAGCACCAAGCCTGCGCCGCCCAGCACTGGAAGCGGAATGGCCGAGACCAGCGCACTGAGTTTGGGCAAAAAGCCCAGCATCATCAAAATCACGCCTGCCACCGCCACCACGAAGCGGCTCTTGATGCCGGTAAAGCGCACCAAGCCGACATTTTGGGCAAAGGCGGTGAAGGGGAAGGCGTTAAAGATCCCGCCCAGCGCGGTAGACAGCCCGTCGGCCCGCAGGCCATTGGCCACCGTTTTGGCGTCCACTTCTTTGCCAGCGACCTCGCCAATCGCCAGCAGATCGGCGGTGGTTTCTACCATCACGACCAGCATCACGATGATCATCGACAGCACCGGCACCAGGGCAAAGGTCGGCGTGCCGAAGTGAAACGGAACCGAGAAGCCGAACCAAGCCGCGTTCGCCACGCCGGAGAAGTCGGCTTTGCCCACGGCGGCAGCGATCACAGTGCCTATCACCAGACCCAGCAACACCGCTACCCGGCCCACGAAGCCGTGCCCGAAGCGGGTGATCAGCAGCACGATGAGGAGAGTAATGCCGGCCAGTGCGAGGTTACTGGGTGAACCGAAAGTCGGCAAACTCGGCACGCCGCCGCCCGCCCACTTGATCGCCACCGGCAACAGCGAAACGCCGATCATGGTAATGACGGTGCCGGCCACCACCGGCGGAAAAAAGCGCAGGAGGCGCGAGAAATACGGCGCGGCCAGCACCGTGAACAGCCCGCCCGCGATCACCGCGCCGAAAATCCCCGGCAGCCCCGCTTGCTTGCCGATCAAAATCATGGTGGCCACCGAGGCGAAGGTGGTGCCCTGCACGATCGGCAGCTTGGCCCCAAACACGCCGAAGCCGAGCGTCTGAATCAAAGTGGCGACGCCGCACATAAAAAAGCTAGCCCCAATAATCAGCACCACGTCGCTGCTGGGGAGTCCCAGGGCGCTGGCCAGCACAAGCGGCACCGCCACGATGCCCGCGTACATGCTCAGTACGTGTTGGAGGCCAAAAGCGATCATGTTCTGAGCCGGCAAAATTTCATCGACGGGGTGAACGGCGGACGGTGAACGAGCGATTTTGGTCATGACTAGGCCCCCCAGATCCCGCCAAGCTTGCGGGATAGAGCGAAACGCCACAGCGGCAATTTGCCACATACGGAATACTTAGTTGGCTAAATATTAAAGTGAGTTAAGCAGACATTAAGCCTTGTGTCAACTCTGCCGCGAAAGGATTAAGGTCAAATTCTAAAAATAAATTGACATTTTGGTGTGTCTGCCGTGACTTGAACCACCGGCAGCAAAAGGACAAGGGCCTACACAGACAGCAAAAAAGCCCCTGACCCGCCTCCCAGTTCAAAATTTTGGACTGGGTGCAGAGGCACTACGGCAGCAACAAAAAACCCCACCTCGCAGTGGGGCGTTCAAGCAGACTTGAATTACATACTGGTGAGGGGCGTGGGCTGGTGCAGTTCAAAGCGGCTCAGGCCGTTGGTTTCCAAGCTCCGGCGGTAGGTTTGGGTGTCCAGCGGTTTGTAGACGTAGTGGGCGGCGCGGCTCCAGCCCTGAGCGAAGTTCCACTTTTGAACCATATCGGGACTCAGGGTTTGAAACGTCACGTTCACGGCTTGGTCGGCGTAGACCACCCGGTCATGGCTGAGCAGCGGCAAACTCTCGCCGCCGTCGAGTGAGCCGTTGTTATTTTTGTCTTGCCACATCACCCAGTGCAGCAGCACCACTTTGGCGGTGGCGTCGCTGACCTTGATGTCAACCGCGTCAGCGGGCAGCGCCTCGCTGATCGGCACGGTGCGGCCCTTGTACCCGTCGCCGAGCGCCAGCGGATTGACGCTGGTGGAAGTGGCGTCTTCCTTGACGCTCACTTGGTACAAGCTGACATTGCCTTCAGTCAGCAAGCTCAGGAACACGGGCGCTCCTTTGGGCGCGGCGGGGTGGCGCACTTCGCTGGCGGTGGGCAGTTCGGGACGGCCTCCGGTGGCGGCGTTGCTCTGACTACAAGCACTCAGCAGGCTACCCAGCAGCAGCAGCGGCAAAGCAGAAGCGGCGTAAGTGGTTTTCATTTCTGGCTCCCGCCAAGCTGGGCGTTGGGCAAGCTCTGGCTGGTGTAAAAGGCGCTGGGGACGTGCATGTTGATCGCAATAGCCTGATCTTCGGCGGGAGCGCTGTTCATGCTGACCAAGTACTGACCCGGCGTGCTGGTCGGCTGCAAAACTTGGTGGCGCACCAATGACCAGCCTTTGTTGCGGCTGCCGCTCACCGCAGAATGGCCGTCTTCGCTGCCGTAACTGAAGGTCAAGGGGCTGCTGGCGTAGCTCACGATGTCGTGGGTCATATAAATCTCTTCGGCGTTGCTCGGCGAGCGGTTGCCGTCTTTGTCCTCGAAGATAACGAAGTAGACGTTGCAGGTCTTGGCCCCTTCCGGCGTGACTTTGATGTCCTTGATGCCGTCGGCTTCGCCTTTGGCAAAGGCCTGAGAGCAGTTGATTTTCTTGGCTTCTTTTTGACCGTAGACCGTGCCGTTCAGCAGGCCGTCGAGGCCGTACAAATTCAGCTGTACGGTGTTGCTTTGAGAGCCGCCCGGAGTGCCGTACCCGAGCGACTGGCTGTTGACCACACTGATGGCCCCGGTGTCGGCGTCAAAAGCGATGGCGGCGAGATAAGTGTTCCCCAAGTTGGCGGAAGCGGGCAGCGGCGGAAACTTGAAGGTCAAATTGAAGGCGGCGTAGGGCGGCGGCGGCGTTGGCCTCGGGCAAGCGGTGAGTAGAGAAATCAAACCCACACCAGCCAGAGCGCCCCTCACGGTGTTGCGTCGATGTAAATTCATATCAGCATTATCTTAGCTGAAAAATCGGAATAGTGATAGTGATAGCTAAATCTACGATGTATAAAAAACAAAACGGCGCGGGCCTATTTCCTCTACTGAGAACAGGCCCGCGCCGCGTGGGTGGTTGAGGTTACTTACTCTTTGGACTCAGATCGTAGACCCGCCCAGAGCCCTCCACGAGTTCAGCTTCCTGACCTTTTGCCGAGCGCAGTTTGGCCACAGCCGCGTGCAGAGCCGGATCAGCCGCAGCAGGAACTTGCAAGTGCAGTTCGTCCAGCCAAGTCAGTAAGGCCAGCACTTCGGGATGATTCAGCGTCACGCCGTTCATTTCATCCGTCATGTTTAACCCTCCGCCAGCCAGATGTAACGAATAATCAGCAGCGCCGCCACGCCGTACAAAATCGGACTGACTTTGCGGGCCTCGCCGCTGAGGCCTTTGACGAGGCAGTAGCTGATCACGCCGAGGCTGACGCCGTTGGCGATGCTGAAGGTCAGCGGCATCAAGATGATGGTGAGAAACGAGGGCAGCGCTTCGGACATGTCTTCCCAGTCCACGTGAATCACGCCTTCCATCATCATCGCGCCCACCAAAATCAGCGCCGGAGCGGTGGCGGCAGCCGGAATCGCGGCGGCCAGCGGCCAAATGAACATGCTCAGGAGGAACAGCACCCCGACGGTCACGGCCGTCAGGCCGGTGCGCCCGCCCGCGCCGATGCCGGAGGCCGACTCCACGTACGCGGTGGTGGTAGAGCTGCCCATGAACGCCCCGAACATCGCCGCCAAACCGTCCATCGCAAAAGTGCGGCGGGCGCGGGGCATATCGCCATTGGCATCCAGAAAGCCCGAGCGCTGGGCCAGGCCGGTCAAAGTGCCGGTGGCGTCGAAGAAGTCCACGAAGAAGAAAGTAAACACCACGCTGATGAGTCCTAAGCCGACCGCGCCACCGATGTCGAGTTGACCCACCAAGCCCGAAGGCCAGATTGGGGTGGCGAAGATGCCGAGGATCTTGCCTTCAAAACCGGGGAAGGCTTGCAGCGCACCTTTGGGGCCGCCCGCATACACTGGAGCGCGGCTGATGATGGCAATCACGGTGGTGATCAAAATGCCGTAGAGAATCGCGCCGGTTACTTTGCGCTTCAGCAGCACCGCCGAGATGATCAGGCCGATGAGCGCCACCCACACCGTCGGGTCAACCAAGCGGCCCATCGCCACGAAGGTGGCGGGGTTGGTGACGACAATGCCGGCATTTTTGAGGCCGAGGAAGGCCAAGAACGCCCCGATGCCCGCCGTGATCGCAAACTTGAGACTGAGCGGAATGGCCTTGACGATGGCCTGCCGAGCGCCCACAACGCTGAGCACCACAAACAGCACTCCCGAGATAAACACCGCGCCCAGCGCCGTTTGCCACGCAATGCCCTGAGTCAGCACCACGGTGTAGGCAAAAAAAGCGTTCAGTCCCATGCCCGGAGCCTGCGCGAACGGATAGCGGGCGATCAGCCCCATCACCAGCGAGCCGAAAGCGGCGGCGATGGCGGTGGTCATCAGGATTTGCACGAAGGCGTTGTCGATCTTGATGGCGCTGCTCAGCACCTGCGGATTGACGAACAGAATGTAGCTCATGGTCAGAAAGGTGGTGATTCCGGCGCGGATTTCCTGCCGGATGTTCGAGCCGGTTTTGGTGATCTCAAAATACCGGTCAAGAGCCGAAACGGGGGGCGAAACGGGAAGGTCGGAGGCTCGTGACATGGACTTCTCCTGTGGAGCAGTGCGGTTGGGCGGGAATGGGCGGCGGGCGGGCGAAGTGGGTTAAGGCAGAGGCGTTAGATGTGGGCCGTCACGAGACTGGGCGCGTGTCATTTAAGCGCTTACCATCTAGGCGCTGACCGGCTCGGCCTGTGCAGTTTCACGGCGGGTAAACACTTCTTTGCCCCCGATCCAGACGCGTTTGACATCGGCCTGTGTGCCGCCCGCGAAGAGGGAGGCGAGGGCGCGTTCGGTGCTGTGGGCGTTGTTGAGAACCGCCTGCATGGTCGAGCCTTCCGGCGGCTGAAAGAGGGAGGCGTCAAAGGCCTTGCCCGCACTGAAATCTCCGATTTGCCCGTCCATCTCCAGCGCTTCGGCTCCGGCGCGGGTGGCAAGGTAGAGCAGGTGAGACGGTTCAAGCGGAACGCCGCTGTCACCTAGAAGTTGCTGCATGAAGTACGCCTGCAAGCCTTCCTTGAGCATCGAGAAACCGGTGCCGCCGCCAACGTCGGTGCCGAGCGAGACGCGCACGCCCGCCGCGAGGTGGCGCTTGAGCGGGAAAAATCCGCTCCCCAGCGCCGAATTGCTGCACGGGCAGTGCGCCGAGGTGCAATTGTGCGTAGCCATTGCGCCCAGCTCACGGTCGGTCATGTGGACGTTGTGGGCCAGTACGCTGCGGCGGCCCAGCAGTCCAGCTTGCTCATAGGTGTCGATGTAGTCGCGGCTCTTTAAAAACAGTTGGCGCACCGTCTGCACTTCTTTCAGGTTCTCGTTGCTGTGCGAGGTGAAATGCACACCGGGAAATTCCTTCATCAGCGCCGCGCAGGCCTCCAAGATACCTTCCGAGGCCGACAGAGAAAAGCGCGGGGTGACGGCGTAGCGGTTCTCACCTTTGCCGTGCCACTTTTCGATCAGCGCCTTGCCTTCGCTGTAGGCCCGCTCGGGGGTGGTGTGAAGCTCTGGGCGCAGCATCCGGTCACTCACCACTTGGCCCGCCACGGTTCGCAAACCCACCTGCTCGGTTTCCTGAAACAAAGTATCCACTGCGCTGGCAAAGTGCGAGCCGAACACCAATGCGGTGGTGGTGCCGCTGCTGATCAGGCCCGACACGAACTCACGGGCCACGGTGGCGGCGTGGGCAGAATCACCGAAGCGGGCCTCCTCCGGCAGGGCGTACTTGTCCAGCCAGTCGAGAAGCGGCACGCCCAAGCCGCCGATGACGCGAACTTGCGGATAATGCACGTGGGTGTCAATGAAACCGGGCAGGAGCAGCCCGCCGCGCAGGTCTTCCACCGTCTCGGTGGGGTGCGCTGCCTTGAGATCAGCAAAACTGCCGCTCTCTCTAATTTGGCCGTTTTGCACCAGCAAGCCGCCGTCGTCTTCTATTTTGAGCGCGTCTGAATGGTGGAAGGGGTTGACTGGAGTGTGGAGAAAGGTGGCGCGGTATAAAGTCATGGAGTTCCTTTGGCAGCTGACGGCGGCTGGGTGCTGGGAAAAAGAGGTCGGCTCTGCGCCGCTTCCAGCACGGCCACCAACTGAGCCGCCACGCTGATGGCGATCACAGCGGGCGTTTTGCTTTTGATGTGGCTGAGGCCAACCGGGGAGGTGAGGCGCTGCAAATCTCCCTCGGTGTGGCCCACTGCTTTAAGCTGTTCTTGAAAACGGATCCATTTGACTTTGGAGCCGATTAGACCTATGAAGCCCAGTTCGGGCTGCCTCAGCGCCGCGTCACACAAAGCCGCGTCCTCGGCGTGGTCGTGGGTCATGATGACGAGGTGGCTTCCGGCAGGCAAATCGTAGAGGCTCATTTCGGGAATGGGCGAGTGGTGGACGTGGAGTTTGGCCGCGCCTCGCTCCAGCAGGGCCAAGCGCTCGGGCGTAAGTTGCGCTTCCCGTGAATCCACCAGATGCAAGTTAACCGGCAAGCGCGAGAGCATCATCCCGAGTTCTAAGCCCACGTGTCCGACCCCAAAAATGGCGATGTGCGGGCGTACGGTGGCCAGCGGTTCGAGCAGCAAAGTAACTTCGCCGCCGCAGCACTGACGGCCATACTCGTTGTTGGCGCTGTCGGTCAGGCGCAAGGTCAGCAGTTCGGGAGCCTGCACACCCGCTCTCATCAGGGCGCGGGCACGCTCGCAGGCCGCCATCTCCAGGTTGCCGCCGCCCACACTGTCCCAAATGGCATCTAAGCTGACCACCATCTTGGCCCCCGCCTCGCGTGGAGCGTGGCCCCGCACCGAAGCCACAGTCACGAGGACGCCGGGTTGGTTGGTCTGGGTCAGGTGGTTGAGGGCGGCTAACCAGTTCATTTGAGCTCCTTCTGGGACGCGGGATAGAAAAAACGAACATCTTTTCCCACTCCGCGTCCCTCTTTAGGGGTAAGGATGGGGTGGTGGGCGGAGTGATTGCCCCTTAGTCGTCTGCCGCCACCGCGTCCCCCGCCGCCTGCCGCGCACTGTCCAGCGCCCAGAACACCGCTTCGGGCGTGGCGGGCAGCCGGAGTTCTTGCGCCCTCTTGCTCGGCCCGAAGGCGGCGGCCGCTTGGCGCAGGGCTTCGCGCACGCTGATCGCCAGCATCAGCGGCGGCTCACCGACAGCTTTTGAGCCGTAAACAACCCCGCTTTCGGTGGCCTGCTCCAAGAGGGCCACGTTAAAGACTTCCGGCATTTCCGAGAAACTGGGCAGCTTATAGGTGCTGGCCGATTGGGTCGCCAGCCGCCCCCGATTTGGCCCGTCGGAGGTGTCCCAGTGCAACTCCTCTAAGGTCATCCAGCCTGCGCCCTGCACGTAGCCGCCTTCGACCTGACCGATGTCGATCAGCGGCGATAAGCTGTCGCCCACGTCGTGAAGCAAATCCGTGCGCAGTTGGCGGTAGGCTCCGGTAAAGCCGTCCACTTCCACCTCCGCCACCGCCGCGCCGTAGGAAAAGTATTTGAACGGTTCGCCCTGCACTTTTTCCCGATCCCAATGCAGGCCCGGCGTGCGGTAAAAGCCCGCCGCCCACAGTTGGGTGCGGAGGTGATAGGCGTCGTGGACGAGTTGGGCAAAGTCCATGCCCTGATCGGGGTGGCCCAGCGGATAGACCCGCCCGTTTTCAAATTTCACGTCATTGGGATGCACGCCCAGCGAACCCGCCGCCACCGCCGCGAGGCGCTCTTTGATCTGATCGCAGGCATTTTTAATGGCCCCGCCGTTGAGGTCAGCCCCCGAACTCGCCGCCGTCGCCGAGGTGTTGGGCACTTTGTCGGTGCGGGTCGGCGCGAGGCGGATGCTCCTAAGCGGCACGCCCAGAGCGGTGGCCGCCACCTGAATCATCTTGGTGTGCAGGCCCTGACCCATCTCGGTGCCGCCGTGGTTGATCAGCACCGAGCCGTCTTTGTAGACGTGAACGAGCGCTCCGGCCTGATTGTAAGCGGTGAAGTTAAAGCTCACCCCAAACTTGACCGGCGTAATGGCGAGGCCGCGTTTGGTGTGCGGGTGCGCGGCGTTGAATTTCTGAATTTCAGCGTTGCGGGCGGCAAAATCACTGCTGTCGAGCAGGGCGCTCCACACTGTTTGAAGCCGCTCGGCGTGCCGGACAGGCTGACCGTAAGGCGTGGCCTCGCCGGACGCGTAGAAGTTGCGCTGGCGCAGTTCATGGGCCTCCAAGCCCAGCAGGGGAGCGCAGCGGCCCAGAATATCCTCGATCACCAGCATGCCCTGCGGCCCGCCGAAGCCCCGGAAAGCCGTCTGAGAGGTCTTATTGGTTTTGCAGATGCGGCCATGCACTTCCACATGCGGGATGTAGTAAGCGTTGTCGATGTGGCACAGGGCGCGGGCCAGCACCGGCTCGGAAAGGTCTAAACTCCAGCCGCCGTCGCTGCTGAGCGTGGCTTGCAGGGCCACCAGCCGCCCGTTGTCGTCAAAGCCGACCTTCCATTTGCTGTGAAAGGGGTGGCGCTTGCCGGTCATGGTCAAATCTTGGGTGCGATTGAGGCGCATCCGGACGGGCCGCCCGGTCAGGGTCGCGCCCAGCGCCGCGATGGCCGCGAAGCCGTGCGGCTGCATCTCCTTGCCGCCGAAGCCGCCGCCCATCCTGAGGCACTGCACCGTCACCTGCGAGGAGGTCAGGCCCAGAATGTGCGCCACGATTTCCTGCGTTTCGGTGGGGTGCTGGGTGCTGCTCTGGATGAAAACCTGACCGGATTCGTCAATGTGGGCCAGCGAAGCATTCGTTTCCAGATAAAAATGCTCCTGACCACCGAACTCAAATTCGCCTTCGTAGATGTGCTTGGCCTCAGCAAAGCCCACCGACACGTCGCCGCGCCGCAAAACCGGCTGAGCACCTTGAAAGCTGCCTGCGGCGATGGCGTCCTGAACCGTCAGCACAGCGGGCAGCGGTTCGTACTCCACCTTGACGGCGTCCGCGCCCTGCCTCGCGGCGTCGGCACTGTCGGCCAGCACCCAGCAGACGGCTTGGCCGTAAAAGCAGACTTCGTCGGGAAACAGCGGCTCGTCATGCTTGACGCCGGAATCGTTGACGCCCGGCACGTCGGCCTTGGTCAGCACCCGCACCACGCCGGGCACTTCCAGCGCGGGCGCGGTGTCCATGCTGAGGATGCGGGCGTGGGCGTGCGGCGCTTGCAGCGGCCAAGCGTGCAGCAAATTTTGGAGGCGCACCCCGAGGTCGTCGGTGTAGAGCGCGTAGCCGGTGACGTGCAGATCGGCGCTCTCGTGCGGAATGGCGTCGCCAACGGCACCGACGGGCGGGCGTTCAAACAAGCTGTGCGTCATACTCCTACCCGCTCAAAGACGGCTTTTCGTTCAAGCCCACTGCGCTGACGTGTCATGACAACCTTAGTCATACAAGTGCCCCCTGTCCGGTTTGTTCAGAGTAAAACTTCAACAGTGTCTGCTCCAACATGGCGGCGCGGTAAGCGGCGGAAGCGCGGTGGTCGTCCAGCGGGGTGCCTTCACTGCCAAGCAACTTGGCGGCGGCGCGAACGTTCTTTTCGTTCCATATCTGGCTCGTCAACGCCTGCTCCGCTTTGGTGCCGCGAATCGGCGTGGCCGCCACTCCACCCAGTCCTATATGAATGTGTTTGACGGTCTCTCCGTCCAGTTCCAGAGCAATGCCCACCGCCACGCTGGAAATGTCGTCGAAGCGGCGCTTGGCAATTTTGAAGAAGCCGGTGGTGGGCGCAAGCGGCAAAGGAATCCGGACGGCTTTGATGAGTTCTCCAGCGGCCATCACCGTTTTGCGGTAGCCGGTAAAGAACTCGCTGACTTTAACTTCTCGCTCGCCATTCTTGCCGACGAGTACCACGTCCGCGTCCAGCGCCAGCAGCACTGGAGGGCTGTCACCGATGGGCGAAGCGGTGCCAATGTTGCCGCCCAGCGTGGCGCTGTTGCGAATCAGGCGCGAAGCAAATTGCGGAAACCACTCGGCCAGCAGCGGTACTTGGTCACCGAGGCGGCGCTCGATTTCGGTCAGCGGCAGGCCCGCCCCGATTTCCAGGTGCTCGTCCGTCCAAGTCAGGCCGCGCAGCTCTGGCAAGCCGTCGAGCGCGATGGTGACGGCAGCACGGGTATGGCGGATGTTGACTTCCACGCCCCAATCGGTGCCGCCGGAAAGCAGCTTGGCGGCGGGGTTGGCTTCCAGCAACTCCAGCGCTTCGGCAAGAGTTGCGGGGCGGTGAAAGTCGCCGTCGGGAGTGCTGAGGTGGGTGGGCTGCGGCGCGGGGGCAGGCTGGGTGCGTCTCTCGGCCAGCACATCGCCCTCGGCGGGACTCCCCAGCGCGTAGGCGGCGTCCTGTATCGGGCGGTAGCCGGTGCAGCGGCACAGATTTCCGCTCAGCGCGTGGATGTCAAAACCGTTGGGGCCAGTACCCTGATGAACACCGTGTGGGTCACCTTCCCCCCGTTCTGGGCGGTAATACTCGGCGGCCATGCTGACCACGAATCCGGGGGTGCAGTAGCCGCACTGCGAGCCGCCGCGCACAGCCATTTCGTGTTGAATGGGGTGCAGCGCTCCGGGCTGGCCGATGCCCTCAGCGGTGACGACTTCCTGGCCTTCCAGCGTACCCATCAGCACCAAGCAGGCGTTGACCGACTCCAACCGCGTGCCACCGTCGTCAGTGGGGCGGGCCAGCAGCACGGCGCAGGCTCCGCATTCGCCCTCGGCGCAGCCTTCTTTGCAGCCGGTCAGCCCTTCCGAGCGCAGATAGTTGAGGAGTGTGGTGTGTGGCCGGACATCTCGGGCCACTTTACGGGTTCCATTTACGTTGAGCTGTACAGTCTGCATGGGGTAGTGTCCTCCAATGAAGCCGGGTTTGCCGGTATTTCCTGCGCTGAGCCTTGATCTTGAGAGATTGAACTGCGCAATCCAAACAACAATGCCTCACGGCCAACCATGCGCCCACCTCCAGTTAAGAAGTAAGCGCATGGTTGACGCCGTGAGGCGGATCACTGGTTATCCATGCAGAACAGCGATCAAGTTGTCGTTACCGGTAAAGTTTAGTACGCCGTCTAACTAAATGCAAGAGGGTCAAGGCGCGGGGGAATCAGGGCGAGCCGGTGACGGGTGGCGTTCAATTCTCCATCAAAATGTCGTCACAGATTGACCGCCATCCTCGGCACTTTCAGCCCCGCTTTTCATGGCGAATTCGCGCCCCAGAGCTCAGCGGCTAGGCCCGCTCCAACACCCGCTGCGCCTGCGGCGGAGCGCAGCTTCCGCGCACGATCAGCTCGGCTGGGAAGACAATATCGGCGGGCCGCTTGTCCTCACCGCTCAGCGCCCGGAGAACCATTTGAGCAGCGGCGCGGGCCATGTCGTCGATCGGCTGGGCCAGCACCGTGATGGCCGGACTGACCAAACTCATCCACGAGTAGTTGTCAAAACTTAGCAGCGACACGTCGTCCGGCACCTTAAGGCCGAGTTCTTGCAGGGCGCGGTAACATCCGGCGGCGCTCGCTCCAGTCAGGGCCAGCAGCGCGGTGGGTGGGCAGGCAAGGCGCATCACGTCCAGCGTGTATTGGTAGGTGTTTTCCTCGGTCAAAAACATCACCCGTTCGTATTCGGGCCGCACCTCCAAGCCCACTTCGGCCATCGCGGTGGGAAAGGTATACGAGCGGCCTTCGGGATGCAGTAGCGGGTCGTATTTGCCAGTGGCGGCAATGCGGCGGTGGCCCAGCCCATACAAATACTGCACCGCTTCCCGCACCGCTTTTACGTTGCCGAGCATCACCGAAGGGTAGGTCGCACCGGGCAAACAGTAATCCACCTGCACGATAAACACGCCGCGTTTGTGCAGCCGCTCCAAGTATTCGCGGCTCTCGTCGCCGTAACCGGCACGCAAAATCAGCGCGTCGATCCGCTGGCCGTAGAGCAGCTTGAGTTCGGTGAGTTCGTGGGCACTCTGGTACTCGTTTTCGGTCAGCAGCATGTTGTAGCCGCCCCGCCGCAACTCCTGACCAAGAGTGCGGGCCAGTTGAGCAAAAAACGGCTCCACCACCGATCCCAACACCACGCCCACCGTGCGGCTTTGCCCAGCCCGCAGCGCTCCAGCCCGCAGATCAGGTTCGTAATGCAGCTTGGACACCGCTTCCATGACCTTTGCAAGCGTTTCGGGATGAAGGAGGTGCGGCGTTTTGAGCGCGCGTTTGGCCGTGGTGGGCGAAACGCCGGCTTGTTTGGCAACATCGGTAATGCTCGGCACGCTTCACAGTGTAGACAGTTTTGATTGGCAATAGGCCACGTGACCAGCCGCATTCAAGGCTCCGCGCTCAATGGTTGGCCACGTGTCCATGACTGTACTCAGTACAATTAGACAAACCATGAGAAAACAACTACTCTATGAACACGAGTCCAATAACACACTGAAGTGATCAAGTGCTTCAACTCGCTGGCAGCCAGGTATCGTCCTGTTTGCAGCGGTTTCCTTCAGCCATGACTCGTGGAGCGCTTTTTAAGTTTCTTGACAAAGCTGTTTGGTGAGAGCCGCCCAACCCCCTTATTCGGAGGAAACATGAAATCACTCGCTGCACTTTTGACCGCCGCGCTGGCTCTGGGCAATGCTCAAGCCGCCAGCACCATCACCATCGCCACGGTAAACAACCCTGACATGGTGACGATGCAAAAACTCACCCCCGAATTCAACAAGCTCTACCCCGACATCAATGTCAAATGGGTGGTGCTGCCGGAAAACGAACTGCGCCAAAAGATCACTCTCGACGTGGCCAGCGGCGCAGGCAGCTTTGACGTCGCCACCGTTGGCGCGTACGAAGTGCCGATCTGGGCCAAGAACGGCTGGCTCGACCCGCTGACTCCCGCCTTTGCCAAGAACCCCGACATTGCCAAGAGCTACAACGTCAACGACATCATTCCCGGCGTCCGCAACGCCCTGACCATCGGCGGTCAGCTTTACGCCGTGCCGTTTTACGCCGAGAGCAGCATGACGTATTACAACAAAGACCTCTTTAAGAAAGCGGGCGTCACCATGCCGGTCAACCCCACCTGGACGCAAATCGAGGGCTTCGCGGCCAAGGTCAACGACCCCAAAAACGGCGTTTACGGCATCTGCTTGCGCGGCCTGCCCGGCTGGGGCGAGAACATGGCGGTGTTCTCCACCGTGGCCAACACCTTCGGCGGACGCTGGTACGACAACGACTGGAAGCCGCAGCTCGACAGCTCGGCCTGGAAAAATGCCATGACCTTCTACGTCAACCTGATCAAGAAGTACGGCCCCCCCGGAGCCACCTCCAACGGTTTCACCGAAAACCTGACCTTGATGAGCCAGGGCAAGTGCGGGATGTGGGTGGATGCCACCGTGGCCGCCGGACTCCTGAGCGATCCTTCCAGCAGCAAGATCGTCAACTCGGTGGGCTTTGCCAACGCCCCCACCGGCCCCGGCACCCCGCGCGGCAACCATTGGTACTGGAGCTGGAACTTGGCGATTCCCAAGAGCAGCAAGCAGGAAGACGCCGCCTTCAAGTTCATCACCTGGGCCACCAGCAAGGACTACATCGCCCTGGTCGCCAAGACCAAAGGCACATGGGCGGCCGTGCCCCCCGGCACCCGCACCAGCACCTATAGCAATCCTCAGTACAAAAAAGCCGCTGGAGCGTTCAGTAGCCTCGTGCAAAAAGCCATCAGCAGCGCCGACGTGACCAAGGCCACTAAGGACCCTGTGCCCTACACCGGCATTCAGTACGTGGCCATCCCCGAGTTCCAGGCGCTCGGCACCCAGGTGGGTCAGTACCTCGCCGGCGCGATCAGCGGTCAGACCACCATTGATCAGGCGCTCAGCCAAGCTCAGGCCGCCGCGCAAAAAGTCGCCAAAGAAGGCGGCTACCAGAAGTAAGCCGATTTGAGGGATGCAGCTTACTTTCGCCCAGCTCATCCCCTTCCAGACCGCAGCGACCAGTCACCGGCCTTCAATCACAGCTTGTAAAGTGGATTGTCGGCCCCTGGTCGCTTTTTGGCGGCCCAGTAAGGAAGAGATCAACTGCCGTTTGAGCTTTTCTTTGTCCCGCCGTCTCTTTTTTGTTGGAGGTCACCCATGACCGCTGTGCCTATCTCTGCGACTGCGCCCAAGCCCAAGGGTGGTTTCAAGATCACCCCCTCGGTGATGATCTGGCCCGCCATGCTGTATTTGATTTTGACCACTCAAGTGCCGTTTTTCATGACGATCTATTACAGCTTTTTCCGCTACAACTTGGTTGAACCCGACCGCCGTCCCTTTATCGGCTTTTCTAACTACCTGGGCCTGCTGACCGACAGCGACAATTTGAAAGTTCTGCTCAACAGCATGATCTTGACCGCTGGAACATTGGTCTTGACGCTGATTCTGGGCGGCGGCTTGGCTTTACTACTCAACCGGACGTTCCCGGGCCGGGGGTTCGTGCGCTCGGTGCTGATGAGCAGCTTCCTGATCATGCCGCTGGTCACGGCGGTGGTGTTCAAGAACATGCTGCTCAATCCAGTCTTCGGGTTTTTTAGCTGGCTGGTCAAGTCGCTGGGCGGCACGCCGATTGATTTTCTCTCGGCTTACCCGATGGCCACCATCATCGGCATGGTGACCTGGGAATGGACCCCGTTTGCCATGCTGATCTTGCTCACTGGCCTGCAATCTTTGCCGGACGACCAGATCGAGGCGGCCCGGCTCGACGGCGCGTCACCCCTTCAGGAATTTCGCTACGTCGTTTTGCCGCACTGGACGCAGGCGCTGGAAGTGGTGGTGCTGCTGGAAACCATCAACGTCTTGCAGGTCTTTGGTGAAATCTACGCCTCGACTTCTGGCGGGCCCGGGGTAGCGACCACCAACTTGCCGTACTTCATCTATCAAAAGGCCTTTGCCGAATACAACATCGGCGTGGCGAGCGCGGCGGGCGTGATTACCGTGATTTTGACCAATATTCTGGCGATCTTCCTGCTGCGGATGATCAGCAAAAATGTCAGCCCTGGAGGCCACTGATGACCACCCTTCCGTCTCAACAAGCGGTGACTGTCGCGCCCAAGAAAAAGGGCGGCCCCTCGACCAGCGGCATTCTGCTGACGGCGCTGACTTACCTGCTGGCCTTTTTGTTCTTTTTCCCGCTGCTGTGGATGGCGCTGGCCGCCTTCAAGACAGAAGCGCAGGCGTTCGCCGTTCCGCCGGTGTTTGCCTTCACGCCGATTACCGAAAACTTCCAGAATGCCCTGCCCGCTTATGGTGTGGCCCTCAGAAACTCGCTGATTGCCGCGATTGGCAGCACCGTCTTGGCCTTTGTGCTGGGCCTGCCCGCCGCCTTCGCGCTGGCGGTGTATCCAACCAAGCGTTCCAAGGGCGTATTGACCTGGATGCTGTCCACCAAGTTCATGCCCGCTGTCGGGGTGATCGTGCCGCTGTACCTGCTGTTCAGGGATCTGGGGCTGCTCGATACCTGGTGGGGCCTGATCATCATGTACACCACCATGAACCTGCCACTGGTGGTCTGGATGATGCACAGCTACATGACTGAAATTCCCCAGGCGATTTACGAGGCGGCCAGAGTGGACGGAGCCAACGTCGCCAAGGAGTTTTTCGGGATTGCCTTGCCGCTCTCGCTGCCGGGAATCAGCGCCACCGCTCTGCTGGCCATCATCTTCGCCTGGAACGAGGTGTTCTTTGCCCTCAACCTGACCACCACCGACGCCGCTCCACTCAGCGTATTCATCAGCACCTTCAAAACCTCACGTGGGTTGTTCTGGGCGCAGATGAGCGCCGCTGCCGTGCTGACGGTGCTGCCGGTTCTCATCTTCGGCTGGATTGCCCAGCGCCAACTGGTGCGCGGCCTTTCCTTCGGAGCGGTCAAGTAAGCTTTCTTCCCTGACCTTTTCAAGTTCAGCGAGCACAACCCTTTGGTGAGTGGAGTTGACCCCCGCCTACAAACAGGCTCTGGAACGCCCACAAGCGATTCAGAGCCTGTTTGCTCAGGGCAAGTTGATCCCTCCTCACCGCCTCATCCACTTACGCCATCCTGCTTCCGAGGAGGAGATTCATGGACACCCTTCATCCCCATTTTGACGATGCTTCCGGCTCCCCCATACCATCAGCCGCCTCGTCAGCCGCTCCATCACCCGCACAGCCGCGCACCACCGCCGACTTGATCGCTCTGGCCCGTGCCCTGCTCGAATCTGGTGAGCGGCGCATCCTCGGCATCACCGGAGCGCCCGGCGCAGGCAAGTCCACCGTTTGCGCGGCCATTGCCAGCGCTCTGGGCGATCAGGTGACGGTGGTCGGCATGGACGGCTTCCACCTCGCCAACAGCGAACTGATTCGGCTGGGCCGCCGGGAGCGCAAGGGTGCGCCGGATACCTTCGACGCGGACGGCTACGCGGCGCTGCTGGAGCGGCTGCGGCACCAGATGGAGGAAGTCATCTACGCACCGACCTTCGAGCGCAGCATCGAAGAATCCATCGGCAGCGCCTTGCCCGTCCTCGCCTCAACCCCGCTCATTCTCACCGAGGGCAACTATTTACTGCTGGAAGTGGGCGCGTGGAGCCGGGTCAGATCCCAACTCGACGCCGTGTGGTTTTTGGAACCGCCCGAAGAGCTGCGCCTCTCGCGGCTGATCGCCCGCCATGTGGCGTTCGGCAAAGCTCCCGACGCCGCCGAAGCGTGGGTGGAGCGGGTGGATCAAAACAATGCCGCCCTGATCAACGCGGGCCGCTCACGCGCCGAACTCATCGTGCAGTTGGTGGACTGAGCCGCTTTTCACTCTGCTGTACTTGCCTTCATCTACGATCACCGTACAAGTTTTTGCTGGAGAATCCTCATGGTTAAACTCAACTTATCCGCGCTGCCCAACCTCGCTTCAACTGTGGCGGTTCCCGGCTACGAACCGGCCCGGCTCACTTCCGGCATCGTGCATTTCGGCGTGGGCGGCTTTCACCGCTCGCACGAAGCCATGTACCTCGACCGCCTCCTGAATGCCGGCGGCAGTACCGAGTGGGCCATCTGCGGCGTGGGCGTGCTGCCGTTCGACGCCAAGATGCGTGACGTTTTTGCTGATCAAGACAACCTGTATACCCTCGTCACCAAGTCCCCAGACGGTCAGCAAGAAGCCCGCGTGATCGGGGCGATCAACCAGTTTTTGTTCGCGCCCGATTCGCCGCAAGCCGTAATCGACAAATTGGCCGACCCCAACACCAAAATCGTTTCGCTGACGGTCACTGAGGGCGGCTACAGCGTCAACGACGCCACCGGCCAGTTTGATCCCTCCGGCGCGGCCATTCAGCACGACCTCGCAGCAGGCGCGGTGCCGACCACCGTGTTCGGCTACATTACCGAAGGGCTGCGGCTGCGGCGTGAGCGCGGTGTCGCGCCGTTCACGGTGATGTCATGCGACAACATGCAGGGCAACGGCCACGTCGCGCAGCTCGCCTTCACTTCGTTCGCCCGACTCAAAGACCCGGATTTGGGCGAGTGGATTGCCCAGAATGTGGCCTTCCCCAATTCGATGGTCGACCGCATCACCCCCGCGACCACCGATGAGAGCCGCCGCGAAGTGGCCGACGAGTACGGCATAGAAGACGGCTGGCCGGTGATCGCCGAGTCGTTTACCCAGTGGGTTCTGGAAGATCACTTCACCTTGGGCCGCCCCGCTTTTGAGACGGTGGGTGTGCAGGTGGTCAGCGACGTGGAGCCGTACGAGCTGATGAAACTGCGGCTGCTCAACGCCTCGCATCAGGCCATGAGTTACCTCGGCTTGCTGGCGGGCTACACCTACGTGCATGAAGTTTGCCAGCAGCCGCGCTTCACCGGGTTCTTGCTGGATTACATGAAAACAGAAGGCGTGCCCACCTTGCGGCCCGTGCCGGGAGTCGATCTGGACGAGTACAGCCACGAGCTGATCTCCCGCTTTGCCAGCCCCGCCATTCAGGACACCCTGGCCCGCCTGATTTTTGACGCCTCCGAGCGCATTCCCAAGTTTTTGCTGCCGGTGGTACGCGAGCAACTTGCGGGAAGCGGCGACATTGACCACGCCGCGCTGGTGGTGGCGTCGTGGGCGGCTTACGTGGAGGCCGTGCGTGACGGCCAGTTTCCGGCTCTGCAAGATGTCCGCGCCGAGATGCTGACGGCAGCAGTCAGCCGCGAAGCCGAGGAGCCCGCCGCCTTCCTGCAACTCAAAGAAGTCTTTGGCGACCTCGGCCAAAACGGGCGCTTCAAGTCGGCTTATCTGGCGGCCCGCCAGGACTTGCAAGAAAACGGCCCGCTGGCGGCGATGGACAAACTCAAAGAAAGCCGCAGCCGCCTCAAAGCGCGGATGGAATCGGTTGGCAATGAGTAGACCGTATTTTAACCTGTGCCCATTTTAATTCGGCCCCCTTCACTTCAAAAGGAATCCCAAGTCATGACCAAAGCCCCCGAATCATCCAACATCCTTGACCTCTTTAAGCTCGACGGCAAAACCGCCCTGGTGACTGGCGCGGCGCAGGGCATCGGCTTTGAGATTGCCAAAGCGCTGGGCGAAGCTGGAGCCAAAGTCACCATTGCCGATATGAATCCGGCGGTGGGTGAAGCGGCGGCCAGCAGCATCGGCGCGGCATTCGAGCCGCTCAATGTGACAGACCCCGCCGCTGTGCGGACGCTGGCGCAGAAGCTGGACGCGCTGGACATCTTGGTCAACAACGCCGGAATCGTCCGCAACGTGCCGTCCGAGGACATCTCCAACGCCGACTGGGAAGTGGTGATGTCGGTCAACGTCAACGGGGTGTTCTGGTGCTGCCGCGAGTTCGGCAAGAAGATGCTGGACGCCAGAAAAGGGAGCATCATCAGCACGTCGAGCATGAGCGGCATGATTTCCAACCACCCGCAGCCGCAGTCGGGCTACAACGCTTCCAAAGCGGCGGTCATTCACCTGACCCGCTCGCTGGCCGGTGAGTGGGCGGGTCGCGGCGTGCGGGTCAACTCGGTGGCTCCGGGCTATACGGCCACGCCGATGACCATTCTGGGTTTAGAAACTCCCGAATGGCGTGAAACGTGGCTCAAAGAAACCCCGATGGGCCGCCTCGCCGAGCCGCGTGAAATCGCTCCGGCGGTGGTGTATCTGGCTTCCGACGCTTCCAGCTTCGTGACTGGGCATACCTTGGTGGTGGACGGCGGCTACACCGTCTGGTGAGTGGCTACTCTGATCGAAGTCCCTCACTTTATTCGAGACAATCACAGGAGCAAACAGCATGACCCAAACCGCAGAACCCAAATCATCCAAAACCAGCGTGCTGAACACCGTGCGCGAACTGGCGTGGGAGACCCGCGAAGTTCCGGCCCCCGGCCCAGGCGACGTACGCGTCAAGGTGCAGCGCATCGGCGTGTGCGGCAGCGACGTGCATTACTACACGCACGGACGTATCGGCAACTTCATCGTGGAGTCGCCGCTGGTGCTGGGCCACGAAGTCAGCGGCACGGTGGAGGCGGTAGGAGAGAATGTCAAGCGCCTCAAGGTGGGCGATAGGGTGGCGTTGGAACCCGGCGTGCCCTGCCGCAAATGCTCGTACTGCAAAACCGGGCATTACAACCTCTGCCCCGAGATGCACTTCATGGCGACCCCGCCGGTAGACGGAGCGCTCTCGGAATGGGTGGTCTGGCCCGAGGACTTTGCCTTCAAGATTCCTGACAACATGAGCTTGGACGCAGCCGCTTTGATCGAACCGCTGGCAGTGGGCGTCTGGGCAGCGCGGCGCGGCGGCGTCAAAATGGGCGACAGCGTGGCAGTCATCGGCGCGGGGCCAATCGGCTGCACCAGTTTGCAGGCTGCCAAAGCCGCAGGCGCAACCACCCTGATCGCGGTGGACTTGGAAGATTTCCGGCTGGAGATGGCCCGCAAAGTCGGAGCCACCCACACCATCAACGCCCGCACCGAAGACCCCGTGCAGCGTATCCGCGAGATTACGGCAGAGATCAGTGGCCTACCGATTTCGCACGGCGGGGTGGACGTGGCCTTCGAGACGGCGGGCAGCGTGCCGACTTGCCGCATGAGTCTGGAAGCCCCGCGTCCGGGCGGCGTGACGGTGCTGGTGGGCCTGCCGCCTGTATCGGAAGTCAGCCTCGACATCGTCAGCGCGGCCAGCCGTGAAACCGACATTCGCGGCATCTTCCGCTATGCCAACTGCTATCCGGCGGCGATTGAATTGGTGGCGTCCGGCGCGGTTGACTTGGATATGCTGATTACTCAGCGCTTCACCTTTGACCAGACTCCCGAAGCGTTCGTGTTTGCCGACACCGAGCGGGCCAAGAGCATGAAAGTGATGATCGAGATGGGTGGGGAGTGACCCAGCTTAAACAAGCCCCAGATCAGCCGCTGGCCAACTTGCTGCTGGGCATAGACGTCGGCACCTACAGCTCCAAAGGCGTGCTGACCGATCTGGCCGGAAACGTGCTGAAATCCCATGTGATCGCGCACGGGGTCAGCTTTCCTCAGACCGGCTACGCCGAGCAGGACGCCGACGCGGTGTGGTGGAGCGACGTTTCGCAGATCATCAAGACTCTGCTGAGCGGCGACTACAGCGGCGACGACGTGGCGGGCGTGGCGCTGAGCGCGATTGGGCCGTGCTTGTTGCCGCTCGACGAATCGGGTAAGCCGCTGCGCCCCGGCATTTTGTACGGGGTGGACACCCGCGCCCACGCTGAGATTGACCTGCTCAACGCCGAAATTGGCGAGGACGTCATTTTTGAGCACAGCCTCATGGCGCTGACCAGTCAGGCGGTGGGTTCCAAAATCCGCTGGCTGCGCGACCATGAGCCCGAAGTCTGGGCCAAGACCGCCACGCTGACCACCGCCAGCAGCTATCTGGCCTTCCGGCTGACTGGCAAGCACGTCATGAACCGCCACGAAGCCAGCCATTACATGCCGCTCTACGACCCGCCAACCCGCAACTGGACGGGCAAATACGCCGCGCCCGTGCTGGGCGACAAGGGCTTGGAAGTCTTGCCGCAAGTCGGTTGGAGTGACGAACTCGCCGGACACGTCACCGAGGAAGCCGCTGCACTGACTGGCCTCAAAGTCGGCACGCCGGTGGCGGTAGGTGCGGTGGACGCGCTGAGCGAAGCGATCAGCGTGGGCGTGGTGCAGCCCGGCGACTTGATGGTGATGTACGGCTCCACGACTTTCTTTATCTTGGTGGAAGAAACCCCCGCACCCGATCCCCGCGTTTGGACGGTGGGCGGCGCGTTCGCCGGGCAGTTCAACCTGGCGGCGGGCATGTCCACCACCGGCAGCCTGACCCGCTGGTTTGCCGACGAACTCAGCCGCGACCTTTCCGAAAAAGACGCCTACGATGAATTGTTCGCCGCTGCCGAGGGGGTTCCGGCGGGCGCAAATGGACTCTTGATGCTGCCGTACTTCAGCGGGGAGCGCACTCCACTCAACAACCCGCACGCACGCGGCGTGGTGGCGGGCCTGAGTTTGTCGTCCACCCGCGAGGACATGTTCAGGGCGGTGCTGGAAGGAGTGGGCTACGGCATTCGTCACAACATCGAAACCTTCCGCGAAATGGGCACGCAGGTGCGGCGCATCGTGGCGGTGGGCGGCGGAGCCAAAACCCCGACGTGGCTGCAAATCGTCAGCGACATCGTGGGAGCCGCTCAGGAAGTTCCAGCGCTGACCATCGGCGCGAGCTACGGCAATGCCTTTTTGGCGGGATTAGTGTCGGGCAGGCTGCACCGCGACGATCTCAAAACTTGGGTCAAGGCGGATCGTCTGATTCAACCGGATCAGTCCAAACGCGCCCTCTACGATAAGAATTTTGAGCTGTTCAAGCAGCTTTATACCCAGACCAAGGAGATCGTGCATCAATTGAGCTGAGAAGCGTGACCACCCAGCCCAGTCACCAACAGTCCAGTGCCCAGCGGCCTTCAGTCAGCAGCCGGAAGTCGCTTTGACGTTTGAACGCTGCTTTCCCAACAGCCTAGAAACCACCCTACAACCTCAGACGGATGGCAAAATCTTCGTGGTGACGGGCGATATTCCGGCCATATGGCGGCTTAATCACGGGCGTGATCGCCACCCAAGCTGAGCAACTGCTGGCCGATCCTTACGCCAATTCGTTTAATGCTGTACCCAGCAGCGCGGGCCACGCAGCAGATCAACCGCAGCAGCACCCGCTGGTATGGGAGCGCAAGTTTGAACTCGACTCGCTGTGCTACCCATCCGGCTGGCTTATGGCTCCTAGCGTGTGACCGGCAATACTGCGACATTAGGTAAAAGTGTTCACCGAGCGGCCCAAACGGTGATGGCAGTCATGCATCAGGTGAGCACCACCGCTGGCACTCACCTGATGCATGAGAGCTTTAACGTCGACGACCCCGCCATTTTTACCCGCGAGTGGTTCGGCTGGGCCAACAGCCTCTTCAGCAAGTTGATGCTGGCCCAGCTTGGAGCTTTACCTCGGTCATCAGCAGAATCGTCAGCGGGGCCAGCAATTGACCAGGGTGCCGTCCAACGGGCGGTTAAAGCCGATGGCCGGACTTTTCCCCCGAAAGAAAGCGTCGGCCACGGCGTCTTTGAATATCCCACCCGTGAAGCGCAGCTTGCCAGCGGCGGCGTCGTAGCGGAAGGGGAACTCGGCGCTGCCCAAATTGATGTCGAGGAAGGGTTCTAACTGCATCGTAAAGCCGCCCGAAAAATTGACGTGCGGCGCATAGAGGAAACACTGGTAAACACCTTTGGGCAACGCAACCGGCACCGGGCCTTTGGCTTTGGCTGTTCCCGTTACCGTGAAGGTGCGGCGGGCCTGCACGATATTCTGGAGACTGGGCTTGTCAAAGAACACCTTGACCTCGTACTGCCCCGGATCAAGTGACTTGAAAGTGAAGTCCGCCTCACGTTTGCTGTTGGCGTAATAATATTCGTCATACAGCTTGTCCGGCGTGCCGACCGGCACCACCGTCACCCAATCGCCAGGGTCGCCTGCAAAACCGGAAACGTGAACGCTGAATGCTTTGCCAGTCGGAACTTGCGCCGGAACAAGAATAGTCACGCTCGTCGTCTGAGCAGCTGGCACACTCCGGGGAGGCGCGGCGGGCGCTGGTTTTTGTACAGGCGCGGTTTTCGGAATGGGCGCTGGTTTTGGGGCAGGCGCTGCCACTTTCGCGGGAGTGGGAGCGCGGGTGGTCGGAGCCGCCGGAACCGCTGACAAATCGGCGTCCGCTTCCTGCTCGTAGGCGGCAGCCAGTTTTTCGTAAGCGGCGGCTTCCTGAGCAGGAAGTTGCGCCAGATGAAAAGCGTCCGCCGCCCGCTGATAGTTTTGCTCGGCAGCGGCGAACTGATGAGCGGCCAGAGCGCTGTCACCTGCTTTAAGGAGGGCCGCTGCCTGCTCGACCGGCGTAAGGGCCTGCGCCGAGACAGGCAACAGAAGAAGGAAAAAACTGAGCATCACCCTGCGGGAGTGGATCACATCGTCTCCTGTGGTCAGCGGGTTGTGGGTGAGTAAAACGCGACTTGCAGCGGTGTTCCAGCCTCAATTCTAGCCCTAGCAATAGAAAGTATAAAAACTGATGCTAGCACCGTAAACTCATCTCCTCAAAGCGTGGGCGCAACGTTCCCGTGCAACTGACCCCATCACGGCACTTTCGTTTCGGCCAGCACAGCCCTGAGCAAGTCCGGCCTATCGGTGTCGATGCCGTCAACGCCCATTGACAGCAGGCGGCGCATCTCAGCCGGATCGTTGATCGTCCACACATGCACCGCCACGCCGCGCCCGTGCATCTGGCGCACAAAGCTGGGCGTCACCACTTCTAGGCCGCCGGAGCGCACCGGCACTTGGGCGGCCTGACCCGGCGCTCCCGCCAAGTTCGCCAGCCCAATTTTACTCAGCAGCACCAGCGGGCGGAGTTCGCTCTCGGTCATGCTGGTGGCCACTTCAGGGCACTCGGCGCGGAAGTCCTGCATGGCTTTGTCGCTGAAACTGGCCACCATCACCTTACCAGTCACGCCGTGTTGGCGCAGCGCTGCACAAAAGGGAGCCGCGATGCTGGGCGTGTCCTGCTTGATTTCAATCGTCCACGGCAATTCGGGATGGGCCGAAAGCGCTTCATCGAGCGTGGGAATGCTCAGCCCCTGCCCCCGAAACGGATAGGTCTGGCCGCCGTCTGCGGTAAAGCGGTAGCCAGCGTCGAAGCTCTTGAGCTGGGCCAGGCTCAGTTCACGGATTTTGCCGTGTCCATCGGTCAGCCGGTCTACCGTTTCGTCGTGTGACAGCACCAACGCGCCGTCTTGGGTGGCGTGCATATCGGTGTCCAGCATTTGAATGCCCAGTTTGGCAGCGTTGTCAAAAGCCAACAGGGTGTTGCTGGGCCACAAGTCTTCACCGCCCTGGTGGGCCAAAATCCACGCCGGAGATGTGATGTACGGATTGGGTTTGGCGGCGCTGGGACGGGCCGCACACGCCGAAAGCAGCAATAATCCAGCCAGCAAAAAACGCATGGCTCCAGCATACGCCCGCGCCCGTTCTCTACTCGCGGACGTGATCCAGAGCGCTGACGATTAAACCGCTGACGTGCTGATCGAGTAGGCGGTAGTAGGCCACCCGCCCTTCTTTACGGAAGGTCACCAGCCGGTGCGCCCTGAGCAGCCGCAACTGGTGGCTCACCGCGCTCTCGCTCAGGCCGATGACCGCCGCGAGGTCACAGACGCACAGCTCACAAGTTTTTAGGGCGCTGAGCAGCCGCAAGCGGGTCGGGTCGGCCACCACTTTGAGGAGGGCGCTGGCCTCACCGACCTGCCCAGTATCCGGCAGCGCGGCGCGGGCGGCCTGCACCGCTTCAGGATGAACGCAATTGACCTCGCACAGGTCATCATCCAGCAGAGTGGGGGAGAGTTGAGAATCCATTCTCATAGCGTCATTGTAGCGCTTGGGTCTGGAAAATTTCGATCAGGGCGTGTCTTTTCGCCGCCGCCTCAAGCGGGCGCGTGACGCGAAAGCAGTACCGTGAACGACAGCGGCGGCAAGCTCAGCGTGGTTTGTGGGCCTTCCAGCGCGGGCAATTCGATTTCGTGGGCCGTCACCTCGTCAGGCTGTTCAAAGCTGTTGTGCGCTTTGGGATCGTGTCCGCTCATCTGCCAGCCTTGCGTGAAGCCCTCAGGAGCCACATCTTCCCATTTGAGCGTCACGTCGAGGCTCTGGGTCTGCGAGCGGTTGACCAAAAACAGCGCTCCCCGACCCGTTTCGGGATCGAAGCTGGCCGAAGCATCGAGTTGCGCCGCGCCGCCGTACATTTTGGTGTCGTGGACAGGAGCCTGCACCAGCAAGTCGAGCGAGTGTCCCGCCGCGTGATTGCTAAACAGCATCAGCGGATAGAAGGTGGTTTGTTTGAACAGGGCGTCTTCTTTGGTCATGATCGGCGCGATCACATTGACGATTTGAGCGATACAGGCAATTTTAATGATGTCGGCCTTACGCAAAAAGGTGCTGAGCCACTGCGCCACCACCAAAGCGTCTTCCAAGTTGAACACTTCTTCGATCAGGTGCGGCGCTTCTTGCCAGTTGCCGTCATCGCCCTCGGTCTTGTACCAAACATTCCACTCGTCCCAAGAAAGATAAACATCGTGTTTGGAACGGTTCTTGGCTTTGGCGATGCGAATGGCCGCCGCAATGGTGTTGGCGTGGTCTTCAAAGTGCAGACTGCTGGCCAGAAACGAATCGGTATCATCTGTGCGGTTGCCCGCATAAGCATGCATCGAAAAATACTCGATCTCATCGCCCATCCGCTCCAGCACAGTCCTGTCCCATTCGGGATAAGTCGCTATATCGGTGTTAGATGAGCCGCAGGCGACCAATTTGATCTCAGGATCCATCAACTTCATCAGCTTGGCCGCTTCACGGGCTTTGTCGGCGTAGCCCACCGCGTCCAGGTGACCGAGCTGCCAAGGGCCGTCCATCTCGTTGCCGAGGCAGAAATACTGGACGCCGTACGGTTTCTTTTGGCCGTTCTTTGCACGCAAGTCGCTGAAACTCGTTCCTACCGGCAAATTCAGGTATTCCACCAAGTCGGCAGCGTCCTGAATACTGCCGGTGCCGAGGTTGACCGCCCACATCGGCAGCGCACCGAGTTCCTGTGCAAATTCCATGAATTCGTGCAGGCCAAACTGGTTGGTTTCTACCGAGCGCCAGGCCAGGTCGCGGCGGCGCGGCCTTTCGGAACGCGGCCCGGTGCCGTCTTGCCAGCGGTGGCCCGAAACAAAATTGCCACCCGGATAGCGCAAAATCCGGTAATTGATGTCCTTGAGCGCCTTCAAAACGTCGCTCCGAAAACCGCGTTTGTCGGCCAACGGTGAGGCCGGGTCGTAAATGCCTTCGTAGATGCAGCGGCCCATGTGTTCGGCGAGGCCCCCAAAAATCAGCGGAGAAATCTCGCCAATGCGGCGCTCGGTATTGAGGAAAACGGTGGCGGTAGCACGGTTGGTCAAAGCAATTCCTTTGGTTTTGAGTACGAGGGAAATTTGGTGAGCGGTTTGGGGCTTTGCCCGACGAAGCGGAGAGAAGAGGGGCCAGAGGCCTCTGAGCCAATCGTCAGGCATTGTAGGCACATTCAATTCAAACTCTGTACGAACGTTTGCTGACTTGTTTCTCTCTTGCCCGAATCCTCCTGCGCCTCACCTCCCCAGCTGATCTGAGCGGTGTTCTTTACTGGGCCGACGCCTCAAGCCGCTTTCTTAAAGCCGCTCCGCTGCGGGTATTTGCTCCTGTTTCTCAAAGGCACGCTCAATGTCTCCTCCGGCCCCTCCCAACACGTGCGGCGTGCGGCGGCCCCCTATTAATACCGGCAAAGATTCAGGTTGCTTTCAGCCAAACCAGAAACGGAGGAGTACGTCCAGCACGGAGCATGCTTAAAGCGGGCGACTCAGATTTAAGTCGTTATCAATAAGCGGCGATGATAGTGGAGAATAAACCGTGACCAGCCAAAAGACTCAGCCGCCAGCTTGGCAACAAACCATTTGGGGCCAGCTTGCCAGCACTCAGCCCGTTTCCCTCTACAGCCTGCAAAACGAGTTCATGCAGGTGTGGATCAGCAATTACGGCGGACGCTTGGTGAGGGTGCGAATTCCTGACCGACAAGGCCATTGGGGCGACGTGGTCTTGGGCCATGAGGAGTTGAGGCCATACCTCAACCACCCGCAGGCCACCTACTACGGAGCGCTGATCGGGCGCTTCGCCAACCGCATTAAGGCGGGGCAGTTTGAGTTGGACACTCAGCCCCACCAAATCGCCACCAACGACGACCCTAACGCCCTGCACGGCGGCCCCAACGGATTCCATACCCAAATCTGGACAGCCGAGATCAGAGGCCACCGCTTACAGTTGAGCCATATCAGTCCGGACGGCGCGGAAGGCTTTCCCGGCCAGCTCAGGGTCAGCGCAACTTATACCCTCAGCGGCCACACCCTGCACTTGGAGTGGCGGGCCGAGACGGACAAAGCCACCGTCCTCAACCTGACCCACCACCCGTTTTGGAGCTTGACCGGCGGCGCAGGCGACGTGCTCGACCACGAATTGAGTGTCAACGCCGATCAGTTCACGCCCGTGAGCGCCGACGCCATTCCGACAGGCAAGTTGGCGAACGTGGCCAGCACGGCGTTTGACTTCCGCAGCCTGCGCCGAATCGGTGAGCGCATTGAGCAGGCCGATCCTCAGCTTGAGTTCGTGGGCGGCTACGATCACAATTTCGTGCTGAACGGAGAAGCTGGAAGTTTGCGACATGCAGCTGCATTGCACGACCCAAGCAGCGGCAGAAGACTAGAGGTGCGAACCACCGAACCCGGCCTGCAAGTCTATTCCGGCAACTTCACCGACGGCTCGTTCGTGGGCTTTGGCAACCAGCCTTACGGGAAGCGCTCCTCGGTTTGTTTGGAGCCCCAGCATTTTCCCGATTCGCCCAACCAACCGAGCTTTCCGAGTACAGTGCTGCGGCCCGGTGAAGTGTTCGAGTCGGTCACGGAGTACCAGTTCTCGGCAGAATAAAGCCAAAAAAAGTGGAGCGTGAACAACCACCACGCTCCACTTGCTACTAACTACCTTCCGATTATTCTTTGACGCCCCCCGCCGTCGTGCCGCCCACGAAGTAGCCTTGAAAGCCGTAGAACAGCGCCACAATAGGCAACGAACCCAGCGTCGCGGCGGCGGCAAAAATGCCCCATTTGGTGTTGAACTGCCCCGAAGTGAAATTCTTGAGCAGCAGGCCAATCGTCCACTGTTCCACGCCGGTCAGCAGCACGTTGGCCAAAATGAACTCGGCGTACGTGCCGATAAATTGGTTGAGAAAAATGAACACCAGCATCGACCCCGAAAGTGGCAGCACCACCCGCGTAAACGCCCCCCAGCGGGTCGCGCCGTCTACCATCGCGGCTTCTTCCAGGCTCTCGGGCAGCGACTCCACGTAGCCTTTATAAATCCAGGTGTTGAAGGCGATTGCGCCGCCGGAGTAAGCCAGAATCAGGCCGGTGAACGAGTTGAGCAGGCCCAGACCGTACATCAGGGCGTAGACCGCCACCAGGCCGAGGAACACTGGAAACATCTGCACGAAAATAAAGAACAGTAGCGTCTGGAAGCGGCCCGGAAAGCGCAGCCGCGCCATGGCGTATCCGGCGGTGGTGGACAGCAAAATCGCCAGCGCCCCGGTGACGCCCGACACCAGCAAGGTATTTCTGACCGACAGCAAGAACTTAGACTCGGTGCCCGCGCCGGTAAATTGCGCCGGGCCGATGAACAGCACCAAGACAATCAGCGAAACCACCAAAATCCGCGCCGCCCAGCTTTGGGTCGGCGTGGTACCGTTTTCGCTCAGACCGCGAATGCGCCGCACCACCGCTGTGAAAATCAGCACCGCGATAGCCGCGCCCGCCAAAGCTGCCAGCACCAGTTCCCACGCCGGAATCTGCACACCGTCGAAAAGTTTGGCGAAGTTTTCGGTGTTGAGGCCCTTGAAGCTCGGCAAGATGCCGGACTTGCCCAGCACCGTCGGCGCATCGAAATTGGGAAAGGCGTAGAGGCTGTTTTTGGGATCGAACGCCGCCAGCACCACATAAAACAGCGGGTAAATGGCGATCAGCACCACCAGCATCAGGAACAGATGGGTGAGTTGCACACCCAGTACGTCGCCGTATTTGATCTTTCTCCCCGTACGCTGAATGCCGATGCGCTGCCCGATGAAACTGGTCAGCGCCAGCACACCGGAGGCCACCACCAAAAAGCCGAGAAAATACAGCCAGCCGTTGCCGATTTTGTAGATGGTGAAGCTGGCTGGGCGGCCCGCCATGTCTTTAGCCAGGTAGTAGCCCAGCGCGATGAAGGCGGCCACGATGACGGCCAGCAAAACCCAAGGCGCGGCGCGGCGCAGGGGGCCGGGTTCGCGGTGAACATAAACAAACGCAGTGTCGTGTCCGTCGATGTCGTGGGTGGGCTGTTCTTTGTTGGGCTGGGGAGCGGCGGTCATTTGCGGGCCTCCTCGAATACGCCAGCGGCTTTGAAGTTGATGAGGCTAATCCCCAGTGTCAAAACAAAGATAATCAGGGCGATAGCGCTGGCCAGCGAGTAATTTTGCCCGCCGCTGGCACCGAAGGCGGTGTTGTAGCCCCACGACAGCAAGATGTCGGTGGCCCCCGCCGTACTCGTTCGCCCCGCGACAGGCGGCCCGCCTTGGGTGAGCAGGTAAATAATCCCGAAATTGTTGAAGTTGAAGGCGAAGCCCGAGAGCAAAATCGGCGTGAAGCTGTTTCTCAGGAGCGGCAACGTGATGCCGGTGATCTGTTGCCAGCGGCTTGCTCCGTCGATGCTGGCGGCTTCGTAGAGGTCATCGCTGATGGTCGCCAGAGCGCTGATGGTGGCCGTCATCATGTAGGGAAAGCCCAGCCACAAATTGACCACCAGCACCGAGACTTTGGCCCACAGCGGGTCGCCCAGCCAGGGCACGGCGGCAAAGCCCAGCAGCCCCAGCGCTTTATTGACCACCCCGAACTGCTGATTGAACAGCGCCACCCACATCTGCACGGTAATCACGGCGGGAATGGCCCACGGCAAAAACAGCAGCGTGCGGTAGAAGTTGCGTCCCTTGAGGCGCGGGTTGTACAGCAAAATCCCCAAGATCAGGCCGGCCACCGCGTTGATAATGACAGTCAGAAAAGCAAAGGTGATGGTCCAGATAAACACCGGAACGAGTTCGACGCTGGCCCGCGCAAAAATCTGGCGGAAGTTCTCTAGGCCCACGTTGCGAATCCGGTTGAGGCGGGTGGCGTCGGTGACGATAAAGCTGGGAGCCACCGAGCTGAGCAGCGTCACGCTGGTCGGGCCAGCACCGGGAGGACTGATGCTGGCAATCTTGTAATACACCGGCACTGAGCCTTCCTCGTCGTACAGCACGATGCTTTCACCGGTGCAAGTCGGTTCGGTGCACTGCAAAAAGGTCGGCAGATTGACTTTGTCCGCCGGCAGAGCGCCGGAAAAGGTGATGGTTTTGCGGTCAGCGGAGAGCGTCACCGGCGTCTTGAGAGCCGTGTCACCCGCGCCGCTGTTGACGCCGCTTTTATTGGTAAAGGCGTAGTTGACCGTCAGTACGATGGGCACGGCGGTGAAGGCCAGCAAAAACACCAGCGCCGGAACGATGTAGTACCAGCTCTGCATCCACCGAAACATCCGCAGTGCGCCCAACATCAGCGCGATCAAGAGCGGCACGAACAGCACCAAGATCAGGTACGGCGGAGCTTTGGGCCAAATGCCCGCCACCGCGCCGGACAGCAGCCACGCTCCTAGGGCCGCGCCGCCCATCACCACTGTCAGGATGCCAATGGCGATCATCACCCCCCGGACGCCCTCAGGCGGCACGGCGCTGCGGCTGCGCGAAATAATCGCGGCGTCGGATTCTCTGGGCCTAGAAACAGTCATTTTATCTTCTCCTCTGGCCTGAAGGCAGGCGTGAAACGGTCAATGTTTGGTGGAGTTGGGCTTTTTCTTGAGTGATGTTGATTTTATTGTGCTTACATTCGATTAAACTGCGGATTCTTGGTTTACTGAGGTGAATTTATCTGAATGAATGCCGCCGTACTTTCAATTCGCGCTACTTTATCGGTATTTTTGGAGGCGCACGGGCCGAGCTGAGTTGCGCCGTCATCAGCGGCTCCCCAGTATGAGGCTGGCTGCGGTGCTGGCCCGCTCCTGCAAACTGGGCGCAAAGACCCGCTGCGTGAGGGTACTCAGCCCGCCGCCGAGCGCGGCCAGCAGGGTTTCGGCAGCGGCCCCACCCATCTGACTCACCGGCTGAGCAACGCTGCTCATTCCGGCCTGCGCGGCTTCCAAGCTGCCGTCAAAACCCAGCAACAAATAATCGCGCCCGGCCTGCCAGCCCGCTTCCAAAAGCTGCCGAGACGCGCCCAGCGCCAGATCGTCACTGAGGGCCAGCAGAAAAAACGGCGGCCTGATCCCGCTGGCGATCAATTGCTGGGCCGCCTCACGCCCGTAGTTCGGCGAGGTATGGGCGTGCAATGTCTGAATGGGAGTGACGCCCCGGCGGCTTAGCGTTTCCAGGACGCCGCCGCGCCGCTCCAAAAAGGCAGGCGAGGGCCAGTCTCCCGGCCCCTCGGCCACGTCCAACAGCACCATCGGTAAGCCGCAGCTCAGCGCCAGCTCGGCGGCCATCCGTCCCGCCGCCGGATTGTCAAAGGAAATGCTGTGGTGATGCGGGTGGTGGGCGTCGAGCAGCACGACTGGTTTGTTGAAAGGAGGCCGCCCCGCGTACAACTGATCAGGACTCTGCGAAACGATCAAGAGGGCGTCGGCGTGGTAGAGCAGCGCCCCCGATTCCCGAAAGCGCCGAAAGCGCCGCTCGCCCAACAATGGAAACAGTGCCAGGTCGTAGTCGTGTGCTTCCAGGCCCGCCTGCACCGCACTCAGCAAAGTCTCGTAAAAGGCCGTGCCGGTCATCGGCAGCAGCACCGAGATGGCTCCGGTCTGCCCACTTCTTAAGCTGCGGGCGCTGAGATTGGGCGTGTAGCCCAGTTCTTCCACGGCGGCCAGCACCCGCGCTTTGGCGCTTTCGGAAATATGAGGGTGGTTGTTCAGCACCCGTGAAACGGTGCTCGCGCCCACTCCGGCGCTGCGGGCCACATCCAAAACGCTGGGTTTGGTCATCCGTTTTCCCCCATTTGGGTTGGGTCTGGTAACGTTGCCAGAACGCCTTGCCTCTCGTGTAAATTCTTGACGGCATACCCGAAAACCGCTGCCATGTCGGTAAGCCGCTTTCAGTCTCCTGTTTGGTAACGTTGCCAGTTGATTTTATTTTCATTAGATTTGTGATGAAAGTCAAGCACTCCGCCTCTGTCGACTGCCTGCTAGCATGTGCGGGTGCCTGATGAACGTGCGCCCTCCGAACGGCGCGAGCAAATTTACCAAGCGGCGGCGCACCTTTTTTCGGACGTGGGCTACCGCGCCACCTCAATGCGCGACATTGCCAGCGCCCTGAACATCAAAGCGGGCAGCTTATACGCCCATATCAGCAGCAAAGAAGAGCTGCTGTGGGAAATCGTGACCCGCATGGCCGACGAGTTTGACGAAGCGCTCCAGCCTGCCGTGAGCCGCCGAGGATCAGCCGCCGACAAACTGACTTTTGCGCTCGAAGCTTACGTGGTTGTCGTCACGCGCAACCTGGGCTTTGCAAAAGTGCTGTTTACTGAGTGGCGGCACCTGCCCCCCGAGCGCCAAACGCTCATCACCGTGCGGCGCGACAAAGTAGAGCGTTTGTTCCGCGAAATTCTGATCGAAGGGGTGGCGGCGGGCGAATTCGTGCCGGGACTCGACGTACGCTTAACGGCGGTGCTGGCTTTGTCGGGGGCCAACTGGCTGCCTAACTGGTACAAAGTCGGCGGCCCGCTCAGCCCCCAGGACGTGGCCGATCAGTTCGTGGCGCTGCTGCTCGGCGGCATTCAGCGCTCAGAGCACCGCCCAGAGCGCTGATTCGGGCGGGCTTTACTCCTGAGCCGTTTGGCACTCCAAATGGCTGACCAATTTGAGGGCCAGGCGCTCTAAGGTGCGCTGCTCTTCTTGAGTGAGGACACTCAGCACCTGCGTTTCGTTCTCGACATGCGGCGTCAGCAGCTTCTCGGTCAGCGCCCGGCCTGTGGGCGTCAACCGAATCTGGGCCGAGCGGCGGTCTTGGGCGCTCACCACCCGCTCCACCAATTTCTTGTCGAGCAGCCGCGCCACCCTGTTGGTGATCGAAGCCCCCGAAATGGCGCTGAGTTGGCTGAGTTCGCTGGGCGTCAGGCCCTCCGGCGGTGCCGAGCGCAGCAAAGTCAGCAGCAGATCCCAGTTGGAAGCATTGATGTCCGATTCGAAATACGTCTGCTCGATGCGGCGCGATAGCGCACTGTGCAGGCGGTCAAGCAGCAGCACCATCAACATCGGCTGAGGGTCGAGGTCGGGGCGAAGCTGCGCCCAATCTTCCCGAATCCGCTCAAGAAGTCGGGCGGTGGTGGGCAGATCGCCAGTAGGCGCTGGGGCCGTGGTTGATGTCATGCGGGGACTCACTTCGGCAGTGAGCTTAACACAGTCTTTTGTCATTGGGTAAAAATCTGTCGCTCCTTTTCTCAGTGCAGCCTTTTGGACGTCGGGGGTAACTCAGGGAGGGAAGCCGAGCAGCAGACGGCTTGACAAGAGCCGAGCCCTTACTTAAGATGAGCATACCAAAATACTTAGGCGTCTAAGTAGTTTCTGACTACCTGACTCACCCGCCGTTTCTCATTCAAGCTTTTGGAGGTTTCTGTTGACCCAGATCACCCACTCGCCCGCCGCGCTCAGTTTGGTTGAGATCAATGCTTTGATGCCCCAGGCTTTCACCGACTATTTCGGCGGCGTGCTGGAGAACTCGCCTCAGTACGCCACAGCAGCGGCCAAAGCGCGGCCTTTTGGAAGCGCTGAGGACATCGCGCAGGCTTTCAGCGCCGCCGTCACAGCCGACGCCTCAGCCGCGCAACTCTCGCTAATTCGTGCCCACCCCGATCTGGCCGGTAAAGCAGCGCTGGCCGGAGAAATCACTCCCGAAAGCGCCAGTGAGCAGGCCTCGGCGGGACTGGGCAACCTCAGCGCCGACGAATTCGCTGAGTTTCAGCAGCTCAATGAAGCGTATCACCAGAAATTCGGCTTGCCTTACGTGGTGTGCGTGCGCGAGAACACCAAAGCCAGCATCTTCGAGGGAGCCAGAAGCCGCCTAAGCAACACCCCCGATCAAGAACGCGCCGCTGCCCTATTTGAGATCAGCCGAATTGCCCGCCTACGGATTTTAGACCTCGTCCGTTAATCAGCGCCTCTTAACTCCACCCAACAGGAGAACCAACATGACCCAGACGATTCCCAACAGCGCCACCGAAACCAAAGTCAAAGTCAAAATGGGCGATAACCACTACGGCAAAGCCGACGTGCGTCTCTTTAAAGTCTTCCGCGACCAGCCCAAGCATGAAATCAAAGACGTCTGGGTGCGCGTCGCTATGCGCGGCGATTTTGACGCAGCCCACGTGGAGGGCGACAACACCGATTTGCTGGCCACCGACACGGTACGCAACACCATTTACGGCCTGGCAGTAGACGGCCTGACCAGCAGCGTCGAAGAATACGGCAAGCACCTGATTCGTCACTTCGTCGAGCAGGGCCCCAAAGTGACCAGCGCCACCGCTTACTTCACCGAACATCTTTGGGACCGGATGCAGTCCAACGGCGAGGCCCACGACCACGCTTTCGTGCGCCAGATGCCCAAGCACACCGCAGTCGTAGAAGGCGACGGCAAAACGTTTACTGTGACCAGCGGCATCGACGAGCTGTACATCCTCAAGACCACCCAGAGCGGCTGGGAAGGCTACCTCAAAGAGCCTTTCACCACCCTCCCCGAAACGAATGACCGCATTCTGGCGACCGTGGTCACGGCCAAGTGGGAATATCAGGTCGACGAGTGCGACTATGACGACGTATGGCAGCGCGTTTACACCTCGCTGATGGACACCTTCACCGATCACTACTCGGCCAGTATGCAGGCAACCCTCTACAAAATCGGCGAAACGGTGTTGACCCGCTGCCCCGAAATCAGCCGAATCCACTTTGCCTTTCCCAATCGCCACCACATCCAGTACAACACCGAGCGTCACGGCGTCACCAACCCCAAGAGCGTCTTTCACGCCGACGCCGACCCTTACGGCCAAATCGAGGGCTGGGTGGAGCGGGCTTAATGGCAGGCCACGCCGGACTCAGCACCCACGTTTTAGACACGGCGAGGGGCTGCCCAGCAGTGGGCGTGCAGATCGAATTGATTCGGGTGGACGGACAAAACCGTACGTCCCTCAAAACCGCCACCACCAATGCCGACGGACGCACCGACGCGCCGCTAATTGAACGTGGAGCGCTGGAAAAAGGAACCTACGAGCTTACTTTTCACGTCGCCGAGTACTTCAGCACGTTTGAAGCCGCCGCAAAGCCGCCTTTCTTAGATATCGTGACGCTGCGTTTCACCGTAGGCGATACCGAAGCGCACTACCACATCCCCCTACTCGTTTCGCCTTGGTCTTACAGCACTTATCGGGGAAGCTGAGTAAGTTTTTAGCTTCGTTAAGGAAATCGAAAGATTAAAATCTAGACAAATTCTGCCCAACTTCCCACCGAGTTGGGCGTTTTTCTGTCTCATCTTTGCTCTTAAACAGGACTCCAGTTTTCTGCGATTCCCAAAAATTCGCCCGTGACATTCGGTGGGTTTGGAATAATTTCGCCCGTGACATTCGGTGGGTTTGCCGAAATTCGCCCGTGACATTCGGTGGGTTTAGGTGATCAAGTTCCTAAATTCGCCCGTGACATTCGGTGGGTTTGAGGATACTCGGCTCTAGAGGGATTTAAATTCGCCCGTGACATTCGGTGGGTTTGGGTGAATTTCGCCCGTGACATTCGGTGGGTTTGATTTTCCATTCGCCCGTGACATTCGGTGGGTTTGCCAAAATTCGCCCGTGACATTCGGTGGGTTTGAGGTGATTTCGCCCGTGACATTCGGTGGGTTTAATCAGAATTTGCCGTCTGAGACAGCATTTGCCAAAATTCCTTGATGATGATCTTCAATATCTTTTTCTTTTAAAGCTTTAAAAGATCTTAAAAGATTTGAATCATCATCAAGGGCGGCAGCAAGCCGGCTCACATTCTCTTCTCACAAAATACTTTTGAAGCTTTTTTGAGCGTGTTTTGGTGTTTGTGGGCGGCTCTTGACGGCCTGCCCAGATGTGTTAGTTTAGATTATGACCGTGGTCAAAGGCGAGTTGGCCCCAATTAGCGTTTCCCAAATCAGCATTCGGTTTGACGAAATCAATTTGGCGCAGGCCTCGCTGATCAGCTTTCAAAAGCGACTCAAGCCCGGTGAGACCACTTGGGAACATTCTTTTGAGATCGCGGGCCGGGCCATGAACGTGGAGTGTTTGGGCAATGCTTACGGTTATCCGCACGGCCCCGACAACGACCTGATGCTGGTGCTGACCAACATGTATTTGGAACAGGGTTGCCCTGTTGGGGACGGCGTTCTGATCACCCCCTACGAACTGCTTAAGGCGATGGGGCGCAACGACAGCGGCAAATCCTATCAGCAGCTTCACGACGGCCTGATGCGCCTGACCGGCACCACCTACCGCATCAGCGGCTGGATTGACCAAAGCGGCAAAGGTGTGCGGCGGGCCACTTTCCGCTTCGTCGATAAGCTGGAAGACATCAATTTGACTGGCACTTCGCTCAACCCAAAGACCTTTGGCAGCGGCACCAAGTTGCGCGTGACTTTGCCGCGTGACATCGCCGAGAACTTACGGGCGCGGCACCTCAAGCCGGTGGACTTGGACTTTATGCTCTCGCTGCCGTCCAATCAAGCGGGGATTATGTACCGTTTGCTGGACGCTCTGCTGTTCAGTGACGAGGAAGCCCAGCGTACCCAAGTGCTGAAAATGGCTTTGATTGATTGGGGCAAGTTGCTGCGCCTCAGCGACCTCACGCCTGACCGGATTCGGAGGGCAATTGAGCCGCCGCACAGCGAGCTCGTTCGGCGCGAATTTTTGAAATCGGTGGAGTACTTGGGGCGCGGCTCGGCGCAGGAGATCATCTACACCTTCAACGCCCAGCGTCCTGACCATCCTTTGACGCCGGAGCAACTCCTGTTGGTGGGGCGCATCAAAGCCATGAGTGTCAGCGACAGCATGGCCAAAAAATTTGTCCGTGCTTCGCCCGTGACTTTCGTGGAGGACCGGGTGAGTTTGGCCGAAGCGATTTTGGCCCAGACTCCCACCATTCGCCGCAGCCGTGGCGCTTACGCCTGGGATATCTTGGCCGACGCTGAAGAGCGCTACGCGCCCCCAGAGCAGCGCCAGCCCAAGCCGGAAAAGGGCGTAGCGAGCAAGGCTGGCAACCCCGTAGCTCCCAAGCCGCTGGTTTTGCCCGATGAAGACGAGCAAGGCACTTTGCTTGAACTCTCGCCCGCCGAGCAGTGGGTCAGCACCCGTCCATCTCTGAAAATCTTGCTCAAAGGTCAGCTCAGCGAGACCGAATTTCACCGCCTCGAAAAACTCTGTACGACCGGCAAAGTCAGCGCTTCCAAGCTGTTTCGGGAAGCCAGCGCCGCCGCTGCCAAGAAGCGTCTGGCGGGATTGGTCAAGGAATTGAAAGCGGAGCTGGCAGAGTAACTGGGCCGAATGGTCTCGGCTCATCTGGCACAGCGGGAGCGTTTGTCCTAGACTGAGAACCTTCAACTCAAGGGAGGCCAACTTATGCCCGAAGTCCATCCCAACACCGACCAAGTCATCGCCGATAACCGCGAGTACACTCTCTTTTCATGGAGCGTGCAAAACCAGACCCACCCGATTCACATGACTGGAGGCAAAGGCAGCTATTTCTTTGACGCTGACGGCAAAAGTTGGTTGGACATGGCCTCGCAGCTCATCAACATCAACGTGGGCCATCAGCATCCCAAAGTCTTGCAGGCCATCAAAGATCAGGTCGACAAGATGTGCTTTGCTGGCCCCAGTTTTGCCACCGACGTGCGGGCCGAACTCGGCAAGAAGCTGAGCGAAGTCACCGGCCTCGCCAAGAGCTTTTTTACGCTGGGCGGCAGTGAAGCCAACGAAAACGCCATGAAAATGGCTCGGCTCTACACTGGGCGCGACAAAATCATCACCCGTTACCGCAGCTATCACGGCGCGACGATGGGCAGCATGAGCGCCTCGGGCGACCCACGCCGCTGGCCTGTTGAGCCGGGCATTCCGGGTATCGTGCGGGTGTTTGATCCCTACATGTACCGCCCCCCGATGGGCATGACCGCCGAGCAGTGGGAAGAGGGCAGCGTCAGCCACATTGAAGAAGTCATTCAGATGGAAGGGCCGCACACCATCGCTGCCATTTTGGTGGAAGGGATTACGGGGAGCAACGGTATTCTGATTCCGCCGGACAGTTACTATCCGCGCCTGCGTGCATTGTGCGACAAGTACGGAATTGTGCTGATCACCGATGAAGTGATGAGCGGGTTTGGGCGCACCGGGAAGTGGTTGGCCACTCAGCATTACGGTATTACACCTGACATCGTGACTTGTGCCAAGGGCCTGACCAGCGGTTACATGCCTTTGGGCGCGGTCATCGTGAACCAAGAGATCGCCGATTACTTTGAGAACCATTTCTTGTCGGGTGGCTTAACATACAGCGGCCATCCGGTGAGTTTGGCGGCAGCGATTGCCAACTTGAAGGTGTATGAAGACGAAAACCTGTTTGAACATACCCTAGAACTCGGCAAGCATCTGGGCGAGCGCTTGGAAGCCATGAAAGCCAAATATGCTTGCGTGGGCGACGTTCGTTATATCGGCTTGTTCAGCGTGCTGGAACTCGTCAAAGACAAGGCGACCAAAGAGCCGCTTGCACCGTTCAACGGAACTTCACCGGAAATGGGCAAACTGGCCGCGTATCTCAAGAGCAAGCACATTTATGCTTATACCCGCTTCAACATGATCTGGGTCTGCCCGCCGCTGGTGATTACCAAAGAGGAACTGGACGCTGGCTTAGATGCCTACGAAGAGGCGCTGGCTTTGGTGGATCAGATGATTTTGGGGCCAGTGGCAGCGGACTGAAGAGATTCGCCGCACTCACTTAGCCCCTCCCCTTAAGGAGTCCAAATGACAACCACCACTGAACCCCCCGCTACTGTCCATACCCTGACCCACTGGCTCAGCAATGCGCCCGCTGAGGGCAAATCGGGCCGCACCGCTCCCGTTTATAACCCGGCCACCGGACAAGTTCAGGCCAATGTGCCGCTGGCCAGCAAAGCCGAACTGGACTTCGCCGTGCAGATTGCGGCCGCCGCTGCCAAAAAGTGGCGTTCCAGCTCACTCAGTGTGCGCTCGGGCGTGATGTTCAAGTTCCGTGAATTGCTGTCAGCGAGGCGCGATGAGTTGGCCGCCATTGTGAGCCGCGAACATGGCAAAGTCCACAGCGACGCGCTGGGCGAGGTCGCACGCGGTATAGAGAACGTGGAATACGCCTGCGGCATTCCTACTTTGCTGCGGGGCGGCTACTCCGAACAGGTCAGCACTGGGGTGGACGTCTACAGCATTCAGCAGCCGCTGGGCGTGGTGGCGGGCATCACCCCGTTCAACTTTCCGGCGATGGTGCCGCTGTGGATGGTCGGCAACGCGCTGGCCTGCGGCAACGCCTTCATTCTCAAGCCCAGCGAAAAAGACCCGTCCGCCGCTCTCTTTTTGGCCGAACTGCTGCGCGACGCGGGCCTGCCGGACGGCGTGTTCAGCGTCATTCACGGCGATAAAGAAGCGGTGGACGCTATCTTGGAACATCCCGGCATCGCTGCGGTGAGCTTCGTGGGATCTACGCCGATTGCCAAATATATCTACGAAACCGGCACCAAAAACGGCAAGCGGGTGCAGGCCCTCGGTGGAGCCAAAAATCACATGCTGGTGCTGCCTGACGCTGACATCGGCATGGCCGCCGACGCGGCCGTCTCTGCCGCTTACGGCTCGGCGGGCGAGCGCTGCATGGCGATCAGCGTGGTGGTGGCGGTGGGTGACGCAGGTGACAAGCTGATTGAGGCCGTCCAAGAGCGCATTCCCAAATTGAAGATCGGTGCGGGCGACGTGGAAGGCAACGAAATGGGGCCGCTGATTACCCGTGAGCACCGCGACAAGGTGGCCGGTTACATCCAGTCGGCGCAGGAGCAGGGCGCAAAAGTGGTGGTAGACGGGCGCGACATCAAGTTTGACAATGACGGCTTCTTCCTCGGCGTCTCGCTGATCGACGGTGTGAAGCCGGGTATGGACGCCTACGACGACGAAATTTTTGGGCCGGTGCTGTGCGTGGTACGGGCTGAAAGTTACGCTGAGGGCCTCAAGCTGATCAACGACAACGAGTTCGGCAACGGCACCGCTATTTTTACCCGCGACGGCGGCGCAGCCCGCCAATTTCAGTTTGATGTGGAAGTCGGGATGGTGGGCGTCAATGTGCCGGTTCCCGTTCCGGTGGCGTATTACAGCTTCGGCGGTTGGAAGGCCAGTTTGTTTGGCGACACCCACATGTACGGCCCCGAAGGCGTCAAGTTTTATACTCGGAGCAAGGTCATCACTTCACGCTGGCCCGATCCGGCGGGAAGCAAAGTGGATCTGGGATTTCCCCAAACACGCTAGAAACCTAAGCTTAGCAAAAAAGCGTCCAGCCGCGCCCGAATCAGTTCGTCGGTCAATCCAGTCAGTCCAAAAGCAGGCCAGCCCGCGTAAACTTTCGGTGGCGCTGGCCCGTCCACCAGGTCTGCCAAGCTCAGCGCGTCCCAGTACGGCTCTTGCCGGTGCCCTGTGTGGCACTCGTAAGCTGCTCTAAAGGCGTCGGCGGCCTCTAAACCGTACATCTGAGCCAGATTGAGGCGGCAGTGACCCACGTCGGCTGCGGCTGGCCCGACACAAGCGTTAACCCAATCCACCACCCCGCTGACTTGCCCGCTTTGCCGCAGCACGTTGGCGGGGTGAAAATCACGGTGAATGAAACATGGCGTGAAAGTCGGGCGTGGCCCCTGTAAAAGTTCAATCGCCCCAGCCCACGCTCGCGGCGCGGTTGTCCAAGTCGGTACGGTCAGCTTGCTGAGGTCGGCATAAGGCGCATACGCCCAGCCGAAATCAGTGGGAGAGACGCGGTGAATCTCCGAGAGTGCTGCCGCAAGTTGATCCAATTCGCCCGTGAGATTCGGTGGATTGAGTTCCACTGTTCCTGTCAAATGCGACATCAACACGCTCGGCACGCCGCATTGCTCACCGCTTTCGTCAAAGGCCAGCAGCTTCGGTGTGGGCAAGCTCATTTGGGCGGCCCACTCTAAGCTCCGCGCTTCGTGTAGAGCCAAATCCGGCTCCAATTTCAGCCAGTCGGGGAGAACATCAAACTGCCTGAGCACTGCGCTCGATCTGTTGGAAAAGTCAAGGCGGTAAACGCTGGCAGAGGTGCTGCCCGCCAGCGGCTGGACGCGGCTAAGTTTGGCGTCTGGGACAACCCGCCCTAGCCAACTGAGGGTTTGCGGCGTTAAGAAACTGGACACTGACTCAGTTTACCAACTGGTTGGCTTCCTGATAGACGTTGTGCAAACTGCTTTACTTTTCAAACTGTTTAATGTAGAGTGATCTCTGAAAGCGCTCCTTTCACGGGCGCGGGAGGAACCACCATGACTGTTAAACTCGCCATCATCTACTACAGCACCTACGGAACCAATCACCAAATGGCCAACACTGCCGCCGAAGCCGCCCGCGCTGCCGGGGCCGAAGTGCGGGTGCTGAAGGTGCCAGAAACTGCCCCCCAAGCTGCGATTGACTCCCAAGACGCTTGGAAGGCCCAGCAGGAGCGAAGTGCCGACGTTCCGGAAGCAACCCCCGCCGACATGGAGTGGGCCAACGCCTACTTGTTCTCTGCGCCCACCCGGTTCGGCGGCGCGGCCAGTCAGGTGCGGGCCTTCATCGACACGCTCGGCGGCTTGTGGGGAGAGGGAAAGCTGGCCAATAAAGGCTTTAGCGCCATGACTTCGGCTCAGAACCCCAACGGCGGCCAGGAAACCACCTTGCAGACCTTGTACGTCACCGCCCAGCACTGGGGCAGCATTATCGTGGCTCCGGGGTACACCGATAAAGCTATTTTCGCGTCTGGCGGCAACCCTTACGGCGCGAGCGTCACGGCGAACGGTCAGCCGCTTTCGGAAGAAGACAAAGCCACCATCCGCCACCAAGCCAAGCGCCTTGTGGAGATCAGCGCTAAACTGGCAGAGTGAGTCAGCCAGCCACCGAACTCCGCGACAACTCCGCCAAGCATCAGTACGAAATTTTCAGCGGAGATCAGTTGGTCGGGCTTGCCAAGTACCGAGTCAGCGGCAACACGGTCAACCTTTACCACACTGAAGTCGAGGACGGCCATGAGGGAGAGGGCTTGGGCAGTCAACTCGCCAAGCATGCCCTCGACGACGTGAAAGCGCAGGGCAAGCAGGTCATTCCCAGCTGCCCGTTCATCGCCGCCTACATCGAGCGCCACCCCGAATATCAGGACTTGGTGCAGGCTTAAAAGGAAAACGAAAAGAGCGCGGAACTTCATCAGGTTCCGCGCTCTTTTGCTGCTTACTTCAGCCGTCCAATTTGGCTTTCAGCAGTGCTGCCACCGCTTTGGGTTCGGCTTGCCCGCCGCTGGCTTTCATGACTTGCCCGGTGAAAAAGCCCAGCAGCCCCGCGCGTCCGCCCCGGTACTCAGCCAACTTGTCGGGATTGGTGCTCAGGACTCCGTCAATGATGCGCTCCAGTTCGCCGCTGTCGCTGACCACTTTGAGGCCGCGCCGCTGCACGATTTCGGTGGGCGCTTCGCCGCTCTCCAGACTCTCGGTAAGCACGTCCTTGGCAATCCGGGTACTGATCTCGCCGCTTGCCAGCAGTTCGGCCAGCGCGGAGAGGCCGCTGACTTTGAGGGCTACCTGTCCGGCCCGCACGGCCGCCGAGAGGTCGTTGACCACCCACGCTGCCACCTGTCCGGCCTGCTGAGTGGTGGAGCCGAAATACGCCCCCAGCAGTGGATCGCGGGCCAGCACCACCGCTTCAGCCTCGCTGACGCCCAACGAGCGCAGACGAGCGACTTCGGTGCTTTGCTCGGCGCTGAGGGTGGGGGCCTCGGCTTTTTTCTGCTCAGTTTTAACGGCTCTGGCTTTGGTCGCAGGTTCGGCTTTGCCTGTCCAGGTGTCGCGCAAAGTGATGATGCGGTTAAACACCAGCGCTTCAGGGCGGCTGTCTTCCGGATCGGGCCAGAAATAGCCTTGCCGCTCAAACTGATAACGGGTGCCTGCGGGGTCTGCGGCCACGCTTCCCTCCACGTATCCCTGCGCGACTTTAAGGCTCTCCGGATTGAGAAAGCGCAAAAAGTCAGTGCTGAGCGGCTGGGTCAGGTCTTCGTGGCCGGGCTGCTCGGGGTCGAATTCCGGCAGGATGTCGTTGGGGTTAGGGCCATCAGGGTTTGGCACGCTGAACAGGCGGTCATACAACCGGAACTCGGCGCTGAGGGCCGTTGCCGCGTCTACCCAGTGAATCACTCCGGCGGGTTTGATGCTGCTCTCCTCGCCAAGCAGGGTGGCCCGAATCCCCGTTACCTGTCCGGCCTCGTCTTGAATCACCTCATCGGCCCGCAAAATGCCCGCGCCACGCAGCCGCACTGCGCCGCCAAGGGTCAGGCGCTTGAAACCTTTGGGCGGAGTGAGGGCAAAATCCCCGCGCTCGATGTAAATTTGAGTTGACAAACTCACTTCACGCACCGCTTGGTCAGGTTCCACCCGCTCACCACTCGGCAAAGCCACCAGGCCGTCCAAGCTGGCCTGAATGACATCGTGCGGCCAGTAGGGAAGGCTCAGCGTTTTGGCTTCCAGAGCTTGCCCCTCGGCGTTGCTGACCACGACTTCCAGCGGCTCCAGCACCGCCATCACGCGGGGAGCGTGGGGGTTGAGATCGTCGCGCACGGCGTTTTCGTAGACGGCCAAATCCACAGTGCGGTTGGTGCGGCTCACCCCGATGGCCGAGGCAAAAGCGTTGACCGCTTCAGGCCGCACGCCGAGCCGCCGAATAGCCCGTAGGGTGGGCATCCTCGGATCGTCCCAGCCGGAAACGTGGCCTTCTTGCACGAGCCTACGCAGCTTGCGTTTGCTGACCACCGTGTATTCGAGGCTGCGCCGCCCGAACTCGTACTGGTGCGGGCGCGGCTCAAACGCCAGCGTTTCCATCAGCCAATCGTAAATGGCGCGGTTGTCCACGAATTCGAGGCTGCACATGCTGTGGGTCACGCCCTCGATAGCGTCTTGCAGCGGGTGCTGAAAGTCGTACATCGGATAGATGCACCACGCCGAGCCTTGACGGTAATGCTCGCCCCGCAGAATGCGGTAGAGCACCGGATCGCGCAGCTTCATGTTGGAACTGGAAAGGTCGATTTTGGCCCGCAGAATGTGTGCGCCGTCGGCAAATTCCCCGGCTCGCATCCGGGCGAACAACTCCAGATTCTCGGCCACGCTGCGCTCCCGGTAAGCGCTGGGCGTGCCGCGCTGGGTAGCCGAACCGCGCAGGCGAGCCATTTCCTCACCGCTGACGCTGTCCACGTAGGCTTTGCCCATTTCGATGAGCTGCACGGCGTAGGCGTAATAACGCTCAAAGTTGTCGGACGCATAAAATAAATTCTCGCCCCAGTCCCAGCCCAGCCAGCGTAGATCGTCTTGAATCGCCTCGGCAAACTCCACACTCTCGCCCGCCGGGTTGGTGTCGTCTAGGCGCAGATGGTAAGTGCCGCCGTACTGGAGGGCCGTTTGGAAATCCAAAAAGCAGGCGAAGGTGTGGCCGAGGTGGGCGTAGCCGTTGGGTTCCGGCGGAAAGCGGGTCACGATTTTGGGATACTTACCGCTTTTCAGATCGCGCTCAATGATCTCGGTAATGAAGTTGGGGGCCACGCGGGGAGCAGGGGAAGCAAAATCAGCAGCACTCGTCATTGCCCACAGCATACCCGCCTTGGGCAGCGCTTCATGCGAACTTGAGACAATGAGGGCTGTGAAAGAAGGCTTACGCTTTTCGCCGCGCCCTGATGTTGAACTGGGCGCATGACTCAGACCAGTAACTCCCTGACCCAGCAGTTTATGATGGCCCTGCACACTGCCGAAGACAGCGGCGATCTCAGCGCACTGCTCGCTCTGCACGGCGAGAATGTTACGCTGCACAACCTGACCCAGCAAGATTGGAGCGGCCTAGACGGCGCGAAAACATTCTGGGAACGCTACCTGTCGGACTTTGAGACGATTCACAGCGACTTTACCCACCATGCAGACGCTGAGGACATGGGCGTGATGGAATGGGTCGGCAAAGGCACACTCAAAGGCGGCCAAGCCATCGAGTACCGAGGGATCAGTGTCATTGAGCATGACGGCCAAAAAGTCACGGCCTTCCGCACCTATTATGACTCTGCCGCTTTCCTCAAGACTGCCGCTGGGTAAGGCAGGCGGAGATAAAGAATCTTTAAAAAGCTTAAACTGAACTGTTTCACCCTCTTTCTAAGTACAGGAGAGGGTGAATTCGTTTTGAAGGTATCTTGCCCGAAACGAAGCTGAGAGAGTGTCAAGAAGGCAGCACGAACAATATAAGATTGCTCGTTTTTGGATTATTGGCCCTGACCTTCGCTGCTCCTGCATTGGCTCAGAAAATGGACGGCAAGATGCCTGATGCCAAAATGTCTGGCCTGAAGATGGATGCCGAAATGCCTGAAGAGAAAATGGTGGGAATGATGGGCGCACCCATGTTCAAATACTCCGCCAACCCCATGATGAATATGATGATGGCAGGCAATACAGTGGCGTTTACCAAACCTCTTGGCTAAAGCCTATTGAATTACAGCCACAGCATGAATGGTGTCACCTTGGTTTACAAAAGCAAAGACGCTAAGGGCTTATCCGCCTTTTACGATAAAGCCATCATGGCTGAAGATTGGAAAGAGAACATGAACATGAAAATGGGCATGATGAAAAAGTGGAAACTTGATCTGATGACGGTGGCGCGGGGCGACCGGACGGCCATAACCTTAAAGACTCATTGATTCTGGTAAGGTTAATTGGAGTGCCAAGCCTTTCTCGTGTCGAGGAAGCTTGGCTTTTCTACTCTGTACTTGATATCTGTTGAAGGAGCATTTTCTGACTTTAAGTGGGAATTTTGCGAGATCTGAGCTTTTAGAACCATCTAAATGAGCCTGAGTTGATCGATTTTAAGAATTTCCCCAAATTCAGTCGCCCACTGCCGAGCTGATGGGCGTAGTTTTTATTGAAACTCAAGATATCGTCGCTTCCACTTGCCAGCTTACCGGGCAAGCTGCCGGCCTCCGCGCCTTGTCCCAGGGCCAGTGCCAATGCGCCGCTGACCATCGGGGCGGCAAAGGAAGTACCGCTCCAGTAGCCGACTTGATTATTGGGAACAGCAGTGTAGATGTGCTCACCAGGAGCCATTAATTTGAGCGAGTAGGCATAATTTGAGAAGCTGGATTTGACGTCGTCCGCGTCTACGCTGCCCACCGAAATCAGATAATTGCTACTCAGGAGGAAATTGGCCGTGTTTGCGGCGGGAGAAGTCAGTCTGGGTTGATTGTTGTTGCCTGCTGAGGCCACCAACAGTACCCCGCGCATGGCAGCCAACGACAAGATGGAGTTGAGCGAGAGTGACGAGGTGTTAGATCCGAGCGACACATTGATGATCTTGGCCCCTTTGGATATGGCCCAGTCCATCGCCTGCACCACCGCCGAAAGGTCGCCGGAACCGTCGGGCCTCAGCACCCGGATCGGCAAAATTACAGCTTTGGGCGCGATCTGCACAAGAATGCCGGCCACCCCGGTGCCGTGTCCATAAGCTGCCCCGGTCGGCTGAACTTCTTGCGGAACAGCGTCGCCGTCCACAAAATCTTTCCACTCGCTGGCCGGCGCAAAGTGGCCTTGCAATCCCGGATGGTTGAGGTCTACGCCGGTGTCAATCACCGCAATTTTAATTCCCGCGCCGAGCTTTGGCGCAAGGAGACGCCCGCCCGAGAGGTCTATCTGCTTCCAGGTGGTTGAGTTCTGAGAAAAGTTGATCTGTGTCAGGAGATCAGGTGACCAAGCGCTGTGATTGGAGCCGCCGCCCCAAGCCGAGCGTCCGCCCGCCCACACGCCGCTGCTCTGCACTTCCGGCGAAGAGAAAAGATCCACGTTGGCTTCGCTGGTTTGTCCAGCCTGGACACTCAGCGGCGCTTGTTGCCAGCCGAGCAGGGCAAAGCCTTCTTCGGGGTGCCAAGCCAAGATTTGTGCGCCCGCGCTGGTAAAGCGGCTCTGCGGCACATTAGAGCATTTGACATAATAGCTTCATGAATACAGTAGGAATACGTGGGTACAGTTTGGAACTTAGGACTCGGATTGTCGCATTGGTGCTGGGTGGCGCTTCGCCGGGTGAAGCGGCAAAACATTTTTCTGTCCATGTTGATACTGTCAAAAGCTATTTGAAACGGCACCACCAAAATACCCTGCATATTGTTGCCACACCGACGGGCCGTCGCCGTACGGTGATGGCCCTCCATGAGCAACAGCTTCTTGCACAGCTTGAAACCCACCGAGATGCGACGTTGCAAGAACACGCGGACATGCTGGAAACTATCACCGGGTTGAAGATCAGTTACAAAACGGTTGACCGGGTCTTTCGCCGCCACAAGATCACCCACAAAAAAAACACTGGTCGCCAGAGAACGCCGTGAGGAACTGCGTTCGCAGTTCCTCACTGACCTTGCACCGTACCTCCAAACGCCTGACCGATTGGTCTTTCTTGATGAAAGTGGGTTCCATATCGCGATGACGCGTGGATATAGCCGTGCGCCGAGCAATGAGCGTGCCGTTGACCGCGTTCCGCGAAATCGTGGGCGAAATCAGACCTTGATCTGTGCACTGAGCTTGGCAGGGCCGCAGGCCGCCATCGTCCTTGATGGCATAGCGTTTGAATGGTATGTTCGCGAAATACTGTGTCCAACGTTAAAGCCAGGGCAAGTGGTGGTGATGGACAATCTCTCGTCACATCATCGAGCGTCCATTCGGACGCTCATCCAAACGCATGGAAGTGAGGTCATGTTTACCTCACCCTACAGTCCGGATTTCAACCCGATTGAACTCATGTTTTTCAAGTTGAAGGCACTGGTTCGGGGTGGGGCTTGGCGAGTCGTGACAGTCGTGACGGAGCTTTATGATGCCATCGGCGTTGCCTTAGGTGCCGTGTCAGAGACAGATATTCAACACTGGTTCAAACATGCTCATCCTAAGATTCTATTATGACAAATGCTCTAGTAGTAACCGTCACATGCTGTACCCAGTTGGGGGTGGGTGGGGCTAAGACGGCCGTTAGACTGGCCCGCGGCACCGAATCGCCGCAGCCCACCAAGGCCGCACTCAACAAAAGCAGTGACAGTCCTCTCAAATGAGGTGCCTTTAGTTTAGACATGGCGTATGGACACTCCTCGTATAGGGCGCGGCGTTGACTTCGGTGACGATTTTGGCGACACCGGCCGAACAGTCAATGAAGAAACGCACGTCTACTAAGCTGGAGTGTGTATAAACTCATCTCTCAAAGAAATGACAGCACAAGCCTTCAGACTTTCTCAACCTAAGTCTTTATTTTTGATCGACTGTCTGTATAGACGCCGCTCGGTGTTTCCTGGCGAGTGCAGGCGGATTCGGTTGCGCCCGGCGTGCTTGGCTTCATACAGCGCTTCGTCGGCGGCCTGGATCAGTCCTTCGGGGGAACCGTCAAGGTGAGCGGTGGCCGCACCCAAGCTCAGGGTGACGCGCAGGCCTGTTCGCACAGCGGCCCAAGGGTAATCCTCGATGCTTCGGCGCAGACGCTCGCAGACGGCCTGGGTGGTCGCAGCGTCTGCACCCTGCATCAAAATGACAAATTCCTCACCCCCGTAACGGGCCAGCAAATCGTTTTGCAGCCGCTCGGTGGCCGCGTCAAAAGCGCGGCGGTTGGCCAGTCCCGTCAGGGCGTCTTCATTGGCCTGGTGCTCGACTTGCGCCAAGAGCAGCGAGGTTTGCTGATGTGCGGCTTCCAGTTTGTTGTTGGTGCGCTCCAATTCCAAGTTGAGTTGCTGAAGATCGGCGCTGAGCCGCTCAGCAAGGTCGCGTTCATGCCCAGCTTGTTCAACGTCGAACTCTAGCCGCAGGCGTTGCAGCCGCTGATCCGAGGCGTCGTTGAACAGCACTTCTTTGGTTTGAAGGTGTTGCTCGAGGTGATGCAGCGCTTCGCGGTGTTGCCCGGCCTGACGGTACATCTGACACAGCGCCAAATCGGCGGCGCACAGTTCGGTGCGGGCTTGGCTTTGTGCTGCGAAGGTACGCGCTTCGTGCAGGGCATTTAAGGCCGCGTCGGTTTGTCTGAGGCGGCCCAGCAGTTCACCGAGCCGCAGCCAACTCTCGGCCTGGCCACGCACTTCCCCGACTTTTTGCCGCAGGGCCAGGCTGTGTTCGTACAGCGCCTGCGCTCCGGTGAGGTCGAGTTGCTGCTGGGCCACCCGGCCAAGTTCGACATACACCTCGGCGCAGGCGGCTTGGTCGCCTACCGCAGTGAACATGGCCAGAGCTTCTTGGTGGCAGGTTTGGGCCAAGGAGTAAGCCTGCATCCCGAAATGCGCCCTTCCAGCGTTGTGCAGCGCTAAAGCCCGCAGGGTGGGTTCGCTTCCGGCTTCGACCTCAAGGCTGCTTTGAGCGGCGGCCAGCGCTTCGCTGTAGCGGCCTAAATCGTGATAAGCGACGCTGAGATTGATCAGCGTTTGGCACTCGACATCTCTAAGGCCGTGCTGTTGACTCAGCGGCAAGGTCGTCAGGTAGCATTCGAGCGTGTTGGTCGAGTCGCCCATTGAGTTGTACACAATGCCGATGTTATTGAGCGCTTCGATTTCACCTTGAACATTGCCCAGCGCCGCGCTGAGTTGCCGCGTCTGGATAAAGGTCTTGAGTGAGGCGATCAAGTCGCCGCCTTCACACTGCAGAATGCCCAGCACATTTAAGCTTTTGCGCTGTCCATCTTGGTCGCCGAGTTCACCGAACAGCTCCAGCGCCTGCTGAACTTCTCCGAGCGCTGAAGCGTATTCGCCAAGGCGCATCAAGCCGTACCCCAAGCACAGCGCGGCCTGGGCCAGATCAGCCAGTTCCTCAATGACCTGCCGCGCCGCCCGCGCCAAGTCGACCGTGCGCTTGGAATCGCTACGGCGGCAAGCCCACGCTTCAGCCAACCACGCTCCGGGAGAGGGGGCTGGTGGAGTTTCAGGAGCGGAAGAGGAATCTGTCATCATGATCAAAGGTAAAAGAGCGGGGCGTCACCTCGGCCTTCATCTTAAACAATAAGCACGGACAAAATACTTTATGGGCGGCGGCTTGAAAAAAAGCTGCTCTCAGGCGGGCCAGCTTCAGCCGTTTTTCCAGTGATTGCCTGCCAAAGTTGCAGTGTCCACAGCGGCAGCAAGTGGGGTCTGTGCGCTGAAGTGGCCTAGACTCACTCCGTGAACTCCACTCCGCCGCTGGCCGCTGAGTTGATTGCAGTGGCCGCTGCACTGGCCGCCGAAGACCCGTGGCGGGCCTTAACGTTGCTCAGCGATCTGAGCGCCAATCCGCTGCACAGGCGGTGCGGCGCGTATTGGCGCTGGCTCAGTTTGGCGCACGGGGCGGCTGGTCAAGTGCTCGAAGCCGAAATCCCCCTGCGCCGCGCCTCGGCCTTGGGCGACTTGGAGGCTGAAGTCGAGTACGGCCGCTGGCTGAGTCGGTGTGGGCAAGTCAGGCCCGCTGCCGGGCGTTTGGCGGCGGTAATTGGGCGCTTGCCCAGCGGCGAACTCAAGCGCCGCGCCCAAGTCTTCTGGAGTGAGGCTCTGTTTTTGAGCGGTGAAGTGGAGCGGGCGCTGATTCTGTGCCGCAGCCTGAGTCCGGTGTTGGCCGACCCGGCCACCAAAAAGTCCAGTCGCCGCCGGCCGTCGCCTGCCCGAGCGGCGGCGGCGGGCGCACTGGCGCAGATGCACTTGCAACTCGGCGAACTGGAGCAGGCCAGCGCCCGTTTCGAGCAGGCGCTCACGGCTTTGCCTGCCTCGCCCTGCTCCGCCAGAATCGCGTGTCTGAGCGGCTGGGCCGTGACCCAAAGCCGTTTGGGCCAGGCGGAAGAAGCCCAGCGCAGCTTGGAAGAAGGCCGCCGCCTGTCGCTGACGCTGCCCAGTGGCGCTGAGCGGTGGGCACGGGCCAGTCTGCTGCAGGCTGAGCTGGAAGTCCGGCTGCTGGGCGGTGAGCGCTCGGCGCTGCAAGCCGATTTGCGTGGCCTCGGTACGTTGGCTGATCAGCTTCAAGACTACGAGCTGCGGCTGTGGACGGTGGCCCAGCAGTCCGAACTACTCAGCGTACAGGGAAGAGCCGATCAAGCGCTGCTGTGCTTGTACGACCTCGGCACCCGGCAGGGTCTGCCTCCCCGGCTCAAGTTGGTGCGGGGCCTTCTGATGCGCCGCCAACGGTATGAAGTTCAGGCTTTAGATGACCTGCAGGCCGCTTGCCGGGAAACTGGCCCCCAAGATCAGCGGCTGCTTTGGCGCGGCCAACTGTTTGCGGCTGATTTGCAATTGAGTCTCGGCCAAGCGGAAGCGGCCAGAGAAACGCTGCGGCGCGTCTTGGTTCACCTCGGCCAAACGCAGGATTTTCGTGGGTACGCCGCCGATCTGGAGGAGCTGGGTGAATTGGTGGAGTACGCTTTGATTGAGCCGCAGCTTGCGCCGCTGATGCAGGCGCTCTTGGCCCGCCTTCAAACGGGGCCAGCGTTGCGGCCCAAGCCAATGCGCCTCGAAGTGCGGGCGCTGGGACACGTCAGCGTGGGTGTTACCATCGACGCTCAAGGTGGCCAAGCCCCCGCGCCCCTCTCGGCGGGCGCGGCGCTGCTGCTCATCTATATTTACTTGCACCCGCACCAAAGCCGCAACGACATGCAAGCGGTGCTGTTTCCTGAATTTGACCGCTCCCAAACCACCACTTTTTTTCGCACCACCGTGCGCGAACTGCGGGCCGTTTTGGGGCAAAGCGTCGTGCAACTCGACGATACGTTGCGCCACCCGCGCTACCAGCTCGGCGGCGGCATCGAGCTGAGCCTCGACTTGGACGCCGTGCGGCAAAGCCTCAATGCGGCGGATCTGGAAACGGCCCTTCAGCAGTATCAGGGCTGCTTTTTTGAAGGCTTGACACCTGAAAGCGAGTGGGCCGATCAGGTGCGTCAGGAAGTGCGGTTGGCGTTTAATTTGGTGTTTCAGTTGCGCCTCAGCCGGGCTCAAACAACCGCTGAGCTGCGCGGTTTGGAACACAACCTCGCGCAGGCGCTGGCCGCCGATGCCCAGATTGCTGAAGCTTCACCCGCCTTGGCTCAGGCGCTCGAAAGCGCTCGGCAGCGCCTGAGCTAACCAAGAACCCAGCCAAAATCCCCTGTTCGTTGGTACAGCGGGTCAGCCGTTTTGATTCCCTCTTGACATCCGCTCAAAAAAGCCCACAATGTCACTGTAACCGCTTACAAAACCTCTGTATTCCTGAGCTGACAGGTGTCGAGAATTATTCTTTGCTTAGTTGTTGTAACCGGTTACAAGCCTCTCCCGCCTTTCCCCTTATCGCCCTCGCGCCGCTGTTTAAGGAACGAATGACCACACTGCGCTACACCATCGATGACATTGCCCGCGCCGCTGGCGTCAGCAAGGGTACGGTCAGCCGCGTCATCAATGGACACCAGACGGTGGCGCTCAGGACGCGGCACCATGTTCAGGCCGTGATGGATCAGTTCGGCTACGCTCCCGATCCGGCAGCGCGGCAGTTGTCTTGGCGCAAGGGGCAGACTCTGGGGCTGTCGTTTGGCCGCCATGATCCGCTGCTCTCGCCCTACCACGTGCTGTTTACCCGCGCCCTAGAAGCCCGCACCGCGCCGCAGGGCGTGCAGTTGGTCAATCTCAAGCACGACTTGGCCAGTCTGCGTTCGTTGCCCAACGCGGCGTTGGTGCTCAACAACTCCCAAGACGGCGACGAGCGGCTGACGCTACTGGCTGAATTGGGCGTTCCGGCGGTGCTGATCGGCCACCACCCCGCTTCGTTTTGGGTAGCTCCCGACGACATCGGCGGTTCACGGCTGGCCACCGAGCAGCTCACCAAAGCCGGACACCGCGCCTTGGTTTACCTCGGCGGCGGCCCCTCGCAGGTCGCCCAAGACCGTGAGAGCGGCTTTTTGCAGGCGGCTGTGGCCGCAGGAGCGCAGACGCTGACCTTAGAGGCTGATTTCACCTTGCTGGGCGGCTACCGGGCGGTGCGGCGGGCGTGGGAAAGTGGCGTTCGCTTCACCGGTCTGTTTGCCCAGAGCGACGAAAGCGCGGTGGGCGCGGTGGCTGCCCTCGAAGATATGGGCCTCACGGTGCCGCGTGACGTGTCGGTGGTGGGCTTTGACGGCCTACCGGAATTGGCACTGCCGATCAAGCTGACCACCGTGTCGCAAGACATTGAGCGCATCGCTGAATGCGCCCTAGAGCTGATGCGCGAAGCGGTGGAGGGCCTGCCGGCACGCGGACAGCACATTCCGGTGCGTCTCAAACTGGGCGCAACGGTGGCTGCGCCGCCCAGTTCAAGCTCAGTCCCCTGAGTTTTAAAACTGAATCTCAGTTCTCCGCTCTCTGTTGATTTCTCCGTGCTTTGTTCCCTAGGAGGGAGTATGCGTAACAAAATGATGCTCGGCCTGATGCTTCTCGCGGCGGCGGCCACCACCCAAGCTGCCGCTCAAACCACCATCAAGATCAACGGCTACGCGGGCCAAGACCCCGCCATCGTGGGCGACTTGATCAACCGCTTTGTCAAGCCAGCGCTGGCCAAAGACAAGATCAACGTGACCTACGAGCCGCTGCAGGGCGACTACAACCAGCAGCTCACCACTTTGCTGGCGGCGGGCAATGCGGGCGACGTGTTTTATCTGCCTGCCGAAACGTTAGACGGTTTCGTGGCCACCGGCAAAATCTTGCCGCTCAACGGTGTAGTGGCTACTGGCCCCTACATCAACAGCCTCAACGCCGCCTTCACCCGGAACGGCAAAACCTACGCTATTGCCAAAGACTTCAACACCCTCGCCGTCGAGTACAACAAAGCGGTGTTCGACGAAGCCAAAGTGGCTTACCCCGACAACACCGACACTTGGAGCAGCCTGCAAACCAAGCTGACCAACGTCAAAAAAGCGCTGGGGAACGATTACTACGGCATCTGCTTGGCTCCCGATTATGCCCGGATGGGTCAGTTCGCCTTCGCGGCGGGCTGGAAACCCTTTGACTCCAAAGGCAAAACCAACTTGCTCGATCCGGCGTTCGTGCGGGCCTTCAACTACTTCACGGGTCTGGCCAAAAACAAAGTCGGCGTGCAGCCTTCCGAGATCTCGCAGAGCTGGTCGGGTGGCTGCCTCGGCACCGGCAAAGTGGCTGCGGCCATCGAGGGCAACTGGATTGTCGGCTTCCTCAAGGACAACGCGCCCAACCTCAAGTACGGCACCGCGCTGATTCCCAAAGACGACAAGACCGGCAAGCGCGGCAACTTCGTCTATACCGTGGGCTGGGCCATCAATTCCGGCACCAAGAACAAAGCCGCCGCCGTCAAGGTGCTGAACATCCTCACCAGCCCGCAGGTGCAGCAGTACGTGCTGGAGCAGGGCCTGGCCATTCCCAGCCGCACCTCGCTGCAAAGTAACGCTTTCCTCAAAAAGACCGATGCAGGCGCGGCCAACAGCAAGGCCGTGTTTGACGGTGCAACCGACGGCACGGTGCGTCCTTACTACTTCGGCGTTCAGGGCCCCGATTGGATCAAGCCGATCAACACTGCGCTGGCCGCCGTGCTGAGTGGGCAAAAAAGCAGTGCCGACGCGCTCAAGCAGGCCCAAAGCGAAATGAACACTTTCCAAAGCCGCTAATTCCTTACCCGGAGTTGAGGCAGGGTCGGGAGCCGAGCAGGGTGCCCCCGACCCTCTCTTATATGAAGTGACCGCGTTGCGGACAGGGAGAGTTTGATGTTCAAGAGGCTTTATGTTTAAGAAGAATCAGTCTACTGCCACCGCGTATCTGTTTCTCGCTCCTTTCCTGATCTCCACGCTGGTTTTCTTTGTCTACGCTTTCGGGCGGGCCATTTATTACTCGTTTACCGATTTCAACTTGTTCAACGTGCCGCATCTGATCGGTCTGAAGCCTTACGCGGACGTTCTCAATGATGTCCTCTTTCGGCGGGCGCTGGCCAACACCCTGATTTTTGCTGTTACCGTGACCACCCTGCAAACCATTTTGTCTCTCTTGATGGCAGTGGCCCTCAACAATAAGATTCGCGGCATGGGCTTTTTTCGCTCGGCTTGGTATATGCCCAGCATCACCAGTTCTGTCGTGATCACTTTGATTTTTTTGTGGCTGTTTCAGCGGCGCGGAGTGGCCAACTACGTCATCACCCAGTTTCAGATGTATCAGCCGTTTATTCTGGCTTTTGTAGGAATCTTGGTTGTTGCCCAAATTGCCCAAGTGTTGTTTGAGCGCTCACGTCAATTGCCTGCCGGTTGGTTTGACCCGGCTTTGGCGGCCATCAGCGCTCTCCTTGCGATTGCCGCGATTGTGGTGCTGAGTTTTACTGGCGTGCTGCAAGTCCGCGAAGTGCCTGCTTTCGATTTCCAGTACTTTGCTGATGTGTGGCTAAGTATCGGCGGCGTTCAGGTTCTCAGCATTCCGCTGCTGGTCATCATCATTCAAAACACCTTCACGACTATTCCCACTTTGATGCTCTTTTTCTTGGCGGGCCTGCAAAATATTCCCGGCTCTCTTTACGAAGCGGCGGATATCGACGGCGCGACTCCTTTTGAAAAACTGATGAACGTCACCGTGCCGATGCTGCGCCCCGTGACTTTTTATGTGATTACCGTAGGCCTCATCGGTACCATGCAGATGTTTGACCAAGTGGCGGTCATCGGTGACGCCGCGCCGCAGTCCACTTTGATTACTTTGGCGTATTACGTCTATATCAACACCTTTAAAGCCGGAACCGCACCCGTCAATATGGCAGCGGCGGGCGCGATCATTCTGGCCATGATTATTTTGGTGATGGTCTTTATTCAGCGTAAGTTCTTTCCTTCCGAGGCCAGCGTATGACCGCACTTTCTGCGCGGCAGCCTGCAAAGGCGGGCAAGGGCGAGGAATGGCTGGCGCGTCGGCGCTGGGCCAAAGCCGGGTGGCTTTACCTGTTCATGATCGTGATGAGTTTTTTCTTTCTGGGGCCGTTTTTGATGGGCTTACTGAGCAGCCTCAAAGACAATCCCAACGAATACCCGCCGCGATTGATCATTCCGCAAGTCACCCCGGAGTTTATCGGCAAGGCCTACAGCCTCGGCGTGCAGGGCGGCGGCGACGGCTGGAACGGCGGCCTCAAACCGGGGCGCAGCCTGACCTTCGACGTGACGGTGGCCGTTCCCAAAGATGCGCCGCAAACCCCGCCGACCATCTTCTTGTTTCCGTATCAGCCGACCAGTTTGGTGGCGCTGGCCCGTCAGGCGCAGGCCAAAGACTACAGCACCGTCAAGACCGAAAAAACGGGAGAAACGGGCGACCAGCGCACTTACAAAGTCAGCATTGACTACCCGGCGCTGACCCAGCAGACTGGCGAGGTCGTGCGGGCCAAACTGGGCGTGCCCACCGACAAGCTCACGGCTATTTTGGCAAACGGCAAAGCGGTGGATGTGACGCTCGACACGCCGCAGGCGCAGGCCAAGCAGTACGACCTCAACGAAACACAACAAGTCGAACTGATCAAGTCTGGCGAGAAGTATTATCTGCGCGGCCCGGTCTTCGAACGCACCCCCCTCGAAGTGGACGTGGAGCGCGGCCAGAGCATCGTGGCCAGCACTCTGCCGCCCAGTGACAAGCAGAATTTTGACCGCAGTTTCGCTTACCGCAACGTCACGCCCGGCGTGCTCGGCTACACCTTCAACAACTACCGCCGCGCCTTCAACGAAACCACCGATCCGCGCAGCGGCATCAGCTTGTTTATGCGCTGGGTGCTCAACACCTTCCTGTACGCTTTTTTGCGGGTGGTGTCGGCCATCGTCTTTTGCTCGTTGGCCGGTTACGCACTGGCCCGCTTGGACTTTCCCGGCAAAAACCTGATCTTTTTGCTGGGCGTGCTGTTTGTGCAGATGGTGCCGAGTCAAGTCAACTTGGTCAGCAATTATGTGCTGCTCAAGCAACTCGGGCTGCTCAACTTGTGGGGGCTGTGGCTCAACGGCTTGGTGGCCGCTGGCGGCGTCTTCTTGATGAAGCAGTTTTTTGAGGGAATGCCCAAAGAGCTGGAAGAATCGGCCAGCATCGACGGTGCGGGGCCGTTCACCACCTTTTGGAAAGTGATGTTGCCGCAAGCTGGCCCGGCGCTGATCGCGCTTTCCATCACCCAGTTTCAGGGCGCTTGGAACGACTTTTTCTGGCCGCTGGTGCTGCTCAGAAATCAGGTCAACTTCGTGCTGACAGTCGGCTTGTCGAACTTCCGCTCGGCCTACGGTGGGCAGGGCGATTACGGCCTGATTCTGGCCGGCGCGGTGCTGAGCGCCATTCCAGTGATTATCGTCTTCGTGATTTTCCAGCGCTATTTTGTGGACACTGGATCTGACAGCGCCGTCAAAGGCTAAGCCGCCTCCGTTTAGTACAGTTTTGGGGCGGAGGAGAACGACAAAAGCCTGCGCCCCCTTCGTCTGCTTTCTCTTGTCGCCGCCTATAAGCTGGCCTTCCAACTCTCCTTTATTTCCCTCCTCCTTACAAGGATGTTCATGCTGAATACCCGCACTGTTCTCAAAGAAAATGATTTGTATTTTGTAGGTGACGCTCAGTATGCCATTGCCGAAGGTGAAAGCGGCCTTTACCGCCGGGATACCCGCTTTCTGAGCCGCTATCAGTGGCAACTCGGTAACGAAACTCCTCAGGCCCTGATGCAGCATGAACGCTATCCGTTCTGGCTGCGCGAACACAGCGCCAACGCCAACGTGGGTTACACCATGAAAGTCGGAATTGCCCGCGATTTGACGGTGCTGGGCAGCGAAGTGCGCGACGTGCTGAGCGTCACCCGCTATATCGGCAGCGGGCCGCAGACGCTGAGCCTGAGCTTGGCCGCCGACTTTGCAGACATGTTCGAGGTGCGTGGCTGGCCGCAGGGCATCGAACACCGTCAGGTCAGCGCCGAGGCGGCAGACGGCGGCGTGGAGTTCCGTTACACCGCTCAAGACGGCCTGCTGTGCCGCGCCCTGGTGCAAGTCTCGCCCGCTGCCGAGTGGGACGGCGAAAAGTTGATTTGGACGCTGAGCGAGGCCGAAACCCACATCAAGGTCAGCACCTTTTTACTGGAAGGAGACGAAACAGCGACCTCCGGCGACGCCGCTGCACTGGCCAGCGAGTACGATGCCCTCCACGCCCGCCTCAGCTCCGCGCCGCTCAGTGACCCGCTCGATCAGCAGGTGGTGGCCCAGAGCGTGGAAGACCTCCGCAGTTTGTCGTTTCATACGCCGCAGGGCCCGTTTCCAGCGGCGGGCCTGCCCTGGTTCGTGGCTCCCTTTGGCCGCGACAGCCTCATCATCGCCCTGATGGTCAAAGACGCCTTACCGGAAATGGCGCTCTCGGTGGCGCGGTATCTGGCGGCTAAGCAGGGCACCAAATACGACAGAGCGACTTTGGAAGAACCCGGCAAGATTCTCCACGAGGAGCGCGTCGGGGAGCTGACCCGCCTGGGCCGCACTCCGCACCGTCCTTACTACGCCACCGCTGACGCCACGCCGCTGTTTGTCTGGTTGGTGGGCGAACTCAGCGGCCAGCACCCCGAGTTGGCTGCTGAGCTGCGCCCGCACTGGGAAGCGGCCCTGAATTGGTGCCTGACCGACGGCGACCCCGATCAAGACGGCTTCATCGAGTACACTCCTGACCCGAGCGGCGGGATCACCAACGCGGTGTGGAAAGACAGCGGCGACAGCACCTTTACTGCTGAAGGTGTAGACGCTAGCGGCCACATCGCGGTGGTGGAGGTGCAGGGCTACGCTTACGCGGCTTATCTGGCCGCCGCCAGCTTGTACCGTCAGCTCGGTGAAGCGGGCTTGGCTGGCGAGTGGGAACAGCGGGCCTCGGCGTTGCGCCAGCGCTTCCATGCCGCCTTTTGGTGGCCGGAGCGTCAGTATTATGTTCATGGCCTCAACGGTGACAAGCAGCCGATGAAGGTTCTGGTCAGCAATCCGGCCCACACCCTCTGGACAGGCATCATTCCGCCGGAGTTCGCTTCCAAAGTGGCGGCCACCGCGCTGGGCGAGCAGCTTTGGAGCGGCTGGGGCATTCGTACGCTGGGCGAAGGCGAAATTCGCTACAACCCGGTGTCGTACCACAATGGCAGCGTCTGGCCGCACGACACCGCTGCCGCCGCGCTGGGGATGGCCCGCTACGGCCTGAGCCGCGAGGCCCAGCAAGTTGCCCGCGCTCTGTTTGACGTGGCCCGCGCCGCCGGCGACAAGCGCCTCAGCGAGCTGCTGGCCGGGTTCAAGCGCGAAGGGCAGGCCGACGTGCCGGTGCCGTATCCTGCCGCCTGCCACCCGCAGGGCTGGGACGCCGCTGCGCCGCTGGCCTTGTGGCACCTTTTGGAAGTGGTGACGCTGGAGCCGCAACCAGTCTAATCCGTTGCACAAAAATGGGGTGTCCGCGCTGATTTGCGGACACCCCATTTTTGTCACATCTTACTTTGCCCGAATCACCACAGCTTGATATGGCTCCAAGTTCAATTTTTCGGTCAGTTGCAAGCTTGAATAGTTATTGCTCAAGACTTCGCCGCCCACGAACTCGGCAGGAATGCGGTACTGGCCCGCCTTGGCCGAAAAGTGGGCCACGATCAGCAGCTTGGTGTGGCCGTCACTGCGCAGGTAAGCGTAAATGCTGGGATGCTCGGCGTCCAGCAGCTCATACGTGCCGTCCCGCACCACGTCCAGCGATTTTCTCAGGGCAATAAGGTGCTTGTAGTGGTGCCAGACCGAATCCAGATCGGCCTCGGCGGCTTCCGCGTTGATGTTGGGATAATTCGGGTTAATTTCCAGCCAGGGTTTGCCGCTGGTAAATCCGGCATTGGGTGAGGCGTCCCACTGAACCGGCGTGCGGGCGTTGTCGCGGCTCATGGCGTGGATGCTGGCCATGATGCGCTCTTCGCTCCAACCGTGGAGTTCACGCAGCTCACGCTCGGCTCCCAGCGTCTCAAGGTCGTCGTACTGATCGACGCGCTCAAAACGGACGTTGGTCATCCCGAATTCCTCGCCCTGATAAATGTACGGCGTGCCCTGCATAAAGTGGAGCAAAGTCGCCAGCATCTTGGCGCTGGGCACCCTGAATTCGGGGGAGTCATTACCGAAGCGCGAAACGGCGCGGGGCTGGTCGTGGTTGTCCCAATATAAGCTGTTCCAGCCGCGATTGTGCAGACCAGTTTGCCAGCGGCTGAGAATGCTTTTCAGTTCCGGCAGTGTCCAAGGTAGGTTGCTCCACTTGCCACGTTCGCCGCTGCCCAGTCCCACGTGCTCAAACTGAAACACCATATCAAGTTCGCCTCGCTGGGGATCGGAGTAGCGCACGGCGTCGTCCACGCTGGCCCCCGGCGTTTCGCCCACCGTCATCAAATCGTAGTGGCTCAGCACTTCGCGGTTCATTTCCTGCAAGAATTCATGCACGCGGGGGCCGTTCATAAAATACGGGTAGCCGGAGGTCAGCGCCGTGCCTGTTATCGGCTCAGCGTCTGGGTAAGCTTGGTCTTTGGAAATGAGGTTGATCACGTCCATCCTAAAGCCGTCGATGCCCTTGTCGAGCCAAAAGCGCATCAGGTCGTAGACTTCGGCGCGGAGCTTGGGATTTTCCCAGTTGAGATCCGGCTGCTTAACGCTGAACAAGTGCAGGTAATACTCGCCCGACGCTTCATCGAGCTGCCAGACTGGGCCGCCGAAAAAGGCCTGCCAGTGGGTCGGCATGTCACCGTTCACAGGCGGTTTCCAGATGTAGTAATCGCGCTTTTCCGAGTCGGGGTGGTCGCGGGCTTCCACGAACCACGGATGCTCGTCGCTGGAGTGGTTGACCACCAGATCCAGCATGATTTTGAGACCGCGTTGGTGCGCTGCGGCGAGCAGTTCGTCAAAATCCGCCATCGTCCCGAACTCGGCCATGATGGCGCGGTAATCCGAGATGTCGTAGCCGTTGTCGTCGTTGGGTGAAGCGAAAATAGGGGAGAGCCAGAGGACGTCTACGCCCAGCCGCGCCAAGTAATCCAAGCGCGAAAGAATGCCGCGCAAATCGCCGATACCGTCGCCGTTAGAGTCTTGAAAGCTGCGCGGATAAATTTGGTACACCACTGCGTCTTTGAACCAGGGTCGGGCGTTGAGGGTGGAAGTCATGGTCGGCATCATAGCAAGGCGTTGGCGAGTCGCCGCTTGCCAATATGAGTGAAGTGCCCTATTATTTCCCGCATTCCCGAGCGGGCAAAAACTGATAGACTGCGTCACATGAACGGGCGCTGAGTGCTGGGTGAAGCGCCACTATGAGGGAGTAGGCCTCAAACCATTTTGTTAAGTATTCGACAATCACAGGTTGGGGTTTTCATCCCTTCCTCAAGTGGGTGGAGAGGCCAAAATCAACTCAGCTGCTGCCGGATGTAAATCCGTTCAGTTATATCCGGCAGCAGCTGAGTTGGAGCAGGTTTTAGCTCATTTGCCGCTGCAACTCGACGACGTAGCGGGCCAAGTCTTGTGGTGAAGCCACCAAACGGGCCACCGCCACCCGCGTTTCGAGCATGTCGAGGTCGCCGGGGTCGAGCTTAAGCGATTGATTGGCCAGCAGCAGGGCGCGGCGCAAATCCCCATCATCACGCGCCTTTTGAAGTTTGGAGCGCAGCTCAGCCGAAAGGCTGCGGCGCAACTCCTCGCGGGTGTCGTCCACCCAGTCACTTTCCATTTTGGAATCCGGTAAAAACGGCCCCCGGTAAAGCGAAAGCGCCCGCGCCGTGTCGCCGCTTCTGAGGGCTTCGCGCAGGTGTTCGGTGTCGAGGTCAACGTGGACGCCCGGCCCTATGCGGTAGTGCGGCGATTTGGGGCTGCCGTCCATCCACAGCACTTCCTGACCGAGTTTGACGCGCAGTTCTCGGAACACCGCCCGAAAATAATCGCCTGCCGTTTTGCCTTCACGGTCTGGGTAGAGTGTGGCTTCGAGTTCTTTGCGCGTCGAGCTGGGATTGAGGGCCAAATACACCAAAGTGAGGACGCTACCCTGCAAGCTCAATTTGATTTCCTCACCGTTTTTGAACACGGCGGCGCGGCCCAATGTTTGAATCCGCAGATGCAGTGCGGTGTTGTCTGGTACGCTGTCGCGGCCCATCAACACTGCGAGCTTACCGAGCAAGACTTCCATGTAGGGCGACAAATCCGGCTCAAGCAGGGCGTGTTGCGCCAAATCCGAGAGTTCGGTGATATCTGGCGAGTAAAGAATCAGGTCGCGGGCCGACAGCAAGCCTTCCATCGCCAATTTGAGCGACGTGCCTGCTCCCTCGGTGTCGCCATTCTTGGCCTGAGCATCGGCCAAATGCAGCAGCGAGCGCAGTTGGGCGCGGGATTCTAGACGCGGCGAATCGAGCGCTTCCTGAAGGGCTTCAATGGCCGCTCCGTAAAGACGGCGGCGGCGCAGCAACATGCCCCGCGTGGCAATGACCAGCGGGTGATGGCCCTCGGGCGCGAGTTCGTAGAGCGTTTCCATGGCCAAACTGTGATCGCCCCGCAAGCTATAGAGGTCAGCGAGGCTAGCGGCTGTCCACGTAGAAGACTCGAAATCCTGCAAATCTTCTACTACACTTTGAAGTTCATGAAGAATTTTGGTGTATTTTTCTTGATCTCCGAACAAACGGTAGTATTCAGCCTCGACAGAGAGAATATGAACGTGGGATTTGAGTGAATCTGTAAATTGAAGCGCTTCTTGTGTAGAATCTAAAGTCTTTCGGGCCTCTTTGACTTCTCCCAGTGATATCTGAACTTCTGCTAAGCCTCCTAAAGCTGAAATTCGGAAAATGGGTTGATCTGTCAGTGGCAAGCGGCGTATGGCTTCTTGGTAGAGTTGTCCAGCTCTATTGAGATCACCAGCTGTAAGGTGCATTTGAGCAATAGTTTGGGTGACGCGGCCAATGAGTTCATCATCGCCCAGCGCCATGTAACCGTGCCATGCTATCTCACAGCGCTGTAAGCCCATTTCAGTACGGCCCGCAAGGAAATCAACCGTTCCCCACCAACGCTGGGCACGTAGAAACAATTCGCCCGACAATTTTGGGGTGACTTCCATAAAATGGGTGCTTGCTTCAGCCAATCGGCCAGTCAAGCGGAGAAGATTGCCGTATTCGACCATCCCTTCTGCGTCGCCTGCTCGGCTGCTTCTTTCGAGCGGTTCTTCAGCTTGCTCAAAGTGGCCGCTAAATACATAGGCATTTCCAAGTACACGCAAGCCCTCTGGGCTGAGGTCGGTTTGGCCTGTCAGAAGCGTGATGACGGTTTTGTATTGACCATGTTCAAAAGCAGCCAACGCTTCGTTAATCGTTCTCGCTTCGGTAGTCATAAAATTATCAATACTATAGCTGTATGAGCAGTAAGAAAACGTTAAGAGTTTTCCGGTTACCGTAAAAGATTAATTCCTTCAGGGCAAGAACAAATCTCGCATTCGTTCATAACAAATTATAGAAGGGGAATCATGAACAAAGCTATCAAAGACTTCGGAAACTAAGTAGCAGATTACACCCTACCACTTATCTTTCAATCGAGTCAATCACAGAACCATCAGGGGGGAATCATGAGCAAAGCCATCAAAGACTTCGGAAACTAAGTAATAACTTACATCCTGCCGCACATCTTCAAAGCTAAATAAGCTTGCTAGAGATTTATCAAGAGGGTAATATGAATAAAGCTATCAAAGATTTCGGAAACTAAAAAAATGCCTTACAACCTACGTTTTATTCCTCCAGCGTCTTTCTAGGCGCTGGTTTTTTTGTGCTCCAAAATTAGCTCACCTGATCTGACAAAGGTATTACAAAAGCCAGAAAAGTTTGGCTCAGGCTGTCTGGTAGAGCGGTGAAGCTTCTTCGTCGCGCTCCATCTGCTCAAGGTTGGCCACCCGCACTTCGCCGCGTGCACTGAGATACTCCACCAAAGCCCCTACCTTTTCGAGCGCCAGCAAGGTGTCGTAGCTTTTGACACGCGGATAGAGTTGGCTGGTAATGGTCTGCAAGCTGCTGGGAGCGGCGCAAATGCTGAGAATGCGGTTCATTTTGCGGGTGTGTGAGGCGCGAATGTCGGCGGTGCGGGCACGCAAATCTGAAATTGGCTCCTCGTGTCCAGCCAGCGTGAGCACAATGCCTTCTTCGGCGTCCAGAAGGTCAAGCGAGTGCAAGTAATGCGACAAGCCGTTGCCGGGCGTGATGCTCTCAGCGGAGAGATGCGGTGTGGTGTGGGCCAGCACCTGATCGGCGCTCAGCAGCACCTCACCCACGCGCAAGCAGACTTGCCCCGGACAATGTCCCGGCGTGTGAATGACTTTAAAAAGGCCGTCCAGTAGGTCGCCGTGATGGAGTTCGGTGTCAACGGGGCCGCCCACGAAACGGATTTTGCCCGCGCCGTACATCTTCATAAAAGCCGTTACCCCAGCCGCGTCCACGCCTGCTCCGTGCAAAAAGGCCCTCAAGGCCCGTGAAGTCAGCACAATTCGCTCGCGGTAAGCGCTTAGCACTGGCTGGTCAAGCTCGTGAACGGCGACGGGGGCCTGAGTCAACGTCCGCACAAAGTCCAAGCCGCCGTGGTGGTCGATATGGCCGTGGGTAATCACGATGCGTGACAAGCCTACCCAGGTGATGTGGGCGTCCATTTCGCTGAGCGCCGAAAAGCCTGTGAGCAAGTCGGCGTTGCTCTGCTCGGTGCCGCTGCCGGTGTCGATCAGGGCCGTGTATTCGCCGCGCCGCACGACGTAGATGTTGGCCAAAAAGTCGCCGAAGACCCGCACCGGAAAGCTGTAAATCAAAGTGCCGTCGGCGAGGGCGTGGCGCTCGGGTGGGGGCAGGACAAAGGACATACCCGCTTTGATAGCACATTGTCCGTGTTCTGGCCGCCTGTTACCTGCTCCGGAACAAAGCAAGCCAGTGAAGTATTCCAAAAGAGAGCGCGTCTGCGGTTGACTTTCCCCGTGCGGCGCAGACTATGGGCATGACCTCTCCTGTTCTTTCCGTTCTCGATTTGGTGCCGCTTACCGCTGGCGGCAGCGCTCAGGCCATTAAAGACACTGTGGAACTGGCGCAGCACGTTGAATCTTTGGGCTATCAGCGCTACTGGCTGGCCGAGCATCACAACATGCAGTCGCTGGTCAGCAGCGCTCCCGAACTGCTGATCGCCGCGCTGAGCCAGCGCACCACCACGCTGCGGCTGGGCGCGGGCGGCATGATGTTGCCCAACCACTCGCCGCTCAAAGTCGCTGAACTGTTCCGCACGCTCGAAGCGCTGGCCCCTGACCGCATCGATCTGGGACTGGGCCGCGCTCCGGGCACCGACATGAGGACGGCGCTGGCCCTCAGAAGGTCGCGTGAAGCTTTGCAAGCAGACGATTTCGAGTCTCAACTCACCGAACTGCTGGCCTTCGGTGGGCGCGAGTTCGCGGGTAAGCATCCGTTTGCGGGCAGCGCTTTTGAAGGCGTGATCGCCGCGCCTTATGATCAACCGCTTCCGCCACTGTGGATGCTGAGCAGCTCCGGTCACGGCGCGTCGGTGGCCGCCGAAATCGGCGCGGGGCTGGCTTTTGCCGCCCACATCAACCCCGACTTCGACTTGGCGGCGCAGGCGATCAAAGCCTACCGACAAGCCTTCCGGCCTTCCGAGCAGTTCCCGGTTCCCAAAGTCATCGTGGCGCAAACCGTGATCGTGGCCGACACCGACGCCGAAGCCGAGCGCCTGGCCTTGCCGCTGGGCCTGATGTTCTTGCGGTTGGTGCGCGGCCAGACCGAGCCATTTGCCAGCGTGGAGGAAGCGGAGCGCTATCCGTACACGCCCGCCGAACGCGCCCAGCTCGCCACCATGCGCCGAACGGGCCGGTTTGTGGCTGGCAGTTCGGCAACGGTCAAAGCGCGGCTGGATCAAGTGCTGGAGATGACCGGCGCGGATGAGCTGATGATCGGCAGCATGATCCCCGATTTGGCCGACAGAAAGCGCTCATATGAACGGTTGGCGCAACTCTATCCGCAAAAAGTGTAGCAGAGCGCGGCAGATTAGCGCGGGGTTCTTTGCTGCCGCATTGCTCAACACTGTTATTTCTAAAGAAAGTTTGGGTAAACAGGTTTATGCGGCGCTGCTATCCTGAAACTGTTTGGCTCGGCACACTTTTCCTCCACTGCTTTGTGCCCGCCGGGAGGCAGCACCCATGACAAAACCCACTTCTCTAACCCAACAGCCGGCTTGGCAAGCCTTAGAGCGTCACTACGATCAGCTTAAAGACAAGCAGTTGCGGGAGTTGTTCGCCGACGACGCCGGGCGCGGCGAAAAGCTGACTGCCGAGGGCGCGGGCCTGTTTCTGGATTACTCCAAGAACCGGGTGACCGACGAAACGCTCAGGCTCCTGCTACAGCTTGCCGAACAGACCGGCGTGGCCGCCAAGCGCGACGCCATGTTTGCGGGCGAGAAAATCAACGTGACCGAAGGCCGAGCCGTGCTGCATACCGCCCTGCGCGTTCCCAAGGGCGGCACGGTGATGGTGGACGGCGTGAACGTGGTGCCGGAAGTTCACGCGGTGCTGGACAAGATGGCCGCCTTCGCTGATCAGGTACGGGCTGGGACATGGCTGGGTTACACTGGCAAGCCGATCAAAAATATCGTCAATATCGGCATCGGCGGCTCTGATCTCGGCCCGGTGATGGCTTACGAGGGCCTTAAGTTCTACAGTCAGCGCAACCTGACCGTGCGCTTCGTCTCGAACGTGGACGGCACCGACCTCGTCGAAAAAACACACGGTTTTGACCCCGCCGAGACGCTGTTTATCGTCTCCAGCAAGACCTTCACCACGCAGGAAACCATGGCGAACGCGACCTCGGCGCGGGCTTGGCTGCTGGGAACGTTGAAAGACGACTCGGCGGTGGCGCGGCACTTCGTGGCCGTCTCCACCAACGCGGAGGCGGTGAGCAAGTTTGGCATCGACACCACCAACATGTTCGGCTTCTGGGACTGGGTGGGCGGGCGCTACAGCATGGACAGCGCCATCGGCCTGTCGCTGATGATTGCCGTTGGCCCCGCCCACTTTCAAGAGCTGCTGGCCGGGTTTCACGAGATGGACGAGCATTTCCGCACCGCGCCCGCCGACAAAAATCTGCCGATGCTGCTGGCCCTGTTGGGCGTGTGGTACGACGATTTTTTTGACGCCCAGACCGTTGCTATTTTGCCCTACGACCAATACCTCTCGCACTTCAGCGCTTATTTGCAGCAGCTCGATATGGAGAGCAACGGCAAGCATGTGACGCTTGAGGGCGATCTGGTGGATTATCAGACCGGCCCAGTCATCTGGGGACAGCCCGGCACCAACGGCCAGCACGCGTTTTATCAACTGATTCACCAGGGCACCAAGCTGATTCCCTGCGATTTCATCGGCTTTATTCAGACGCTCAATCCGCTGACGCCGCACCACGATCTGCTGATGGCCAACGTGTTCGCTCAAACCGAGGCGCTGGCGTTCGGCAAGACCCGGCAGGAAGTCGAAGCCGACGGTGTCGAGGCTGAACAAGTGGCGCACCGCGTCTTTGAAGGCAACCGGCCCACCAATACCATCTTGGCCGACAAACTGACCCCGCGCATTCTGGGCAGCTTGATCGCCCTGTACGAACACAAAGTCTTCGTGCAGGGCGCGATCTGGAACATCAATTCGTTTGATCAGTGGGGCGTAGAACTCGGTAAGGTGCTGGCCTCCAAAATCGTGCCGGAGCTGCAAGCCGGGGCCGAGCCGGATTTGCAGCACGACAGCAGCACCAACGCTTTGATTCGGCGCTACCGGGCGGGCAGACGGGCGGAGTAGATTCTTAGCTCTCAGAGAAGAGCCGCCCGTCTGCGAGTTCGGGAAGCTCAGGCGCTCAGAATTTCCCGAACTCCGGCTTGCGTTTCTCGGCAAAGGCCCGCACGCCCTCTTCGTGCTCAGCATGGTCGCCTGCCAGTTGTTGCAAGACCGATTCGTTGTCCAGCGCGGCGTCTAGTGAGCTGCTCAGGGCAAAGTTGAGCGCCTGCTTGGTAAGGGCGAGGGCGTTCAGTGGGCGGGCCGCTAGGCGCTCGGCGTAGGCCTGCACATCATCTGCGAAGGTTTCGGCGCTGTAGACCTGTTCACACAGGCCCATGTTCAACCCGTCTGCGGCACTTACTTTTTCGGCAAAGGCCATCATTTCAAAAGCTCTGGCCGCGCCTACCAAACGGGGCAAGAACCAAGTGCTGCCCGCGTCGGGGATCAGGGCGATGTTGGAAAACACCTCGATCAGGGTGGCGTTCTCGCTCCATAGCCGGACATCGCCGCTGAGGGCCAGACTCGCGCCCGCGCCCGCCGCCACGCCGTTAACCGCCGTGATAACGGGTTTTTTCAGGCTCCGAATGGTTTGAATCAGCGGAATGTAAGTGTGGCGCAGGTGCTCGGTGAAGTTGGTGCTGCCTTCCCGGTTTTGCACGTCGCCCAGATCCTGCCCGGCACAAAAGCCGCGCCCCGCCCCGGTGATGACAACAACGCGCACGGCGGGATCGGTTTCGGCAGCTTTGAGGGCCTCGGTCAGTGAGAAAAGCAGCTCGTCATTGGCGGCGTTGAGGCGCTCGGGGCGGTTGAGACTCAGCGTCAGGACAGCGTTCTTGGTTTCAGACAAAAGAACAGGATTGGATGAAGTCATAAGGTTTAGAGTATACGGTTGCCGTTCAATCCGTTCCAAAAATGCAACCCCGTCATTTTTACAATTCTTTTCCTGACGACCGCTCTTTTCTTCTTCCGCTGTCTTGGGCAGAACGGTACCTCTTGCGCCTGTTGACCTTCCGGTTCAACAGTTCTTTCAAAACAGACTGACCGAAATGCTCATTCCTCTTGCAGGGCAAGGTCGAGTGCTGCTTCCGCCGCCGTGAAATGCATCTGACTGGCCTCCACAGCGGCCTGCTCGTGGCCCGCTTTCACTGCGGCGAGCAGCACTTGGTGGCGCATCAGCAGCTCGGCAAACCCCAGCGCCGACGGCTCGGCATTGCGCCCGGCGCGGATGCTGTAGCGGGCAGCTTTGCTCAGCGCTGTGACTTGCAGCGCGATCAAAGGGTTGCCCGACGCCTCGGCCAACAGCGCGTGAAAGTGAACGTCGTGGCGAATGTACGCGCCTCCAATCGGCCCCGCTTCACGCATGGCGTCCAGCGCCCGCTGAAGTGACTCCAGCGCGTCGGGCGTGGCGTGACGGGCTGCCAAACGCGCCGCCTGGGTGTCGAGCGCCGAGCGCAACTCCATGATTTGCAGCGGCGTGACCTGTCCGGTGTACATGGCGTGGCGCATCAGGGCGCTGACCGGCAGCGAGTCGATCCGGCTGACTCTGGGGGTCTTGCCGTTGGAAATGTCGATCACCCCGGTGGCCGCCAGCGTCCGGTAAGCTTCGCGCACCACGCTGCGGCTGACATTGAGCTCACGGCTCAGTTTCACTTCACTTGGCACCGCGTCACCTGCTTTCAAGCGCTCGTGACGGATGTATTCCATCAAGTAGCGGCTGACCTGAAAAGCGCGGCTGTCAGCAGTTTGGTCGGTGGTGGGAAGTTTAGTCATCACTGGTGGTGAGCAGAGCGGACTCAAACTCCTGCCCTTGCAACAGCCTATCAGACAGGTTAGGGTTGAGGAGCATCCAACCTTGTTTCTCTCCCACCTTTTCGCATCTTCGGAGGGTCAACCATGACCGGTACATTAGATCAGACCACTGCGGTATTTACCCGCTCAGGGCGCACCCAAGACTTGCAGCAGCGCCTCAGCGCCTTTATGCAGGAGCACATCTATCCCAACGAGGCCGAGTTTGCCCGGCAAGTCGACACCGGTAACCGCTGGGAACACGTGCAGCTCATTGAAGACCTCAAGCCTCTGGCGCGTGAAGCGGGCTTATGGAACCTGTTTTTGCCGCGTGAAAGCGACCCGGAAGGCCAGTTCGGTGCAGGTCTGAGCAGCCTCGACTATGCGCCGCTGTGCGAGATCATGGGCCGGGTCTGGTGGGCACCCGAAATCTTTAACTGCAATGCCCCTGACACCGGCAACATGGAAGTGCTGACCCGCTACGGCACCAAAGAGCAGCAAGAAACCTGGTTGACGCCGCTGCTGAACGGTGAAATCCGCTCCTGCTTCGCCATGACCGAGCCGGAAGTGGCCTCGTCGGACGCCACCAACATCGAATCCAGCATCACCCGCGACGGCGACGAGTATGTACTCAACGGGCGCAAGTGGTGGACCTCGGGCGCAGGCGATCCCCGCTGCAAAGTCGTCATCTTCATGGGCAAGACCGACCCCAACGCCGAGCGCCACTTGCAGCAGTCGATGATTCTGGTGCCGCTGGACGCCAAAGGCGTGACCGTCAAGCGGATGCTGACGGTGTTCGGTTACGACGACGCGCCGCACGGCCACGCCGAGGTCATCTTCGAGAATGTGCGTGTACCCATCACCAGCATGCTGCTGGGCGAGGGGCGCGGCTTTGAAATCGCGCAGGGCCGCCTCGGGCCGGGCCGGATTCACCACTGCATGCGCCTGATCGGGCAGGCTGAGCGGGCTTTGGAATTGATGGTGGCGCGGGCCGCTGAGCGTGTGGCGTTCGGCAAACCGCTGGCCGCTCACCAGCACATTCATGAGCTGATCGCCGAGAGCCGCATCGAGATTGACCAAGCCCGCCTCCTGACCTTGCAAGCCGCCCACATGATGGACACGGTGGGCAACAAGGCCGCCCGCTCGCAGATCGCTGCCATCAAAGTGGTCGCGCCAAACGTGGCCCTTAAAGTCATCGACCGCGCCATTCAGGTGTTCGGCGGCGCGGGCGTCAGCGGCGACACACCATTGGCCCAGATGTACGCTCAGGCCCGCACTCTGCGGCTGGCCGACGGCCCCGACATCGTGCATTTGGAAACGGTAGCCAAAATGGAACTCAAGCGGCAAGGCGTGGACACCCGGAGGAAAGGAAATGGAGCTTAAAGGTAAAACCGTTGTCGTCACCGGCAGCGCGTCCGGCATCGGCAAGGCCCTGACCGAGCGTTTCGTCAAGGAAGGAGCGCGGGTGATCGCCTCAGACCGCAGCGCCGAGGCGGGCCAGCACGAGGCCGAGGCGGCTGGAGCCAGATTCGTGGCAGTAGATGTCAGCCACGAAAAAGACATTCAGCGCCTCATCGAAGATGTCTGGGCCAATGAAGGCGAGATCGATCTGTTTTGCTCCAACGCGGGCATCGCCATCGGCGCGGGGCCGGAGTCGCCCGACTCACAGTGGCGCTTGATTGAAAACGTCAACGTGATGAGCCATGTCTGGGCGGCCCGCCACCTGCTGCCGCGCATGCTGGAACGCGGTGAGGGGTACCTGCTCAACACTGCCTCAGCGGCGGGCCTGTTGACCGAGCTGCACTCCGCGCCCTACGCCGTGACCAAGCACGCCGCGCTGGCGTTTGCCGAGTGGCTGGCCATCACCTACGGAGACCGGGGTATTAAAGTGTCGTGCCTGTGCCCGGAAGGCGTCTGGACACCGATGATTCAGAATGCTCCTCTGCTCCAGCAGACCGCTGTGACCACCGACGTGCTGGTGGAAGCCGTGCTGGAAGCGCTGCGCGAGGAAAAATTTCTGATCACCACCCACGCCAGCACCTTGCAGAGTTTTCAAGTCAAGGCGGAGAACTACGACAACTGGATCGGCAAAATGCGGCGGCTGCGCGGTAAAGCGATGGCGCTGCTACAAAATGCCAGCGTTGGCAGCAAACCAGAGTGAGCGCCCCTTCCTCTGATACGGCCCGCGTCCGCAGGGGTGAGGAACTTGATCTGGACGCTCTGCATGCGGTTTTGCGGCCGGTGCTGGGCGACGTCCAGCTTGAAGTCGAGCAGTTTCCCGGCGGCCACAGCAACTTGACGTATCTGGTGAAGGCCGGAGCAGGTGACAGTGCAGCCGAGTACGTGCTGCGCCGCGCTCCGCTGGGGCCGGTTGCGCCCAAAGCCCACGATATGGTGCGCGAGTTTCACCTCCTCGAAAAAATCCATCCGGTGTTCCCCGAAGCGCCGCGTCCCGTCTTTTTGTGCGAGGACGCGGCGGTGCTGGGGGCTCCCTTTTTCCTGATGGAGCGGCGCAGGGGTGTGATCATTCGCACCTCCATGCCGCCCGAATACGCCGACTTGCCCAGCGCCCCCCGCCAAGCGTCCGAAGCGCTGGTCGACACGCTGGCGCGGCTGCACGCCGTAGACCTGGTCAGCAGCGGCCTGAGCAACTCAGGTAAGCCCGAAGGTTTTAACCGCCGCCAGGTCGAAGGCTGGGCCGGACGCTGGCAACGCGCCGAGACGCACCCGAGCGTCCACAGCAAGCAGGTGGTTGACTGGCTGCTGTCCAACGTGCCTGCTGAAAGCGCTCACACCATTGTCCACAACGATTTCAAGCTGGATAACCTGATGCTCGCTTCAGATGATCCGTCCAAAGTGGTGGCCCTGCTCGACTGGGAGATGACGGCCATCGGCGACCCGCTGGTGGACTTGGGGCTGACCATGGCCTACTGGACGCAGCGCGGCTTTCCGGAGCACCAGCGCACGCCGGTTGGCGAACCTGCCGCCGCGCAGGGTTTTTTGACCCGTGCCGAATTTCTGGAGCGCTACGCCGAGCAAACGGGACGCGACCTCTCGAACCTGCGCTGGTATGAAGTGCTGGGCGTCTTTAAGCTCGCAGTGATTTTGCAGCAGATCTACGCCCGCTACCACGCCGGACAAACCACCGACGAGCGCTTTGCTCTGCTCGGTGAGCAGGCCCAAGCCCTCATCGAAGAAGGAGCGCGGCAAATAGGGGAGGGGGCTTAAGCAAAGCGCTCTGCCCCTTCCCCACGGCTCACCCTCTTATTTGTAATACTTGGCCAGAATGTCGTTGCCTTGCTGCTCAATTTGCTTGGCAGCGTCGTCAAGCGTGATTCGGTTGGCCAGCAGTTGCTGAAAGGTAGGGGTCAGCACTTTACTCTTGACCTCAGTAAAGCCGCTGACTTCTTGAAACGGAGCCATCGTCAGGTATTTGGCCGATTCGGAAGCAGTCTTCCAGCCGTTGTTGGGCGACTGAAAGTAAGAGCCTTTGAGGGATGAGGTGCGGGTGGGAAACAGCCAGTCGCCTGCCGCCAGCTTGCCGTCGTTGGTGCGATTGGTTAAGCAGTTGATGAACTGCATGGCTTCTTTTTTGTGGGTGCTGGAAGCGGGAATGCTCAAGGTCTGGGTGGCCGATCCCTGCGCCTGACTGAGCGCCTTCATCGGCGGCAGCACGCCCCAGTTAAAGTTCTTGGGGCCGCTCTCGGCGATGGTCTGACGTGCCCACACCCCGATGCCCGGCAGCATGGCGAACTTGCCGGAGAAAAAGCCCGCGAACAGCTCGGGGCTCTGGGCGGTCAGGCCGTCTGGGGCCGCCGATTTGTCGGCGTAATGCATGTCCAGCAGGATTTTGAGCAGCGCTTTTTCTTTGTCGCCTACCTTGATGACGTACTTGTTGCCACTCTTGTAAAAATAGTTGCCGCCGAAGCCCAGCGCCAGATTCAAAATCCGGTTGGTGGGCGAGCGCAGCCCGAAAGCCGAGCCGTACTGCTCCGGCGTGCCGTCGCCATTTTTGTCGATGGTCAGCTTTTTGGAAGCCTGCTGAAACTCGGTCCAGCTCCACGGCTTGGCCACCGTCGGCACCCGGATGCCCGCCGCCTTGAACAGGTCTTTGTTGTAGAGGGTAATCAGCGACTCCCACAAGAACGGCACGCCGTAGATGTTGCCGTTGTCGGCGGTGACAGTCTCCCACGCGCCTTTGGCCACGTCCTTTTTCATTTCTGCCGGAATCATTTTGGAAAGGTCGGTCAGGTAGCCGCGTGCGCCGAATTCCATGACCGGCGTGGATTCGTAGTGAAAGATGTCCGGCACGCTCTTGGCCTCGAATGAGGTGGTCAGGTAGTCCTGAACCGAGTCCCAGGAGACTTGCTGGTAATCCACCTGATAGCTCTTGCTCTGGGCGTTACAGCCGGCCACTGCCGTCTTGACCGCCGCAATCGCTTGGGTCTGCCACGCCAGACTGACGAAGCGCAGTTTGACCGGAGCGTTGTTTTGTGCGAGGGCGGCGGGCTGCACGGTAACGAGCAAAGCGGCGGTCATCAGGGCGATCTTTTTAGGTGTTTGCATAAGCGTCCTCGCTGAGCTGTGAGCTGGAGAATAGATTGAACGTTGAAGGTGGAAATTTATCTTAACGGTTCTTAAGCCTTGACCCCGCCCGCCAGCAGGCCCGACACCAAGCGGCGCTGCATAAAGGCGAACAAAATCAGCGTGGGAATGGTGGCCAGCACGCTGCCCGCCGCCAGCGGCCCCCAACGGGCTAGGCCCTCGACGCCCCGCAGCCGCGACAAATTGACCTGGATGGTCATCAGTTCGGGCGACTTGAGCAGCACCAGCGCGAAGAAAAACTCATTCCAAGCGTTGATGAAAGCGTATAAGCCGGTGGCGATCAGTGCCGGCAAGATCAGCGGCACCAGGATGTGGCGAATGGCCTGCAGAGGCGTGGCTCCGTCCACCGCCGCCGCTTCTTCCAGCTCAACCGGAATGCCCGCGATGTAGCCTTGCAGCATCCACAGTACGAACGGCAGGCTCCACACTACGTACACCAAAATCAGGCCGAGGTGGGTATTGACCAGGCCGAAGCGGGCCAGAATCAGGAACAGCGGTACCAGAACCAAGATGACGGGAAAGGTCTGCGTCACCAAAATCCAGATCAGCACCGCTTTGTTGATGCCGCTGGGCCGTCTGGCCAGCGCGTAGGAAGCCGGCGTGGCAATCGCCAGCGTCAGTGCCGCCGAGATAATGCTGACTTTGAAGGTATTGAAGGCGCTCTGCAAGACCCCGAGGTCGCTGATGGCCTCCGAGAAATTGCTCAGCGTCGGCGCTTTGGGAAAAAAGCTGGCCGCGCCGAAGATTTCAGCGTTGGGTTTGAAGGCGGTGGAGAGAAGCCACACCACCGGAAACGCCAAGAACAGGACGAAGCCCCACATCAGCAGCGACATCAGCAAGCGGGAGCCGGAAAACTTGGATTTGCGGCGGTAAAAGCTCTCAGGAGCGCTCACGCCGCCGCCTTGGTGGCCGACAAAAACTGGCTGCGAACGCTGTAGAGCAGTGCCAGCCCGATGATCAGCACGATGGCGAGGCCCAGCGCCGAGGCGTAAGCGATGTTGCCGTAGCGGAAGGCTTCCTCGTAGGCGAACAGCATCGGCAGGCGGGTGGTTCCGGCAGGCCCGCCCTCGGTGAGGGTGTAGACCAGACCGAACGAATTGAAATTCCACATAAATTCCAGCGCCGAAACCGCCAGAATCACCGGCATCATCAGCGGCAGAGTGACGTGGCGAAGCTGCTGCCAGCTTGAAGCTCCGTCGAGCGAGGCCGCTTCGTGGAGGTCTTCGGGAATGGTCTGGAGGCCCGCCAGCAGCACCACCGTCGCCTGCGGGAGTCCCGTCCAGATGCCCACCACGATCACGGCGGGCAAAGCCCAGGTGAAGCTGCCCAGCCAGTCGATCGGCGATTTGAGAATACCCACCGACACCAAAAAGCCGTTGAGAAAGCCGCTGCTGGGATGGTAAATCAGCCGCCAGATCATACCCTTGATGACCGGCGGAATGGCCCAGGGAATCAGTACCAGCACGCGGGCCACGGCCTGTCCGGGCAAGCGGGCGTTGAGCAGCAGCGCCAGACCCATACCCAGCACGATCACGCCCGCCGTCACCGTCACCGTCCAGACGGCCCCAATTTGAAACGAACTCCAGAACTGGCGGTCTGAGGACATCTTGGCGAAATTGCCAAACCAGATGAACTTCCGGCTCTGCGCGCCCAGCGTGTAATCGGTGAAGCCCAGATAGACGCCCTGAAGCAGCGGCCACACCGACAAAACCACCACGGGAAGCAGGGTCGGTATGAACAGCCACCACGACACGCGGGCGTAGCCGCTCGGCGCGGGTTTTTTGCCAGCCGCTCGAGCAGTCATCAGGCGGCACTCATGCCAAGAGGAGAACTAAACAAACGCCAACCGTGCGGCCAGCTGATCAGGGAAGCAGTGAACATTAAGCCAACATTAGCGCACGGCGCTCAGTTCAGGGAGTGGCCCTGCCCAGCGCTGCCAGAACTTCATCCACGTCGGCGGGAGTGTGGTCGGCGTTGATCTGGAATCTGACGCTCTCGTCGCCTTTCGGTACCACCGGATAAGAAATGCCGGTGGCCAGGATGCCTTTGGTCTTGAGATCGGCCACCCGCGCCACCAACTTGGCTTGATCGCGCACGAACAGCGGCACCACCGGATGCTGGCCGTCCAAAGTTTCAAAGCCGCGCTCCTTGAGGCCGCTGCGAAACTGCTCGGTGAGCGAGCGCAATCTGGTCAGCCGCTCACGGCCCCACTCGCTATCGGTCAAATCGAGCGCGGCGTGGGCGGCGGTGGCTTCTCCGGCGGTGATGGGGTTGGAGTAGATGTAGGTCGGCGACTTCTCGCGCAAATAATCGATGAGGACGTGGCTGCTGGTCACGTAGCCGCCGTTGACCCCAAACGCCTTGCCCAGCGTGCCGATCAAAACGTCGACCTGCGTGTGGGTAAACTCCTCGGTGCCGCGCCCGGTCTGCCCGAAGGCCCCGACTCCGTGCGAGTCGTCGACGACCAGCAGCACGCCCTCGGGGAAATCGGCGTCGTGGGCGCGGCAGATGGCGGCGATCTCAGCCAGCGGCGCGTGCGCCCCGCGCATCGAGAAAATGCCGTCTGTGACGACGAGGGCACGCGCCGCACCTTTGGCTGCCGTGAGTTGGGTGTCCAATCCGTCCAGATCGAGGTGTTTGTAAACGGCTTTGCTGTGGGGGCGCGAAAGCCGCACGGCGTTGATGATGCAGTTGTGGTTGAGTTCGTCGCTGATGACAGCGGTCTGCGGCGTAATCAGCACGCTCAGCACGCTCAGCACGGTGGCGTAGGCCGAGCTGAAAATCATGGAAGCCTCGCGCCCGTGAAACGCCGCCAGCCGCGCTTCCAACTGCACATGCGGCAAATACGAGCCGCTGATAAAACGCACCGCGCCGGGGCCGACGCCGTAGGCCCGCACCGCCGCTTCGTCGGCCTCAATCAGCTTGGGGTGAAAGCTCAGGCCGAGGTAGCTGTTGGCGTTCATCCGCAGATACGGCGCGGGGTCATCGCGCAGCACGAAGCGCGGGCCGCTTTCGCCCTGCGGCTGGATGACGCGCTCCACCAACCGCTTCAAAGCTCTTGCGTTTGCCCTCGGCGCGGAGAGAATCGAGTTCTTGCTGGGCGAGCGGGTGAAAGCGGTCAAGCGCCATGGGCAAGTCCTCCGGTGGTGTGGTGGGTCAGCGCGGCGAGCATCTGGCTGGTCATGCGCTGGAGGTCGTAAGCAGGCTGCCAGCTCCAATCCTGACGGGCCGCCGCGTCGTCTATGCTGCGCGGCCAGCCATTGGCAATTGCCTGACGCACAGGATCGGGAGCATAACTCACCTCGAAGTGCGGCAAGTCAAAAGCGTGCAGCTGGCGTCGGATGGCGGCGGCAATCGCGGCGGGGGTCAGGCTCATTCCGGCCAAATTGTAGGCGTTGGGGTAGCGCAGCGCCGACTTTGGCGCGTCCATCAGTTCCAATGTGGCCCGCACGGCGTCGGGCATAAACAGCATCTCCAGCGCGGTGTCGGGAGCCAGAAAGCAGGCGTACGGTTGGCTGCTGGCCGCCGCGTGATACATCTCCACGCTGTAATCGGTGGTGCCGCCGCCCGGCGGGGCCGAGGCTGAGATCAGGCCCGGATAGCGCAGGCCGCGCACGTCCACCCCGTAGCGCCGGGCGTAGTCGTCGCACAGCAGTTCGCCCGCCACTTTGGTGACGCCGTACATGCTGGTGGGCCGCAAACTGGTGAGCTGCGGCGCAAGGTCGCGGGGCGTGTCGGGGCCGAACACCGCGATCGAGCTGGGTGCGAACACCCGGCAGCCGCAGGTGTGGGCGGCGTCCAGCACATTGATGAGGCTCTGCATGTTGAGGTGCCACGCCAGCGCGGGTTTGGCTTCCGCCACTGCCGAGAGCAGCGCGGCGAGGTGATAAATCTCCTGAATTCCTTGGGCTTGCACGGTGGCGAGCAGACCCGCCGCGTCCAGCCCGTCGAGCAGCTGAAACGGGCCGTTCGCTGCCGGATGACCGGGACTGGGGCTGCGAATATCGGTGGCCAGCACTTCCGAGACGCCGTAGCGCTCCCGCAGGGCCAGCGTCAACTCGGTGCCGACCTGGCCGAGCGCTCCGGTGATTAAGACGCGGGTCAAGACACACCCCGCTGAGAAAGAAAGTGCAAACACGTTAGGCGCATCCCTTTAGCTTACTCGCCCCCCAACGACTTCAGGCCCCGATCACCCCGAAGAACGGATAAACCGCACGCGCTTGCTGTTGGAGGAAGGCGGACTTGGCTATGCTGAGAAAGTGAGTATCAGCGAGTCGACTTCTACTTCTGCCGCGCCTGCATTAGAGGCCAGGCAGCGCACCTACACCTGGCAAGACCCCTTGATCGGCGCGGAAGCCGCTCAGCAGCTCAGCGGCCTCGAATACCTACGCGGTATGGCCAGAGGCGAGTATGCGCCGCCGCCCATCGGCGATACGCTGGGCTTCCGGCTGCCCCGCGAAGCCGATGTGCAAGACGGCCAAGTGACTTTTTACCTGACGCCCGAAGAGTTTCACTACAATCCCATCGGCAGCGTTCACGGCGGCGTGTATGCGGCCCTGCTCGACTCGGCGCTGGGCTGCTGTATTCACACCAAGTTGCCGGCTGGCGTCGGTTACACCACGCTCGATCTGGCCGTCAAATACCTGCGGCCCCTCAAAGTCGGTATGGGCGAGGTGCGGGCGGTGGGCAAAGTCATCAGCGTCTCCCAGCGGGTCGCCACCGCCGAAGCGCAAATTTTGGACGCAGCGGGCAAGGTTTGTGCCACGGCTACCACCACCTGCCTCATCTTGCGGCCAGCCGCCAAAGGAGCAAACGGATGACCCAAGACGCATTTCTGACAGAGGGCACGCTGGTGGAGCATCTGGGCATCACCTTTTCTGAGCAAAGCGGGCAAAAAGTGGTGGCGAGCATGCCGGTCGAGGCCCGCGTGCATCAGCCGTTCGGGATTTTGCACGGCGGCGCGAGCGTGGTCTTGGCCGAAACGGTGGCCAGCATCGGCGCTTACCTGAACGTCAGGGAGCGCGGCATGGTCGCGGTGGGCCTAGAGATCAATGCCAATCACCTGCGCAGCGTGGCGTCCGGCACGGTCACGGCCACCGGAACGCCGATTTTTCAGGGCCGCACCACCGAGGTCTGGCACATTGAAATTAAAAACGAAGCGGGGAAAATGGTCTGCGTGTCGCGCTGCACGCTGGCCGTGATTGTGCCGCCAACCCGCTAAGCCAATCCGTTAGGCTGCTGCTCTCAAGTGGTTTGGCTGGCCCTGTCCAGATAGCCCGCCGCCTGCAAATTGTAGAGCGCGGCGTAGCGCCCGTTCAGCGTCATCAGCTCGTCGTGGCTGCCCGCTTCCATCACCTTGCCTTCGTCCAGCACGATGATCTGGTCGGCCAGCCGCACCGTGGAGAAGCGGTGCGAGATCAGCAGAGTGATGCGGTCACGGGCTTGCTCCCGCAGCGCCTGAATGGTGTCGAACTCGGCGCGGGCGTCCAGCGCGGCGGTGGGTTCGTCAAACACCAGCACCGAGGCGTCGCGGAAGTACAAGCGGGCCAGCGCCAAGCGTTGCCACTGTCCGCCCGAGAGTTGCCGCCCACCCTGAAACAGCCGTCCCAGCGGGGTTTTAAGGCCTTCCGGCAGTTCGTTGACGAAGTCGGCCCCGGCCTGCTCCACGGCGAGTTGCTGGCCGGCCTCGTCGCCCAGGCGCTCAGTTTCGGCCAGCGAGATATTCTCGCCCGCCTGCATCTGGTACTGGCCGAAGTCTTGAAAGATGATGCTCATCTGCTTTTGCACGCTGCGCGGACTGAAGCGTGCGGCGTCTTGTCCATTGAGCAAAATCTTGCCCGCCGTTGGCTCGAAGAGGCGGGTCAGCAGTTTCATGGCCGTCGTCTTGCCCGCGCCGTTCTCGCCCACCAGCGCCAGCGCCTCGCCGCGCCGAACAGTGAAACTCAGGCCGCGCAGCACGTCCCGTTCGGTCAGCGGATAGCGGAAAGCCACCTCCTGAAACTCGATGGTGTCAATCGGGCCTTCCCAAACTTCGCCTGCGTTGAGGTCGCGGCTGGGCAACTCCAAAAACTCGTAGAGGTTTCGCATATACAGCAGATTCTGGTAAATGCCGCTGATGCCGCTCAGCAGGCCCGACAGGGTGCCCTGAATCTGAGCGATGCCCAGCGCGAACAGCGAGAAGTCGCCCACCGTCAGCTGCCCGGCAGCGGCCCGGCGCAGCACCAGCGCCGAGGCCGCGCCCACCAGCAGCGCCGAAACCAGCGACGCGCCGAGATTACCCCAGCCGCGCCGCCGCACGATGCTTTCCAGCTGCTTGCGGAAGCCGAGGTAATACTCGCGCCAGCGGGCCAACAGGTACGGCTCCACATTAAAGAGCCGCACTTCTTTGACCAGGGTGTCGCTGGTCAGGATACTGCCGAAGTAATTCTGGACGCGGGCGTCGTGGGTTTGCCAGCGCAGCATCCGGTAATTTTCGACTCCAAAGCGGCTGGAGACGTAGACCCCCGGCAGCGCCGAGAGCAAAATCAGCGGCACGATCAGCGGGCCGAGCTGCGCCATCAGGCCGCCCACCGACAGCAGCGTGACGAGGCCGCCTGCGAGCCCGACAATCTGGGTCGCCACCTGCACCGGCCTCGCGCCGACCTCGCGGTAGGCCTGCTGAAGGCGGTCATAGGTTTCGGCGTTCTCAAAGCGCTCGACTTCCAGCTCAGTGGCTTTTTGCAAAATCATGGCGCTGATCTGGTGCTGGAGGCTGTCGCCCAGCAGTTCGCGGGCCGAGTTCTGCACGGTGCTCAGCACGCCGCTGGTGATGACCAAGCCGACTTGTAGGCCCAGCAGCGAGAGCAGTGAAGCGTAAGACTCGCCGCCCGTCACCGACTGCGCCACCGCGTTGAGCAGCAGTTTGCTGACATACAAGTTGGCGGCGGGCAGCACCGAGGCCAGCAAAGTGGTGAGAGCAAACCAAGTCGTCTGGGCTGGGCTGGCCCGCCACACTAGCCGCAGGGTGGCCGCCAAGTCTTTGAGTTGCTGGCGCTTTGAAGTCTCGCTGGCGGCAGAAATTTTGGGCGCGGAGCGCTGCGGAAAAGTCACACGCGAGTTTAGGGCTTAGCAGGACGGGACAAGGTAACAAAAGGAGGCAGCTTGGCAACCGCCTGTCTACCCTCTAGCCCCTCAGCGCCCGTCCAGCTCATCCCAAAAAGCGCAGTGATGCTGGGCCAGAAAGTCGCCGCTCTGGGTGTTGCCCTGCGGCGCGAGCGTCAACCAATTGGGGCGCTGCGGCGTGGTGGCCCTCCATGGGGTCAGTTTTGGTGCCGACTTCGCGCCGTTGGGATTGCCGGTTTTGGCAAAATTTGTCCAGTACTGCTGCATTTGCTTAGAGAGTTGGCGCTGAGCCGGCGTGAAATCGGCGGGGTCAGCCAGTCCGCTCAGCGCCGTGCCAAACACATAAATCAGCTCGGAGGCGTGGTAAGCGCCCAAACTCGGCACGCTGCGGGTAGTGCTGAGCTGGGTTACGGCCTGCGGATCGCTGAATTCGTAAGCGTAAGTCGGCACGAAGCGGCTGAGCTGCTGGGTCACACTGGCCACTGGGCAAGCAAACAGGCCATCGGTGACGACGGCGGCGGCGGTCAAGCCGGTGGTCGGGCGCAGCGTGTCTGGATATTCTTTGATGAGGGTCAGCAGTTTGGGCGGGTTGAGAACTGTCAACAGCCCCCAGTACAGCGGCGTGCTCATGGCCCGGTCTGCACCGGCCAGATAAGCGGTGAACAGGGTGCCCTCGTCATGGTTGGTGCCGATCAGCACCGGAACATGCATAAACAGGCCGGTTTGATACGCCTGATAAGGCGAGGTGGGCAACACAGTGTCGCCGTAGACGGGCGGCAACGCCACTGCGTTGGGCGCACGGCTGCCCGGCACCGTGACGTTCATCAGTTCGGTGCTGGTTTTGCCGCGCAAGCACCCGGCTCCGGCGGGGGTATTGGGACAGCCCAAGTCTTGGGTATAGCGTGCGCCGATGTCCAGCGCTTGGCTGAGCGGCGCGGTGTTGATGCCCGCCGCGCAAGGGCCGCTTTGTAAAATGGCTTTTTGAAACAGGCCCTGCGACAAAGGTGAAGTCAGCAAGCCGCACAGCGCAATGCCGCCCGCCGATTCACCGAAAGCGGTGACATTGTGCGGGTCGCCGCCGAAAGCCGCCGCGTTGCTCTGCACCCACCGCAGCGCCGCCTGAATATCCATCAGGCCGTAATTGCCGGTTCCTTCCGGGCCGAGCGCGGGCGCGGCCAAAAAGCCCAGCGGCCCGAGGCGGTAATTGAGCGTGATGACCACCACCCCGTACTCGCGGGCCAGCACCGAGCCGTCATAAATACTGCCGGTGCCGGTGTCAAACGAGCCGCCGTGAACCCAGACCATCACCGGAGCGGCAGTAGTTTTAGGCGCAGCATTCTTTTCAGGTGTGGCACTCTCAGGCGCGGCGTTGAGTGGCGCGTACACGTTGAGATACAAACAGTCCTCGCTGCCGCTCAGCGTCCGGTCAGGGTTGCCGGTGATGGCGTTGGGCCGCTGAATACAGATGTCACCGGGGCGTGAAGCGTCGCGCCGTCCGGGCCAAGCGGGCATGGGCTGGGGGGCCTTCCAGCGCAGGTCGCCCAGCGGCGGCGCGGCGTAAGGCACGCCCAGAAATTGATTGACGCCCGCCACTTCGCGCCCGCCCAACAGTCCTGAGGTCACACTCGCCTGAATGATGGTGCCGGGATCGGGAAGCGCTAGATTGTCTGCTGGTTGGGTAGATTCAGGTCGAGTCGGTACGGTTTGTGGGGTGAGCGGCGCAGTTTGGGGTGCGGCCTGAGGTGAGGAGGGTGGTGCCGACTCCTGAGCGTGGGTGAAGCCGCCCAGCAGAGCAAAAAAGCCAAGTAAAGTTCGAACGTGCACTCGCATGGCCCAGTGTGCGCTGTCCAGCCGTTGACTTAATGTCAGCTCAGAGAAGGTCGGCTTTACTTCTTCTTCACTTTTGTGGATCAGCTCCCGAATCTCTTTCGGCTTGGCCGTGCTGCCATTGCCACTTTTGAGCGACAATCAGCGTTATGGAACTCTTGCTGCGCGAAAATCCCCAATACGTGATCGTGTTCGAGTCGGCGACTGGCGACAATGAAACCGTGCTGGCCCGCGTGCTGAACGTGGCTGAGTTGGCCGGCCCCGCCGCGCAAGGCCGCACCTCGCGTACCATTTTGCAGCAGCGCAACGGTGTTCACGCCCGCGTATATTCACGCTTGGCGGTGGCGGTGGCCAACCTGACCCCGCAGCAAGTAGACGAGTTGATGGCCGCGGTGGCCCGTAATCAGCGCCGTCACCTGCCGCCGCTGGTGCTGCTAGATCCAGCTGGTCAGTCTGCGCTACATGCCGAAACGCTGCCTGCTTCTTCACCTGTCAACCGCGCTTTAGAACAGATCGGCCTCGACCCCGCTCGGCAAACCGTGACTGGCAAAAATATCAAGGTGGCGGTGATCGACACCGGCCTCGATTTGATGCATCCCGACTTTGCCGTACTGCCCGGCAACAGCCAGAGCTTTGTGCCGGGCGAACCGGACGTGCAAGACCAAAACGGACACGGAACCCACTGCGCGGGCGTGATCGCAAGCAAGGCGGTGTCGGCGGGCGGCTTCCGTTACTCGGTGGCTCCAGATGCCGAACTGCTGATTGCCAAAGTCCTCGATCAGTACGGGCACGGCTACGACGATCAGATTCTGGACGCGATCGACTGGGCCGCCGATCAGGGTGCAGACATCTTGTCCATGAGCCTTGGCAGCGCCCGGCAAGTCGGACAGCCTTACAGCGACCCCTACGAGCGGGTGGCGTCCACGCTGCTTTCGCAGGGCATTTTGCTGATCGCGGCGGCGGGCAACGAGAGCCAGCGCCCAGCTTTGATCGCTCCGGTGGGTAACCCGGCGGCCTGTCCGTCTATTTTGGCGGTGGCGGCGGTGGATGGCCGCGACCAACCGGCGTTCTTCAGTTGCGGAGCGGTGGACGCAGTCGGCAGTGTGGAAGTGGCCGCGCCGGGCGTCGGCGTGTACTCGGCGTGGGTTGGCGGCGGTTACAAGCGGATTTCCGGCATCAGCATGGCGACGCCGCATTATCTACAGCAGTTTCCTGAGCTTTCGGGCCAAGCTTTGTGGAACAGCCTCAAACAGCACGTCCGCCAGGTCGCCGCGCCCGCCACCGATGTGGGCGTGGGCGTGGTTCAGGTGCCACCCCCACAAGTATGAAGTTCTATGAAGTGAAGTGAGCGAAAAGGGGCGACTATGTCAGGGTCGCTCCTTCTTTTGGTTCATATTTTTGGGAATTAGCAGCGATATTCCCTTCGCTTTTCAGGCCATTTAAAGATTGAGAACCGTCTTTGCACTCGACTGTTCGGCAATTGTTCTGCTTAGATCATAATATAATATCCGTATTATATTAAAGCACACTTTCCTTGAAGAAGACGCAGAGAGCCCAAAGAACTTTCGTGTGTTGGCAGCAATTGGACGCGGTTTTTGGATTAAGCTGTAACATGGAGGCCCGTTACGATGTCCAGTCCAGCACTCACCAAACAACCTGCTCAGGCCGAACGAAACCAGCCGCTTCAGGGACAAAGCAGTTCAAAAGGGCGCAAAGTTCAAAAAGTGCACGTCACTTTGAGAGCTGAGGTCTGCGCTTCACCTGCCGCTTTGCAAGAAACGTTGCAGCACATTGAGCGGGTGGCGGGCTTGGTGAGTCAAAATACCCGCCGCGTGGAGCGCTACGGCATTCTTAGCGGTGAAATGGACGCGGCCCGCATTCCTGATTTGGAAGCGGTGCAGGGCGTGCAGTCGGTGAGTTTAGATGAGTTGCAACGGGCACTTTGACCTAGTTTCTCAAGAACCCGGTGTCTCAGGCGGGCTGTGTTTCGGCCAGCCAAGTTTCAAACGTCTTGCGCCCCCGCGCCGCTTGAGCATCAGTGAGTGCGCCGCCCGCAATGGCTTTAAAGACAGGCAGAGGCAAGTTCAAGGCTTTGACGGGCTTGGATTTTTTGCTGGCTCTGAGGTGCTGGCGGGCCAAGTGTTCTAGGGTCAGCACCTGCGGCCCCACCCATTCTTCCACGCCGGGTTGACCTCTGAGGGCGTGCTGAGCGAGTGCGGCGGCCACTTCGCCGATGTCTACAGGTTGCAGCGTTCCCACTGGAACCACAACGAGCGGCCCGCGTTCCAAACTGCTGAGCAACCCGGCCACGAACGGATGAAACTGGGCGGCGCGGAAGATGGAGAAGGGCAAGCCGCTCTCTGCCAGCATGGCCTCGGCCTGCACTTTGGCAGCGTAATAGCCAAACCCCGGCACCCGCGCCGCGCCCACGATCCCGACCTGGATAAAGTGACGCGCCCCCGCCGCGAGGCTGTAACTGTGGAGCCGCGCCACCCCCGCCAGATCGCGCTTGGGCCGCTGCGGGTCGTGGGCGGTGTGAACAACGGTGTCTATATTTCTGAAGGCGTCCGCCAAGCCCGCGCCGCTGACGTAATCGCCCTGCGCCCACTCGTAAGCGGGATCAGGGTGACTTGGAAGCTGCCGAGTCAGGACGCGTACCCTCAACCCCTCTTTCACCAGTTCACGCGCCACCCGTTGCCCCAGCTTTCCCGTTCCGCCGGTCAGAAGTACCCGTTGATTGGTCATCTGCTCACCTCCGGTTCAGTCTTGGTCTTGAGCGATGCCCCACCAATTTGCCGCTTTGATTTAGCCCACCACCGCCAGCGCTGAGTCGGCAAACACCTCAAACGCCGCGTTGAGCCTTGCCAACTGCTGAGGCCGCACCTGACCGTCCGGCGTGAGGTAAAGACCCGCGTTGACTTCTATTCCAAAGGCCGCCGCGCCACTTTGACGGGCGTGGCGCACGCTGATGGCGTCGGCGCTCCACGGATCATTGACAGCGACTTGCGTAAAGGTTTCGCCGGTCAGCACCTGCGCGAAGGCTTGTTCGGCGGCGTTTTGAAGGGCCGTGAATTGGGCTGCTGGAAACGAGGGTTCGGCGGGCGTGCCGAGCATCAAGGTGATGCCGGGGCGCGGCTTTCCGGTGTCTGGGCCCAGTGACGGGCCGTAGGGAGCCATGCTGTGGCCCACAATCAGTAGGCGCTTGCCGATCAGCGCCGCACTCAGGCCCGCTTCAAAAGGATCCCAAATCGCCCTGAGCCGCGCTTCTCTGGCTTCCGGCGAGAAGCTGAATCCTGAGGGGTACAGCGGCGAGCGGGCAAAATCAAAGAGTTTGAGCACACCGTTGTCGCTCTCATCGTCGCGCTCGCGGTTGAGGTCGGCGGCAAAGCGGCTCCAGGGTGCGCTCAGGTGCGCGGCGTTTGGCACATTGAAAATCAAGTCGGTATACGGGTCGCCTTCCAAGAAGACGCGGCGCAAAAAGGCTTCGCGCTTGTCGGTATCAAAAGCGTCTGCGCCCAGCATGATTCGCAGCACTTCCGGCGGCAGCGCCCCAGACGAATGCGGAGTAACGATGAGCAAGTCAGAGCGGTGAGCGCTAGGCATGAGCTGAGGGTAGAGCATTGTGCCGGATAGCGCCATCAAATGAACCGAGTCTGACCTGACCGACCCGGTTGGTCTGGCGCTTGCAAAAGGGGACACGTCAGTGAACGGACTGGAAGTCAACACGCTGCTTAGGATCAAGGCATTGAACCGATTTCAGCGGCTGCCGTCTTACGTCCCCGCTTCGCGCAGCTCCATCACGAAGTCGTAGCGGTCGCCCCGGTAAGAGGCGCGGGCCAGTTCCACTGCTCTTCCCGCCGCGTCCCACGCCACCCGCTCGGTGGACAGCAGAGCCGCGCCCAAAGGCACACCCAGCAGCTCAGCCAACTCCTGATCGGCATTGACGGCCCGCAGTTGCCGCAGAGCACGCACTGGAGCCGCGCCGCGCTGCTGCATCAAGGCATATAAACTCACGTCCTGCACGTCGGCGGCGCTGAGAATGCCCAGCCGCTCGGCGCTCAGAATGCTCTCCTCGACGGCCAGCGCTTCCCCGCCAGCCGTGCGCAGCCGCCGCACCCGGTAGACCCGCTGACCCGGCGAGAGGCCGAGCTGCATGGCTTCTTGCGGGTTGGGGTGGCCCGCGCCAAAACTCAGCACCTGCCCGCCCGCGCTCAGGCCGCGTGAGTGCATGTCTTCGGTAAAGCTGGTCAGGCGCGATAAGGGATGCTGGATGCGCTCCGGCCCGCTGGCGGCCACAAAGGTGCCGCTGCCGTGCCGCCGCACCACCAAGCCGCGCTCGGCCAGCTTGAGGGTGGCTTGGCGCACCGTGACCCGCGAGACGCCCAGCCTCGCGGCCAATTCGCGCTCGGCAGGCAGAGCGCTTCCGGCAGGGTACTCGCCGCGCTCGATGGCGGCTTGCAGCGCTCCGGCCACCTGCAAGTAGCGTGGGCTCGACGACAGCCCCGCCCCGCTCGGCAAGGCCGCTGCAAGCGCTGAGGGCACTGGAGAAGAAAGGCGGGCAGGCATCTTCATTTACCGTACCACTTCCGTACCAACTGGGAGCAGGAACACGCCGATTACCGCTGACCACGCTTGCAAGTGGTCTAGGAATGGTCTTATAGTGGGCGGCAGCTTCAGTTGAAATTCAGTTCGGATCGGTTCGCTTTCCCCGCGTTCAGCCCCTTCACCTACTTTTTGGAGGTTCTCCATGACATACCGCTCCACGTTCTCTTCCACGTTGCTGACTTCTACGGTGCTGCTCAGCGCCCTGATTCTGGTTGGCAGCGCCGCCGCCGCGCCCAAGAAAATGGCGGCCTATCCCAAGCTCGGCGTCACCACCGGCAAGGCGGGGGGCAACTACACGTTGGCCCTCGGCGACAGCCCGCAGAGTCTGATGTACTACGGCGTGATTGACAACAACCTCGGCCTGATCGCCCAGCAGCTCTTTGACGGTCTGGTGGAGTTCAACCTCGACACCTACAAGCTTGAACCCGCGCTGGCCGAGTCGTGGACGATCAGCCCCGACGGCAAAGCGTACACCTTCAAGCTGCGTCAGGGCGTCAAGTGGAGCGACGGCGAGGCCTTTAACGCCGACGACGTGGTGTTCACCTATCAGCAGCTCATCATGAACCCCGAGGCGCGGGCCGGAGACGCGGCCAGCTTCATGCTCGGCGGCAAACAGATCACGGTGGAGAAGGTGGACGCGGGCACGGTGCGCTTCAACTTGCCGCAGCCCAGCCCGACCTTTCTGTTGCAGCTCCGCAATTTCATCATGCCGCAGCACAAACTCGGCAAATATAAGGGTGCGGACGTCAACAACGCTTGGCCCACCACCACCCCGCCTGCCGATATCGTGGGCACCGGGCCGTTCAAGTTGCAAGGCTACACGCCGGGTCAGAAAGTCAGCTTGGTGCGCAACCCCAACTACTGGAAAGTCGACAGTGCTGGCAACAAGCTGCCTTACCTCGCTTCGCTGGACTTCCTGATTATCCGCGATCCGCAGGCGCAGGTCGCCTCGTTTCTGGCGAGCAACATAGACCAGATCAACATTTCCGGCGCTCAGTTTCCCGACCTCAAGCAAAAAGAAGTGGCGGGCGCAGCCTTCAAGGTCATTCGCAGTCAGGCGCTGTTCGGCAGCCCGCCCTTCTTGGCGTACAATTTCGACGCCGCCGACCCCGCGCTGGCTAAAATCTTTTCCGATACCCGCTTCCGGCGTGCCATGCAAACGGCGATTAACCGCCCGCGCATCATTGACACGGTGTACAACAGCCTCGCCACCTTGCCGGGACACGGCGTTGCGCCAGTCAACACTGCTTTCTACATCAAGACGACTGCCCAGCTCGGCAAATTCGATCTGGCCGCCGCTGGCAAGGCGCTCGACGCGCTGGGCCTTAAAGACACCGACGGTGACGGCGTCCGCAATATCAGCAAGGGCAAGAATCTGGAATTCGATCTGACCTACGGCACCGATTCCAGCGTTTACCCGCCGATGGCGACTATTTTGCAGAGCGATTTTAAACAAATTGGCGTCAAGGTCAACCTCAAGGGCGTTTTGTCGAGCAAGCTCCTCTCGACCGGCCTGAGCGGCGACTGGCAGGTGATTCTGGCAGCCTTTGGCGATCAGCCCGACCCCGAACTCCGCAAGCCGATCTGGCAACCCGGTGGAGCGCTGTACTACTGGCACCGCAGCTTGCAACCCGCCAAAGACGGCGAAACACCCAACCTCGCCAAGATGCAGCCGTGGGAAAAGCAGATCTACGACATCTTCGACAAAGGCAGCGTCACCACCGACAAAACCCAGCGCAAGGCCCTGTATGCCCGCTGGCAGAACCTGTTTGCCCAGAACCTGCCGGTCACGCCGATTGCCAAGCCCGACAACATCGGAGTCATCAGCAATAAGTACGGCAATTACATCTACAACCTCGGTGTGATTCCCGGCTACAATCCGGTGCCGCTGGTGTACCAGAAGTAAGACTTACCGCGTACAACGTGTGGCTTGTGGGAAAGGCGCGGCCTTTTTTGCTAAGCCACATGTTTGGTTTTGACAAGTGTTCAAGAATGAATCCCGCTGAGGTGGCCCCAACCATGCTTGACCCGATGTTGTCCCGTTCACACCCCATCAGCCACGCGCCGCACGCCGAATGCTGATCTTCGCTCTGCGGCGCATTCTCGGCATGATTCCCACCCTGCTGATTATCAGCGCGGTGTGTTTTACCGTGATTAAACTTCAACCCGGTTCGTTTACCGATCAGTACCTCGAAGACCCGCGTTTCACCAAGGCCACTGTAGAGGCTATTACCCGGCAGCTCGGCCTCGACCAGCCCGCCATCGTGCAGTACGGGCGGTGGCTGTGGGGCGTCATCACGCGGCTGGATTTCGGCTTTTCGTTTGCGTCCAACGCCCCGGTGATTACCCAGATCGGTCAGCGGCTGGGCTGGACGGTGTTTATCGCCCTGCTGACCTTGCTGGTCTCGTGGATTGTCGCCGTGCCGCTGGGCATTTACACCGCCTTTAACCGTCACGGCGTGGCGGCGAGCGTGGCGAACTTTCTGGGCTACGTGGGCCTGGCCGTGCCGGACTTTTTGCTGGCGCTGCTGCTGGTCGTTCTCACGCTCAGGCTGGGCAGCCGCAATGTGGGCGGCCTGTTTTCGCCGGAGATGATCGACGCGCCTTGGTCGTGGGCCAGACTCGGCGATCTGCTGGCCCACCTGTGGATTCCGGTGCTGGCGGTGGGGCTAGAGGGCGTGGCGGGCCTGATGCGCCAGATGCGGGCCTCGATGCTCGACGTGCTGTCGCAAGACTATATAAGGACGGCGCGGGCCAAGGGAGCCGCTCAGCGCACCGTGATCTGGCGTCACGCAGTCAGGAACGCCATCAACCCGCTGATCAGCCTCGCTGGGCTGAGTCTGCCGACCCTGATTTCTGGCACCATCATCATTTCGATCGTCATGAACCTGCCGACCATCGGGCCGCTCCTGTACGAATCGCTGCTCAACAAAGACCAGTACACCGCGCTGACCCTGCTGATGCTCTCGGCGGTGCTGCTGCTGATCGGCAATTTGCTGGCCGACTTGGTGCTGGCCTGGGTCGATCCACGGGTGCGGTACTCGTGACCACCCTGCCCACTCCTACGGCCGCCGCGCCCTCGCCGTTTTCGCTGGCCCTGCGCCGATTCCGCAAATCCAAGTTGGGTGTGGTGGGCGGCTGGATGCTGGTCGTGCTGTATCTCAGCGCCCTGCTCGGCGGCTTCCTCGCGCCCTACGGCATCACCACTCAGCATCAGGGCTTTGAATACCAGCCGCCTCAGCCGCTGCACTGGGTGCATCAGGGCCAATTCATGCGCCCCTTCGTCTACGGCTCCAAAACGGGACGCGATCCGGTGACGTTTGCCAAAACAAGCGTGCCTGACACTTCTACGCCCGTACCGATTGAATTTTTGGTGCGCGGTGAGCCGTACAGCTTTTTCGGGATTCAAACCACTTTGCACCTCTTCGGCGTCGATGCCGGCCCAGAAACCAATCGGTTTTACTTCCCGTTCGGCACCGACCAACTGGGCCGCGATCTGTTCTCGCGCACCTTGGTCGGCGGGCAGGTCAGCTTGACGGTGGGCGTGGTGGGTATTCTCATCAGCTTTGCCATCGGCATCGTCATGGGCGGGCTGAGCGGCTACTACGGTGGGCGCACTGACAACCTGATTCAACGCCTGGTCGAAGTGCTGCTGAGCTTTCCGAGACTGCCGATTTTGTTGGCCCTCTCGACGCTGATTCCGGCCCGCTGGCCTTCCACGTATGTCTACCTCGGCATCGTGGCGGTGCTGGCCCTGATCGGCTGGGCGAGCTTGGCGCGGGTGGTGCGCGGGCAGGTGCTCTCGGCACGCAATGTGGAGTACGTTTCAGCGGCGCAGGCGGTGGGCGCGTCGGATTTGCGGGTCATCTTGCGCCACATCGTGCCGAACCTGTCCAGTTTTCTGGTCATCACCGCCACCCTCAGCTTGCCCGGCTACATCCTCGGCGAAAGCACCCTCAGCTTTCTGGGCCTCGGCATCAAGGAACCGATGACCAGTTGGGGCCTGCTGCTCAAAGATGCGGGCAACTTGCAGACCGTCAATCTGTATCCTTGGCTGCTGCTGCCGGGAATCTTCTTATTTGTGGCGGTGCTGGCCTTTAATTTCTTTGGCGACGCTCTGCGTGACGCAGCGGATACCCAGAGCCGCTAAGAACTATCAGATTGGTCAAAATCAAATGAATTTGGTGTCTCATTTTCTTTAGAGGTGGGTCTTGGTCTCAGCGCAGCTTCCGTAAAGACGGTGTACGTCTGGGCGCAGCAAAATTCTCAGCATTCGGTATTTATGCTATCTTCATTTTATCGCTACATTATTTCAAGGAGAAATCATGACCAAATTCGCCACCAAATTGTTTGCCCTCACTGCGCTGACCCTGCTCGGCAGCGTCGCCTCGGCCGCCTCTATCCGCGATCAGATTTGCGCTGACGGCGTCTTCAACGCTGGCGTCAAATACGATAGCCCGCCTTTCGGCTTCGTGGACGAGAACGGCGACGTGACCGGTTTTGACGTTGATCTGGTCAAGGAAATCGGCAAAGACCTGACCGAAGTTTGCAAAAAGCCCATTAAAGTGGTGCTCAAGCAGGTCACCAGCAAAAACCGCATCGAGTTCGTGCAAAACGGCACCGTCGATATCGCCGCCTCCACCGCCACTGCCACCTACGGACGCATGGACACGGTGGACTTTTCCAACACCTACTTCCTCGACGGTCAGCGCCTACTGGTTCCGGCGGGCAGCCCGATCAAGAGCACCCGCGACTTGGCAGGCAAGCGGGTCGGCACCGCGCAGGGCAGCACTTCCGAACTCAACCTCAAGGCCGCCGCGCCCAAGTCCAATGTCGTGAGCCTCCAGCAGTACACCGACGCCTTCACCGCCCTCCAGCAGGGCCGGGTCGACGCCGTCAGCACCGACAGCACCATTTTGCTGGGCCTCAAGGCCAGTGCACCTGATCCCAGCAAGTACGCCATCGTCGGGCCGTTTTTCAGCTCCGAGCCGTACGGCATGATCCTCAAGCAAAACGACAGCAAGTGGCGTAACTTCGTCAACGAAAGCCTCAGCCGCACCGGGGCCGACGGCACCTACAAAAAGATTTTTACCAAGTGGTTTGGCCCCAAGACCAAGTACGCCTTGCCCGATCCCAAGCGTGCTCAGGAAATTCCCGCGCAGTTCCCCGTGCGCCGCTGATCTAAGTACGCCAATGTTTATCTTTAGATAAGCCGAGCGGAGCGAGAGATGGGAAAAGTACGGCTAGATGGGAGTGGAGGGATAGAGCGCTCTATGCGGAATCCCGAAACGGTAATCTTGCTGTACTTAAGCGTTTCTTAACCTCAAGTCGGGGGGGACGGAGCAGATGTTTCGTTCCCCTTTTTGGTGGATTCACGGCCAAAGGAGCGCCATGCAAAGAAGCGTGTATCAGCAAGTGATCGCTGTGGTGGTGGTCGTGGCCTTGGCGGTGTTTGCCTTTCTGCGGGTGCGGGCGGGTTTTGCCGCCAACAGCATCACCCTAGACTGGAGCATTTTCAGCAAGCCCAGCCAACTGACCCAGGGCACTTACCTCACCACCATCCTGATCGGGATGCTGCTGACCATCCGGCTGGCGCTGATCGGCATCGTGTTCGCCATGCTGCTCGGCACGCTGGTGGGCGTCTCAAGGCTGAGCCTCAATCCGGTGGTCAACCGGGTGGCCGCCGCCTACGTGGAGTTTTTCCGCAACACGCCCTTACTGGTGCAGATTTTCTTCTGGAACTTCGGGGTGCTCAATGTCTTGCCCGCGCCGATCAAGAACTGGTTGTTTGATCACTCGCCCGAGCAGTGGGCCGTTATCGCGGCGCTGAGCGTCTACACCAGTTCCTACATCGCCGAAACCATTCGCGCCGGGATTCTCAGCGTGCCCAAAGGCCAGACTGAAGCGGCCAAGTCGCTGGGTCTGAGCGGCTCGCAGGTGCTGAGCCTCGTGACCCTGCCGCAGGCGTTCCGGGCGGTGTTGCCGCCGCTGGGCAGCCAGTTTCTCAATCTCACCAAAAACTCCTCGCTGGCCTCGCAGATCGGGGTGGCCGAGCTGTTTTATTACGGCACGCAGGTGCAGAGCTACACTTTCCGGGGCTTCGAGAGCATTACCGCCATCACGGTGGCTTACCTTGTTCTCAGCTTGACCATTACTTTCTTACTCAACTTGCTCAGCCGCCGCTTGGCGCTGCCGGGCCGTTAAGGGAGCTGAATAGATGACCGTTAAACCTTCGGTTCAGCCCAGCGGCGGCGCTTCGCTGGCGTGGCTCTCGTATTTCGTGCCGGGACTGGGCCAGTTGCTGGTCGGGCAAACCCTCTACGGCGTGCAGTTTCTGGCGGCGGCCGCGCTGGTGTGGGCCATCGCCTTTCCCGTCTTGCAGGGCGGAAGCTGGGACGGGCGGGTGCTGGCCCTCATCGCCATTGCCGCGCTGCACCTCGGCGCGGGCATCACCGCCGCCGCCGATCACCGCCGCCGTCAGGGTGCCGAGTTCACCTACGCCGCCCAGCAGACCTACAAGCGTTGGTCGGTGATCGTGGCCAGCGCGGTGGTGCTGTTTATCGCCGGACTGCTGGTGCGCTGGATCGTGACTTTGCCGAGCTGGAACGAGGTGCAGCGCAACTTCTTGTTCTTGCTGATCGGGCGCTTTCGTTCCGAGCAGTTCGCCGACGAGATCTGGCGGCTGTGGGGCTTTGGGGCGCTGGTGCTGGGCGGCGGCGCGGCCTTCTTGATGACGCAGCTCAAAGCCAAATTCGCCTGGGTGCCGCTGGTACTGGGCGTCGTAATCGGCGTGGTCATGCTGTTTCCCACCATCAGCCCGCAGGTCAACATCGGCGGGCTGGCGCTCAGCCTCATTCTGGCGATTCTGGGCATCGTGGGCGCGATTCCGCTGGGCCTGCTGTTCGGAGTGGGCCGCACCAACACCTTGCCGGTGATGCGCGGCCTGAGCACCATTTACGTGGAGCTGTTCCGCAGCTTGCCGTTCATCACGGTGATTTTCTGGTTTTTCATCTTCGTGCCCTACGTGCTGGGCGAGGGGACTCAGTTCTGGGCAGTGGTGGCGGCGCTGGCGCTGTTTACCGGCGCTTACGTGGCCGAAATCGTGCGGGCAGGCATTCAGGCGCTGCCGACAGGGCAGGCCGAGGCGGCGCGGGCGCTGGGACTCTCGGGCACCCAGACTATGCTGCAAGTTATTTTGCCGCAGGCGGTTCGCAACATGATTCCGCCGCTGGTCGGGCAATTTATCAGCCTCTTCAAAGACACCTCGCTGGTCAGTATCATCGGTTTGATCGAACTGGCTGGGGCCGGGCGCATCACCGCCAACCGGGTGGTCACGGCGACCTTTGAAATTTACCTGACGGTGGCGCTGCTGTATTTCATCTTTGCTTACCTGCTCTCGCTGCTGGCCCGCAGGCTGGAAGCGCCGGCGGGAGCGCGGTAAGCTGAACACCAAGTCTACTGCCCAAGCCCATCCGCCCGACCCTTTGCCACAAGGAGCCAACCCATGACCGCGTCCCTGCAAAAACCCGCTTTACAGCCCAACGCCGAGCCGATCATCAAAGCGGTGGACGTTCACAAGAATTTCGGCAGCTTCCACGCCCTGCGCGGCGTCAACATGACCGTGCAGCCGGGTGAGGTGGTGGTCATCATCGGGCCGTCGGGCAGCGGCAAATCCACCTTCATTCGCACCATCAACCGCCTCGAAGAACACGACAAGGGCACCATCATCGTGGACGGCATCGAACTTAAAGAAGGCCAGAACCTCGACGCCATTCGCCGCGAAGTCGGGATGGTGTTTCAGTCGTTCAACCTCTTTCCGCACCTGACCGTGCTGCAAAACGTGGCGCTGGCTCCCATGCGCGTTCGCAAGACGCCCAAAGCCCACGCCGAAAAGCAAGCGATGGAACTGCTGACGCGGGTCGGCATCGAGGAGCAGGCGCTCAAGTTCCCGGCGCAGCTCTCCGGTGGTCAACAGCAGCGCGTGGCGATTGCCCGCGCCCTGGCGATGGAACCCAAGGTGATGCTGTTTGACGAGCCGACCTCGGCGCTCGATCCCGAGATGATCAAGGAAGTGCTGGACGTGATGAAGGGCCTGGCCCGGTCTGGCATGACCATGCTGTGCGTCACCCACGAAATGGGCTTTGCCCGCGAAGTGGCCGACCGGCTGGTGTTTTTCGACGAGGGCAACATCGTCGAAGACACCACCCCCGAAGAGTTTTACAACAATCCCAAACACGAGCGGGCCAAGGCCTTCCTCAGCAAAGTGCTGGGCCACTAAAAAGAGCAGCATGAGAGCGGGGCGAAAAGGCATATTGACAGCCTTTTCGCCCCGATTTCTTTGCCCTACTGACTATCCCAGAGCGTTCAAACCCGTCAGATCGCGCCCCACGATCAGCGTATGGATGTCGTGCGTGCCCTCATAGGTGTCCACTGTTTCGAGGTTGAGCATGTGGCGAATCACCGGATACTCGGTGGTAATGCCGTTACCGCCCAGCAGCTCGCGGGCCAGACGCGCACCTTGCAGCGCCACCCGCACGTTGTTGCGCTTGGCCAGCGAAACTTGCCCGAAGGTCATCTTGCCGCTGTCTTTGAGCTGCCCGAGTTGCGCCGCCAGCAAAAAGCCCGCCGAGTGATCGGTGACCATCCGCACCAGCTTGTCTTGCACCAGTTGGCGTGAGGCAATCGGCTTGGCGAAGGTGGTGCGGCTGACCGAATAATCCAGCGCCGTCTGATACACCGCCTCCAACGCGCCCATCGCTCCCCAGGCGATGCCGAAACGGGCCGAAGTCAGGCAGCCCAGTGGGCTTTTGAGACCGCCGGAGCCGGGCAGCATATTTTCAGCCGGAATGCGGCAGTCTTCCAGCACGATTTCGCCGGTGACGCTGGCCCGCAGGCTCATCTTGCGCTGAATTTTGGGCGTGGAAAAACCTTTGGCGTCCCTCGGCACGATGAAGCCACGTATCACGTCCTCGTCGTCTTTGGCCCAGACCACCGCCAGGTCGGCCACCGGGCTGTTGGTGATCCACATTTTATTGCCGTTGAGCACGTAATCGCCGCCGTCTTTGCGGGCGCGGGTCCGCATGGCGGCGGGATCGGAGCCGCCGTCGGGTTCGGTCAGGCCGAAGCAGCCGATCAGCTCACCGGACGCCAGACCCGGCAAATACTGCCGCTTTTGCTCTTCGCTGCCGTAGGTGAAAATTGGGTACATCACCAGGCTGCCCTGTACACTGGCCGCACTCCGCAGGCCGCTGTCGCAGCGCTCGAGTTCATACATCATCGCGCCGTAAGCGCTGTAACTCGCGCCAGAGCCGCCGTATTCCTCGGGCGTGGTCGGGCCGAGCAGGCCCTGAGCGCCGAACTCACGCATGACCTCGCGCACCGGCAAATCGGAGTCGTCCCACCACTCGGCAATTTGCGGCATCAGTTTGGCGTCCACGTAGCCGCGCACGCTCTGCATCACAAGCTGCTCATCGGGGCCGAGCAGCGAACGGGTTTGGAAATAGTCGAGCATGAAGTCTCCTTGAGGTAGGGTAGGGAAGAGAGATTTAAGGTTGCGTGTCTTGTCCGAGTTCGCTCAAAATCTCCTCGCTGTGCTGGCCGAGAGTGGGCGGAGCGAGGCGCACGGTGGGCGTCACTCCACCGATTTCCCACGGGGGAGCCGTGACGGTGGTATGGCCCAGTGAGGCGTGCGGAACCGTTACCGCCACGCCCCTGGCCTGCACATGCGGGTCGGCGAACACCTCGGCCATGTCATTGACTGGGCCGCACGGCACGCCCGCCACTTCCAAGCGCCGGGTGACTTCCTCGCGCCCGAAATGCGAGAGGGCCTCGGCCAGTTGACGCTCTAACTCGGGGCGCTGCTGCACCCGCCGCTCGTTGGTGGCAAAGCGCTCGTCAGCCGCCATTTCGGGTCGGTCTAGAGCCACGCCCAGTTTGCGCCACAGCGCGTCATTGCCCGCCGCGATGTTGATAAAACCGTCGCCGCATTCATATGTGCCGTAAGGCACGATGCTGCGGTGCTCGTTGCCGACGGGCACGGGGATTTCGCCAGTGGCAAGATAGCGCCCGGTTTGGCTGCTGCCCAGCGCGATGACGCTTTCGAGCAGGTTCACGTCTAAGCGCTCGCCTTGACCCGTCTTTTCGCGTTGGTAAAGGGCCGCCAGAATCGCCTGCGTTAGCAGCGCTCCCGAGAACACGTCGGCCACTGCCACGCCCACCCGCAGGGGCTGGCCGCCGGGTTCGCCGTTGTAACTCATCATGCCGCCCATGCCCTGCGCGATCACGTCGTAACCGGCCCGCTCGCGGTAAGGCCCGCTTTGTCCGAAGCCCGAAACGCTGGCGTAGATCAGGCGCGGAAACTCGGCGTGGAGTGCTTCCCAGCCGAAGCCCAGCCGCTCGAAGGTGCCGGGCCGGAAGTTCTCGACGACCACGTCGCTGCTGGCGATCAGAGCGCGGGCCGCCTCCAGACCCGCCTCACTCTTGAGATCCAGTACCAGACTGCGCTTGTTGCGGTTGACGCTCAGAAAATAGCTGGACTCGCGCCCGCTACTTGATACCTGAAACGGCGGCCCCCAGGCGCGGGTGTCGTCGCCCTGTGGCGGCTCGACCTTGATCACGTCCGCACCGAGGTCGCCCAGTAGCATGGTGCAAAATGGCCCGGTCAGCACGCGGGTAAAGTCGGCCACCCGAACGCCGGAGAGCATCACGGGCGGCCTCCTGCTGGGGAGGGGTGTGCGCCTGAATAGTCACTGGAGTGTATGGGCAAAGTCAGTCCTCATTCGTGGTTTGAGTGTTCTGGCGCTACCGTAGCACGCTTCAGGCAGCGCGACTGCGGCTCAAAACGCGGGAGGCCGACTTTGCCGTACAGCTTACGGCGCGGCCCGCTCGACCGGCCAAAACTATGGGCATGGACAAGCCGCTCACCAGTCAACTGCTCCCCAATGCCTTCCGGCGGCAAGACGAGACGCCCGACGAGCTGTTTTACCGCTCTCCGCGCTTCGTGACCCACATCGACGACGGGGCCATCGCCGCCGTGACCCAGCTTTACCGCGAGTATTTTCCGGCGGGCGGGCGCGTCCTGGATGTGATGAGCAGTTGGATCAGCCACTTGCCGCCGGAAGTGGAGTATGGCCGGGTGGTCGGGCTGGGCCTCAACGAAGCTGAGCTGGCCCGCAACCCGTGCCTGAACGCTTACGTGGTGCAAAACCTCAATACCGACGCTCACTTGCCCTTCGAGGATAATTCTTTCGACGCAGCAGGCCTGTGCGTCTCGGTGGATTACCTGACCGACCCGGTGGCGGTGCTACGCGATCTGGGACGGGTGGTCACGGCGGGCGGGCCGGTGGTCATCACCTTTTCCAACCGCTGCTTTCCCAGCAAGGCGGTGGCGATCTGGCATCAGCTCGGCAGTGCGGGGCAGCAGGCGTTGGTGCAGCATTATCTGGAGGAAGCGGGCAACTGGACGGACATCGTGCAACTCGACCGCAGCCCCATGCAAGGGCGGCGCGGCGGCGATCCTCTGTGGGCGGTGGTGGGACGAGCGAAAAGCTGACCCTCTCCCCAACACACTTCACCCAAAGCAGAAGCTGGTCGGCGTGGGGCAATCAAAGGTGCCCATGACTTGCAGTAAGCCGCTGTCATGCTGGCGGCGAAAAACGGTGATGCTCGAGCTGTCCTGATTGCCCGCTAGCAGCAGTGAGCCGTCTGGCGTCAGGACGCAGCCGCGCGGTGTGTGGCCCAGCGTCGGAGCGTATTGAAGCAAGGTCAGGCGGACGCTGGCCGGATCAAACCTGAAGACGGCCACGCTGTCGTGTCCCCGGTTGGAGACATACACGAAATGCCCGTCGGGGCTGGCCATCACCTCGGCGGGGGCGTTGGTGCCGCTGAAATCGGGCAGCTGAACCAGGCAGATGTCCATCAGGGCCAGTTCACCGCTCTCCGGTTCGCGTCGCAAAATTGCCACTCCCGGTAAGAGTTCCAGCGTAACGAAGGCGAACAGCCCCGCCGGATCAAAAGCGGTGTGGCGCGGGCCGCTGCCGGGCGGGAGGTTGGCCCGTCCAATTCGTTTGAGCAGCCGATCTGGGTCAAGGTCGTAGCCCACCACCTCGTCGGTGCCCAGATCGGCCACGTAAGCATGTCGGCCATCTGGCGAAGGCGTGACGCTGTGGGGGTGCGGGCCTTCTTGCCGCTGGGCATTCGGGCCGTGCCCGTGGTGGGTGTCGCTGGCCGCGCACGGCTCTAGGCTGCCGTCACCGGATACCGGAAAAGCCAGCACCGAGAGGCCGCTGACATAGTTGGTACACAGGACGTAGCGCCCCGCCGCGTCCACGCTGACGTGTGCCGGAGACGCGCCTTGAGTGGACTGCTGGTTGAGGAGTTGCAAACTTCCATCTGGCTCAATGCCATAAGCGCTGACCTGCCCCTCGTCCAGCTCGCTGATGGCGTAGAGGACTGGCAGGTGGGGATGGGATGCCAAAAAGGACGGCTGAGCCACCTCGGCGGCCAGGTGGGGCGCGGTGAGCAGGCCCCTGTCCAGATCCAGATTCAGGCTGTAAATGCCCTTACCTTCGGCTTTGGGAGCGTGCGGCAGCGGGCTAGTGTAACTGCCCGCGAAGAAGCGGAGAGTGGTCATGCTTAAGGTTTATCATCTGGCGGTGCGGCTGGCCTGAAATCGGCGTTTCTCTGATCCATACATTCAATCCCCAAGCCTTGCTTAAGCCCGTCTCTGCTTTTGTTACAGCTTGGGTCAGCTCAAGTCTCTAGGCTAAGCTATGTCTGTCTATATTCACGCGCTGGCCAGCGCCATTCCTGAAACGGTGTACGACCAGTCCGAATTGCGCGACATGGTCAAGATTCAGCCGCAGCTCACGCGCCTCTCGCAGCGGTTGGTCGGCTCGATTTACAATGCTTCCGGCATTGACCGGCGGGCCAGCGTCATCTCCGAACTCAAGCAGGCCAACTTAAGCGCCGATCAGAGTCTGCCTGCCGGACTCTTCTACGACCCCGCCGAGCGGCGACTGCTGGAACCCAGCACCAGGGAGCGCAACGAACTCTACGCCGAGGAAGCGCCCAAGCTGTTTATCGAGGCGGCTCGCCGCAGCCTGGCTGCTTGCCCGGAAGTGCAGACCAGCGACATCACCCACGTCATCACCGTGTCGTGTACCGGCTTTTACGCGCCGGGGCCGGAATACGACGTGGTTCGGGCGCTCGACCTTGCTCCCACCACCCAGCGCTTTCACGTCGGCTTCATGGGCTGTTACGCGGCGTTTCCGGCTCTGCGGATGGCCAAAGCCTTCTGCGAGGCCCAACCGGACGCCACCGTGCTGGTCATCTGCGCTGAGCTGTGCTCAATTCACATGCGCGTCGCCAACGACCCCGATACCCTGATTGCCAGCAGCCTGTTTGCCGACGGAGCCGCCGCCGCTATCGTCAGCGCCCGCACCGACCTGGGCCACCGCGCCAAGTTGCGCTTCGACGACTTCGAGACGACCCTGACCCCGGTGGGCATCGGCCAGAAGGATATGGCCTGGCGCATTGGCGACCAGGGCTTTGAGATGGTGCTGAGCACCTACGTGCCCGACATCATCGAGGCCCATATCCAGGGAGCGCTGGCACCGATGCTGGCCCGCGAATCGGCGCTCACCGACGCGCCTTACTCTCAGATCGAGCGCTGGGCGATTCATCCGGGGGGGCGCAGCATTCTCGACAAGGTAGAGGCCAGCTTGGAACTCAGCGCGGAGCAGCTTACGCCCTCGCGGGAAGTGCTGCGCGACTACGGCAACATGAGCAGTGCCACGGTGATGTTCATTCTGGAACAGCACCTGAACAGCGCTGCTGAGCAGTCCCAGCCCCACCAGCGGCTGTGCGCCATGGCGTTCGGCCCCGGCCTGACCGTCGAGATGGGCCTGATGACTGTTTGCCGAGGGAGCTAGCTTGACACTCGGCCCCTCACCGCTCTTTCCCGACTTGCGGCGGCGCTTGACCGGCGTTCCGGAAGCGATGGACGCCGACGACTGCGATTTGACCCAGCTGGAGCAGACTTACCGGAATTTCGGACAGGTCAATGCGGTGGTTTCAGGCTGGCGTGCAGTGTACCAACGTGAGTTGCGCCCGCTGTTGTCGGCCACCCGGCCCAGCAGCCTGCTCGACATCGGCTGCGGCGGCGGCGACGTGCCGCGTCAGTTGGGACGCTGGGCGGCTCAGGATGGTCTGCGGCTCGACATCACCGCCATCGACGCCGACGAGCGGGCCATTCGCTACGCCTCGGCCCTGCCGCAACTTGTGGGCGCTTCCCCGATTCGTTTCCGGCAGGCCATGAGCCACGATCTGGTGCGCGAGGGCCGCCTCTTCGACTTCGTGATCTCCAATCACCTGCTCCACCACCTCCGCGCCGAGGAGCTGGCGGCTCTACTGGACGATTGCCAGCGCTTGTGCCTTGGCAAAGTCATCCACAGCGACTTGGAGCGCCACCCGCTGCCTTACGCGGTGTTCAGCACCTTGACTCTGCCCCTGTTTAAAGACTCATTCATCCGCGCCGACGGTCTGCTCTCCATTCGGCGCAGCTTCACGCCCTCGGAGTTGCGCCGAATGCTGCCGAGCGGCTGGCGGCTCAGGCGGCAGTTTCCATTTCGTCATCTCCTCCTTTACCAGTACACCCGCCATGCTTGACGTGTTGATCGTGGGTGGCGGCCCAGTTGGCTTGTTTCTGGGCAGCTTGCTGGCGCAGCGCGGTTTGAATATTCAGGTGCTGGAGCAGCGCTTGTCGGTCAGCGCCCACTCGCGGGCCATCGGTCTGCACCCGCCCGCTCTCTCGGTGTTGGAGCAGATTGGCGTGACGGACGCCCTGATCCGCGCTGGCCTGCCGATTCTGGGCGGCGTGCTGCGCGGCAAGCAAGGCGTGATCGGTGAGCTGTCGCTGTCGGGCGTCTCGGAGCGGTATCCGTTTATTCTCAGCTTGCCGCAGCGCGAAACTGAGCGCTTGCTGGCTGAGCGGCTGGCCGAGCTGGCTCCCGATGCTTTGCGGCGCGGCCTCAAGCTCCTCAGTCTCAAGGATGAGGGCCACAGTGTTGAAGTTACGGTTGAAGATACGAGCGGAGCAGTCGAGCACCTCCGCGCCCGCTTCGTGGTCGGGGCTGACGGGTCGCGGAGTGCGGTGCGCCAACTCGCCGGAATCGCCTATCAGGGTCGCCGCTACGCCGACACCTACTTGATGGGCGATTTCCCCGACACCACCGTTTACGGCCAGCACGCCCTGATTCAGCTTTCGGAAAAGGGCGTGGTGGAGTCCTTTCCTTTGCCCAACCGTCTGCGGCGCTGGGTGGTCTGGACATCTGAGCATCTTCCCGACGCGACCCCAGTCGATCTGACCGCCGCCGTGCGCGAGCGGCTCGGCCTGCCCCTGCCCACCGCCGAGTGCCAGATGCTCAGCGCCTTCGAGACGCGGCGGATGCTGGCCGCTGAGATGGTGCGGGGCCGGGTGTCTCTGATCGGTGACGCGGCCCACCAAGTCAGTCCGATTGGCGGGCAAGGTATGACTCTCGGCTGGCTGGACGCGGCGGCGCTGGCCCCGCTGCTCTCGGAGGCAGCGCACAGCGAGCAACTGAGTAACAGACAAAAAGCTGCCTTTAACCGTTTCAGCGCGGCGCGGCGGCAAGCGGCAAAGCGCGGGGCGCAGCAGGCCGAGATCAATATGGGCTTTGGCCGTCCGGCGTCGGCGCGGATCAAGGCGGCCCACCACGCGCTGCTGGGCGCGGCGCTCGCCTCACCGTTCGCGCCCAAGTTGGCTGATCTGTTCACCATGCGCTGGGCCGGTTCATGAATAGGGCCGTGCAGGGAGGCGAAGTGGCGTGCAGCTTCAATCGGCTTGTATGCTGGCGGTATGTCTGACACGCCTTTAGTTGATTCGGGGACAGCCACGCTCCTTTCTTATCTGCGCCAACTCGTCGCCCTGACTGGCCCCAGCGGCGCGGAGGAAGACGTGGTGAGGGCGCTGCTGCGCTTGGCGGCTCCGCTGGCCGACAGCGTCGAAGTGGACGCGTTCGGCAACGTGATCGCCACACGCCGGGCGGCGGGTGACCATACAGCAGGTGACCATGCGGCCAAAGGGCAGCCGCGCCGACTGCTGCTGGCCGCCCACACCGACGAAGTGGGCTTCCGGGTGCGCCAGATCACACCGCAGGGCTTTTTAAGGCTTGAAAAAGTCGGCGGCACCGATGACCGGATTCTGCCGGCCCAGCGGGTCTGGGTTCGCACGGCAGCGGAGCGGCTTTTGGGCGTCATCGGCACCAAAAGCGCTCACCTGCTGGCCGACGCCGACCGGCAGCGGGTGGTGCCTTATCCCGAACTGTATGTGGATATCGGCGCGAAAAGTGCCGAACAAGCTGCCGAAATGGGTGTGCAACTCGGTGACGCGGTGGGCTTCTGCGGGGAGCTGGCTGAGTTGGGCAGGGGCAGCGGGCGCTACACCGCTCACGCCATCGATGACCGGGCCGGCTGCGCGGTGCTGCTGGCCTTGCTGGAGCGCTACCAGACCGATGCGCCGCCCGTCACCCTGATCGTGGCGTTTACGGTGCAGGAAGAAGTTGGTCTGCGCGGAGCCACTGCCGTCGCCCAGGCTTATCCGGCAGATGTGGCCCTCGCGGTGGACATGACGGCAGCCGACGACACCCCCGAAACGGGCGGCGATCATTTGGTGCTGGGCGCGGGCGCGGCTATCAAGGTAATGGACTTTTCTACTTTGGCTCATCCGGCCGTCCGGCGCGGTTTGGCGGCGGCGGCGCAAGCGGGCCAAATTCCGGTGCAGTATGAACTCCTGCGCGGTATCGGCACCGATGCGGGGGCGCTGCAACACTCGGGCGCGGGCATTCCGGCGGGAGCGGTGTCGGTGGCCAACCGCTACACCCACAGCCCGGTGGAAGTGGTGGACGAACGCGACTTGCTGGGCGCTGTGGAGTTGCTGACGCAGTTTGTGGAGGGTCTGCCCGAATTGGACTTGCACTTCTTGCCGGAGGAATTGCCCGCCTAACTGCTGCGCCATTTGGCCGACGCACCCCTGCCGGCCCGCCTGCTAGCCTGTACCCAGAATGTTGCTGACGCTGACCCTCACCTGCCCCGCGCCCGAACTCGGCTCGCCGGATTACCCGGCCAGCGACCTTGGCTATCTGCTCTACAAGCACCCTGACCGCGTCCATCAGGCCAGCTTGCCGTTCGGTCAGGCGCGGGTCTTTTTCCCTGAAGTCAGTGACGAGCGGGCCACCGCCGCGCTGCTGCTGGACGTGGATCCGGTGGCCCTCTCGCGGCAGGTCAAGGCCGAGCAGAGTGCGCCCCTAGAGCCTTACGTCAATGACCGCCCGTACGCCTCCGGTCACTTTCTGGCCGCCGCGCTGCTGGACACTTTCAGCACGGCCATGAGCGGGCGCAGCAAGGAGCGGCAAGCCTTGGCCGACCTTCCCTTGCCGCTGAGCGTGGAGATTCCCTGCCTCGCCGCACGCGGCCCCGCCGACCTCGTAGAGCGCTTGTTCGCGCCGCTGGGCTACCAAATCGTGGCTACTCCGATTGCCCTCGACCCGCTTTATCCAGAATGGGGCGAGCGGCCTTACCTGAGCCTCAAATTGTCGGCCACGCTCAAACTCAGTGAGGTGCTGGCACACCTCTACATCCTTCTGCCAGTGCTGGACGGCAGCCGCAAGCCGTATTTTCTGGATGAAACGGAAGTGGACAAATTGCTGCGGCGCGGTGCGGGCTGGCTCGGAACCCATCCGGAGCGCGAGTTGATCGTGCGGCGCTACCTGCAACTGCGCTCGCTGATCGAGCAGGCGGGCGAGCGGCTGGGCATTCCGGCGGCCCCGCCCCGCTCTCAGGTTCACGAAGAGCGGCTTGAGCGGGTGGCCGAATTGCTAAGAAAGAGCAGCGCGGCGCGGGTGCTGGATTTGGGCTGCGGCGAGGGCAAATTGCTGGGCCGCTTGCTGCCAAACGCCCAATTTCGCCAACTGACCGGATTGGATGTCAGCGCCCGCTCGTTGGAATTTGCCCGCCGCCAGCTCAAGCTGGATGAGCGCCCCGAACTTGAGCAGCGTCTGACTTTGCTGCACGGCTCGCTGACCTACCGGGACGCCCGCCTGCACGGCTACGACGCGGCGGCGCTGGTGGAAGTCATTGAACACCTTGATCCGTCGAGGCTGGACACGCTCAGCGCCAATGTGTTTGGGGACGCGCAGCCGAGAACTGTCATCGTGACCACGCCCAACCGCGAGTACAACGCCATCTTTGCCCACGCGGATTCCCTCCACCCAAACCTGCGTCACGCTGACCACCGCTTCGAGTGGACGCGGGCCGAGTTTGAGGCGTGGGCGCGAGCGGCATCAGCGCAGTACGGTTACGCGGTGCGCTTCGAGGGCGTCGGCGAGGAGCATCCAGACTTCGGGGCGCTGACTCAGGTGGGCGTGTTTGAGCGGCTCACTCCTCAAATCTCTCGCCCCAGTAAGGATGAACCCGCTCATGTCTGATGTGTCTCCGCTTGAAATCCCGATTGACCTCCCCGAACTCTGCTTGGTGGCCTTGGTCGGTGCGTCCTCGGCAGGCAAAACCCATTTCGCGGCGCAGCACTTTTTGCCGAGCGAGACACTCTCCAGCGATTTTTTCCGGCGGCTGGTCAGCGACGATGAAGCTGCGCTGGACGCCAACGCCGACGCCTTCGACAGCTTATTTTTCGTGGCGGGCAAGCGCCTGACGCGGGGCCGCCTGACCGTCGTTGACGCCACCAGCGTGCGCCCGGATGATCGCCAGCGCCTCATCAAGCTGGCCCGCCAATACGATGTACCGGCAGTGGCCATCGTGCTGGATTTGCCATTGAAGGTGCTGCAAGCCCGCCACGCCGAGCGCTCTGACCGGGCCTTATCGCCGGACGTGATCAAGCGCCAGCATCTGGAGTTGCGGCGCACCCTCAACGGCCTGTCCAAAGAAGGTTTCCGGCAAGTCTGGGCGCTGCGCTCCGAGGAGGAGATCAGCGCCGCTCAAATCCGGCGGGTGCCGCTGAACGCCAACAAAAAAGACCTCTTGGGGCCGTTCGACTTTATCGGTGACGTTCACGGCTGCCTCAGCGAATTGCGAGCGCTGCTGACCCAGCTGGGTTATGTAAACGGCCAGCACCCACAGGGCCGCACGGCAGTCTTCGTGGGCGACTTGATTGACCGGGGGCCAGACTCGGCGGGTGTGCTGGACTTGGTGATGAAAATGGTGCATTCGGGTCAGGCGTTGTGCGTGATCGGCAACCACGACGACAAGCTGATGCGGGTGCTGGACGGCCAAAAGGCCACCCTCAAGCACGGCTTGGCCGACACCGTGCGCCAGCTTGAGGAGCGCGGCGAGGCCTTCAAAACCCAAGTTCGCACTTTTCTGCGCGGTTTGACCGGCCATCTGCAACTGGACGGCGGCGCGGTGGTGGTCGCCCACGCGGGCTTGCCCGAAGCTTATCAGGGGCGCTCATCGGGCCGTGTGCGCAGTTTTGCCCTCTACGGCGACGTGGACGGCTCCACCGATGAGTGGGGAATGCCGGTGCGCCGCGACTGGGCCAAGGGATACAGCGGCGGAGGACGGGTCATCTACGGCCACACGCCAGTCGCCCGCCCAGTCTGGGTCAACCGCACCCTCAACTTAGACACAGGCTGCGTCTTCGGCGGCGCACTGACGGCCCTTCGCTATCCAGAGTTGGAACTTGTCAGCGTGCCTGCTTTGGCCCAGTACGCCGCGCCCAGTCGCCCTTTTTTACCGCTTGCTGGAGGAGCCGATGCTCCGCTGGAGTGGGCCGATTTCAGCGGCGATCAGCGCTTGGAGACGCGCACTTTTGGCAGCGTCAACCTCAAAGCCGCCGAGATGCGCGGGGCGCTGGAAGTCTTCGGGCGTTTCGGAATTGATCCCGCCGACGCCCTGTATTTGCCGCCGACCATGAGTCCGGTGGAAACCAGTTCGCGCCCAGACTACCTCGAACACCCCGACGAAGCCTTCGCTTACTACCGCGCTGAGGGTCAAGCCGAGGTGATCTGCCAAGAAAAGCACATGGGTTCACGCACCCTGTTGCTGCTCAGGCAAGATGCCAGCGGAGCGATTTACACCCGCACTGGGCGGCCTTTCTTCAAAGACGCGGCCTGGGAGCGTGATCTGCTGGAACGGGCGACTCAGGCGGCGACGCGGGCCGGACTTTGGGAAGCGCTCAAAACCGACTGGCTGCTGCTGGACGCCGAGATTTTGCCGTGGAACTTCAAAGCGGGCGAGTTGCTGCGCGGGCAATACGCGCCAGTCGCCGCCGCTGGAGAAACGGCCCTCGGCGCTGCCGTGCAGCTTTTAGAGCAAGCCCAGCGGCGCGGCCTGCCCCTTGCCGAGGTGCTGAGCCACACCCAGACGCGGGCCGAAGACCTCCACGCGTACCGCCAAGCTTACCGGGCGTATGTGCGGCAAGTCGATACTCCGGCTGATCTCAAAGTCGCGCCGTTTCATTTGCTGGCCTCAAAGGGTGCCGTCCACGATGATCAGACGCACCTGTGGCATCTGGAGATGCTGGGTCAGTTGGTCGACGCCGCGCCGGATTTATTTATTAGCACTGCTGCGCAGATCTTCAACTTGAATGACCCGGCCAGCCAGCAAGCCGCCACCGACTGGTGGCTTTCGCTGACGGCTCAGGGCGGCGAAGGCATGGTGGTCAAGCCGCTCCACTTTCGCCAAGACGACAAGCGCCTGCTGCAACCGGCCCTCAAGGTGCGCGGGCGCGAGTACCTGCGAATCATTTACGGCCCAGAATATACTCAGCCGCAACACCTCGTGCGCCTCAAAGCGCGGGCCGTCAAAGCCAAGCGGGGCCGCGCTGTGAGGGAGTTTCATCTGGGTTTGGAAGGTCTGCGGCGCTTCAGCGAAGGAGCCGGAATTTCAGCCGTTCATCCGTATGTTTTGGGTGTGTTGGCGCTGGAACAAGGCGAGTTGGACGCTCGCCTCTAGACCGGGTTCAGGACTTACCGTCGTAAGACACCCGGTAGATCAGGCCGTTGCCGTCGTCGCTCAGCAGCAGCGACCCGTCCGGCGTCACCTGCAAGTCCACGGGCCGCCCGGAGGTGGTCACGCTGGTGCTCGGGCTGGCGACAAATCCGGTCATAAAGTCCTTGACCTCGCCGCTTTGGGGGTTGACGGTCACGACTTTGTAACCGGACTTCTCCACCCGGTTCCAAGAGCCGTGCAGGCCGACGAACATCAGCCCTCGGTACTCGGCGGGAAAGGCTGCGGCGTTGTAAAAGGCCAGTCCCAGCGGTGCGGCGTGGGCGGTGGTGGTCGCAAAGGCGGGCTGAGCCGCGTCGCAGTACGCCTGATCTTTCTTGCCGAAGTCCTTGTCCCAGACTTGAGTAGCGTTGGCCGCCAGCGGGTAGCAGTAGGGCCAGCCATAATTCTTGCCGTCGCTGACTTTGAAAAAAGACTCGGGCGGGGTGTTGTTGCCGAGCAAGTCACGGGCATTGGCGGTGGCGTAAAGCGTGCCGCCTTGCCAAGCCAGGCCCACTGCGTTTCTTAGGCCAGTGGCAAATGGGCGGCCATTTTTGCCATCGGCGTCGTAGATCCACACGGCGGCGCGTTTGGGGTCGCTTTCCTCGCAGGCGTTGCAGTCGCTGCCAGCCGCCACGTACATTTTATCGTCTGGCCCGAAGACCACTGTGCGCGAGTAGTGCTTACCTTTATTGGGCAAGTCCACCAGCTTTTCGGGTGCGCCGGAAGCCATCGTGTCACCGGACTTGTAGGCAAAGCGCACCACCGCGTCGGTGTTGGCCACGTACAAATAGCCGCCGTGAAAGGCCAAGCCGCTCGGCTCGTTGAGGTTCTGGGCATAGACCTGCTTGCTGTCGAGCTTACCGTCATTGTTGCGGTCAAGCAGCACCCAGACTTTGCCGGTGTCATTGTCGCTCAGAAAAATATCACCGTTGGGAGCGGTGGCCATCATGCGCGGCTTTTTGAAGCCTCTGGCGTAAATCTCGGTGTGAAAGCCGTTGGGCAGCTTCAGGCCCAAATCCGGCGCGGCGGTGTTGGGGCCGGTTACGAAGGCGCAGGAAGCCAGCGCGGCGCTGAGGGCCAGAGCTAAGCCGCCGTATTTGAGTGGGCGCAGCCGTGAACTGATTTGAAAGGTCATGGCTCAAGAAGACTCAATGGGCGTGAGAAGCGTGAGTCGATTGTCTAAAGTCTGCCCTGTCAATCAGGCAAAAGGGGAGGTCAGGTTACTTTTAGTTTCCTGAGCGCTCAGGTTCGGGCCAACCGTCCGTCAGCCGCTTGCGCTTCCACCTCTGCCACCCGGACAGGCGGCTTAAATTGCCGCAGCCTTAGCGCGTTGCTCAGTACGAACACGCTCGAAAAACCCATCGCGGCGGCGGCCAGCACTGGACTGAGCCGGATGCCGAAGGCCGGAATCAGCACGCCTGCCGCCACCGGAATCAGCAGCGCGTTGTAAGCGAAGGCCCAGAACAAGTTCAGCCGGATGTTGCGTAACGTGGCGCGGGAGAGGGCCAGCGCGTTGGGTACGCCGCGCACGTCGCCCGACATCAGCACCACGTCGGCAGTTTCTACGGCCACATCGGTTCCGGTGCCAATCGCCACTCCCACGTCGGCCTGAGCCAGCGCTGGAGCGTCGTTGATGCCGTCGCCCACGAACACCACTTTCTGGCCGCCCGCCTGTAGCGCCTTGATGGTGGCCGCTTTGTCAGCGGGCAAGACCTCGGCCCTGACTTCATTGATGCCGAGTTGCCGGGCGATGGCCTGAGCGGTGCGGGCGTTGTCTCCGGTAATCATCGCCACTTGAAGGCCCGCTCGGTGCAGCGCCGCCACCGCTTCCCGGCTCCCCGCTTTGACCGGGTCGGCCACCGCCAGCAGCGCCGCTACCTGACCGTCGACCGCCGCGTAGAGCGGACTTTTGCCTTCATTGGCCAGCCGCTTGGCCTGCGCCGCAAAAGCGTCTGGACTCAGCCCCAGCTTGACCATGTAGCGGTCTGCGCCGACCTGCACCCGCACGCCGCCCACCACCGCTTCCAAGCCGAAGCCAGGTATGGCCTGAGATGACTGCGGCGCGGTGAGCGGCAGCCCTTCTCGTTTGGCGGCTTCCACGATGGCGCGGGCAATCGGATGTTCGCTGTCTTGCTCGGCGCTGGCGATCAGGCGCAGCACTTCAGCCCGTTCAAAGCCGCTCATCAGTTCCAAGTCGGTCAGTTCGGGCTGGCCCCGCGTCAGGGTGCCTGTTTTGTCAAAGGCGATGACCCCGGCGGCTTGCAAACCTTCCAGCGCCGCGCCGCTCTTAAACAGCACGCCGAGTTCAGCCGCCTTGCCGGTGCCCACCATCACGCTGACCGGCGTCGCCAGCCCCATGGCGCAGGGGCAGGCGATAATCAGCACTGCCACCATGTTGATGAGTGCCTGACCAAGCGCTCCCCCGTTTCCAGAAAGTGCGCCGCCCAAAAAGAACCAAGCGGCAAAGGTCACGGCGGCAATCACCAGCACCACCGGCACGAACACTGCCACGACCTTGTCGGCCAGCCCCTGAATCGGCGGCTTGCTGCCCTGCGCGGTTTCCACCAATTTGATGATCTGTGAGAGCGCCGTGTCGGCCCCCACCCGAGTGACCCGGACGCTCAGCGCTCCGTTGCCGTTGAGGGAGCCGCCCACCACCGACGCGCCCACGGCCTTTTGCACCGGCAGGCTCTCGCCGGTCATCATGCTTTCGTTGACAAAGCTCACGCCGCTCAGCACTTCACCGTCGAGCGGCAGGCTTTCGCCGGGCAGCACCCGCAGCACGTCGCCGACCTGCACCTCGTCAACTGGCAGCAGAGTTTCTGTCTGCCCGCGCACAACCCGCGCTTCTTTGGGTTGCAGCGACAGCAAGGTTTTCATGGCCTCGCTGCTGCGCCCCTTGGCGATAGCCTCAAAATACTTGCCCAGCAAAATCAGGGTAATCACCACGCCCGACGCTTCAAAGTAAACGTGAGCGGTGCCTGCCGGAAAAATGCCGGGAAACAGCGTCACTGCGAGGCTGTAGAAGAAGGCGGCGGAAGTGCCGATCATCACCAGCGTGTTCATATCGGGGCTGCGGTGGCGCAGGGCAGTCCAGCCGAGGCGGTAAAAGCGGCGTCCGGGGCCGAATTGAACCGGTGCGGCCAGTGCCAGCATCACCCAGTTGAGGGCGCTCATCGGCAAAGCCCGCATCAGGGCGGCGTCGAGGGCCGGAATCAGCATCGGCAGCATACTGATGAGCAGCAGCGGCATGGCAAATACAGCGCTGAAAATGACTTGCGAGCGCAGTTTATCCGTCGCGGCTTGGCGGGCAGCCTGCTCGGCGTCTTCCTGGCCCGCGCCGCTCTGCGTTTCCAGTACGCCGTACCCCGCTTCCCGCACCGCCGCCCTGAGTTGGCTGGGCGCGGTACTGGCAGGCAAATACTCGATGTGGGCGCGTTCGCTGGCGAGGTTGACACTTGCACTCAGCACCCCGCTCACCTTACTCAGCGCCCGTTCCACCCGGCCCGTGCAGTTGGCGCAAGTCATTCCCGTGATCGGCAAATCCAGTTCGGCGGTCACGGGAAGGTAGCCCACGTCGCGCACTTTGGTCAGCAGTGCTTGGGCGTCCGTTTGAGCCGGATCAAAGCGCACGCTGGCCCGCTCGGTGGCGAGATTGACGGCAACGTCTTCTACTCCCGCGACCTTTTTCAGCCCCCGCTCTACTCGCCCCACGCAACTGGCACAGGTCATGCCCTCGATACCCAACTCAAGCGTTTGCGTCATTTCGTTGCCTCCAGTCCCCCCAGGGGGGATATAGAAGAAGAATAGAACAGACGGGCCGCAAGGCGCAGCAGAGAACATCACATTTGACATCCACTTTTGACACCCCAGGGGGGAGGGTATAAACTCTAATTATGTCGAACGAGTCTTCTCAGCCGGATACTTGCAGCGCGGCGGGCAAACTGTGTATGCCGCCGGATTCACGTAAACGCGCTTCTCACCGCCTCAAAATTGCCCGTGGCCACCTCGACGCCATCGTGCGGATGCTCGATGACCCAGAGGTGTACTGCGTGGACGTGCTCCGACAGATTAAAGCGGTGCAGGGGGCGCTGGCGGGGGCAGGCGAGGTGGTGTTGCGTGGTCATCTGGAAGCGCACGTGGCCACCGCCCATCAGCGCGGCGACAGCATTGAGCTGGTCGAAGAATTGATGGAAGCCCTGAAATACCGCTGAGGGCGATAGCGTTTATCTGATTGCCCAAGATGAAGGAGTTGGAAGCGGCAGTCTGGAGTGCGCTGTCATTCGCGTGCCTGTGAGCCTGCTGACGGCGGCGCACTCGTCTACCTTACGGCGCGGGGGAGACGGTTTAGCCCTTGAGTCCCGTCAGTACAATCCCTTCAATAATCTGTTTTTGGAAGAAAGCGAATACCAACAAAACTGGAATGACCGCCAAGCTGGAAGCCGCCATGATGAGTCCCCATTGCGTGCCCGCTTCGCCGTTAAAAAGGGCGGTGCCGACGGGTAGCGTTCTAAACTCCGGCTTTTGAATGACGATCAGCGGCCACAAGAAGGCATTCCAGTTGCCCAAAAAGGTGAAGATGGCGAGGCTGGCCAGGGCGGGGCGCACCAGCGGCAAGGCGATTCGCCAGAAAATGCCGAATTCACTCATACCATCAATGCGGGCCGCTTCTATCAAATCATTGGGCAGTGATTCAAAGAACTGCCGCATCAAAAAGACCCCGAAAGCACTGATGAGGCCCGGAAATATGATCGAGAAATAGGCACCCGGCGTGGAGTTGAGCAAATGGATATCGGTGACGCCCACGAACCACGGAATAATGAGCATTTCGGTAGGAATCATCAGGGTGGAGAGCATCAGAATAAAGACTATATTCTTGCCTGGAAATTCGAACTTGGCGAGTGTATAACCCACCAACGAATCAAAAAACAATACGCTGAGCGTAGTGACGCCCGCAATTAATAAGCTGTTGCCGAACCAGGTCAGGAATTTGGTCTGGGTGATGACCTGCGAGTAGTTGGCGAGCGTGGGCGATTCGGGCCAAAAGCCCAAGTTAAAGAGTTCCTGAAAACTTTTTAAGCTGGTCAGTATCATCCAAGCGAATGGAAAGAGAGTGACGATTGCACCCACCGTCAGGAATAAGTAAGCCAATACTGTTTTGTAGTCACGGCGTTTTGGCGGTTTTGGCAAGCTTGTCGTGCTGATTTCGCTGTTTTGGGTAACGGTCATTAGTAGTTCACTCGCTTGGTCAGAAAACGCAGCTGCAATAAGGTGATGACCAGAATAATCGCAAACAGAACCACCGTGATAGCTGAAGCGTAACCTGTTTGAAAGCGCCCGAAAGCCATCTGATAGATGTAAAGCGCCACTGTCATGGTGCTGCCGAGTGGCCCACCTTGATCGGTGAAGTTGAGATTGACGACTTGAGTAAACAATTGCAGATACGAAATGGTTCCGGTGACCACGCTGAAGACAATTGTGGGATTGAGCAGTGGTAGGGTGATCTTCCAAAACGATTGACTGCCAGACGCGCCGTCAATTTCAGCCGCTTCGTAAAAAGTGCTCGGAATGGCGGCGAGTCCAGCCAAAAACAGCACCACTTGAAATCCCAGATTTTGCCAGACCACCAGCGCCGCCGTAGTGGCCAGCGCCTGACTGGGGGAAGTCAGAAAGGACTGCGGCGGAATGTGCAGCCAAATCAGGAAGGTGTTGACCGGGCCGAACTGCGGGCTAAACAGCCACTGCCAGACCCACGCCGCCGCCACGATGGGCGTGACGTAAGGCGCGAAATACAGCGCCCGAAAAACGCCCTGCAGCGCCCGAATCTTGCCGAGCAGCAGCGCGACAATCAGCCCAATGACAATCTGTGCTGGAACACCGATGATGGTATACAGCGCCGTGTTGACGAGCGCTTTGCCAAAAATACCGTCTTGAATCAGGCGGCTGTAATTTTTGCCGCCCACGTAAGGCTGCACTTCTTTGAGAATGTTCCAGTCGTAGAGGCTGAGCCGCAACGCCACAAAAGTCGGTAAAAAGCGCACGACCAAAAAGAAGATCAGCGGAATAGCCAAGAAAGTATAGGCAGTGATGGTTTGTCTGCGCTTAAGGCTGCCAGTTCGTTTAAGAGCTGGTGTAGCGGGAGAAGTCGTCACGGACTGCCGACTTTTTTCAAGAGAGTAGGCAGATGAGTTATTTGATACTTAGCGGTGACTGGTTTGCTCATTCTGGCCTCAACAAAATCTTTCACAACCTGACTTGTCCCTTGAAAGAAGGAAGAGGCAAGTTGTGAAAGAAGGGATATATGAATTGAAAGCGAGTTATAGGAGATGAATTTTCAGCGAGTTGTTGAGCTCAAACGCCTTATTTCTTGTAGTAATCGTCCAGAATCTTCTGCTCGTTGGCAGCGGCGGCCTTCACGGCGTTGGCAGGCGCGTTGCCTTGCAGCAGCACGGTATTGATGGCGTCTACCCAGGCTTTGCGCTGTCCAGCTTCATCTACGAAGATGGTGGAAGAAGCGTACGGCAAGCTGCTGACGAACGGCCCGAACACCGGGTCTTTGCGCAGGGCAGGATCGGCGGCGAGCTTGCGGCTGGCGGGAATTTCGCCGACGTTTTGCAGCCAGTAGCGCTGAGTATCGGCGCTGGTCAAGAATTTCAGGAACTTGATCGAAGCCGCCAGCTTATCGCCCTTGGCGTTTTTGGTGATGCCGTTGACCCAGTAGGAGCCGAAGTTGTCCTTTTCCTTGGAATTGGCGGTCAGCACTGGCAAGGGAGCCACGCCCCAGTCGAACTTGGCACCGCTTTTGATGGTGTTGATGGCGAACGAGCCGTCAATGATCATGCCGACCTTGCCAGCGATGAAGGCGTCACGGTAACTGTTGTTGCCGGGGAAGAAGTTCGGCACGCCCAGCTTGTACTTGGTCATCAGGTCGGTGTAAAAAGTCATGGCCTTGGTGCCTGCGTCCGAGTTGTAGGTGACCGTCTTGCCGTCCTTGCTGTAAGGCTGGCCTCCGAACTGCCGCACCAGCACTTCGCGCAGCACGTGGTAATCCTGGCCGTCCGGCTGAATGCCGAAGCCCAGCGTGGTGTAACGGGGCGGGGTGCCCTGCACGATTTTCCCAGCGTCAGCAATCAGTTCTTCCCAGGTTTTGGGCGGCGCTTTGATGCCGGCGGCTTTGAAGAGGTCTTTGTTGTAAAAGATAGCCAGGGTGCGCACGGCGGTGGGCAGCGCGTAGTACTTGCCGTTCATCTTGGCGGTCTTGACCATCGGCGCATAGTTCGAATCGGTCAAAACAGTGGGGAATTCTTTGGTGGGCAGCGGCTGCAAATATCCGGCGTCCACATACTGCGGCAGCCAGCCGTAATACAAGTTCACCACGTCCGGCCCTTGTCCTGCGGGCACGCTGGAGGCGACTTTTTGGCTGTAAGCGTCGTAGGGAAAGTTCTCCTGCTTAACCGTGATATCGGGGTTGGCAGCCTCGAACTTTTTAATCAGTTCGTTGATGGCGGTGACTTTGCTGGCGTAGTCGTACTGCCAGTAAGTGATGGTCACGGGCGCGGCGTGGCTGAAGCTGGCCGCTGAGAGGCCGCCGAGGGCCAAGCTGAGTAGAAGTTTATTCATAAGAATCCTCCGGTAAAAAATTGAGATGAAGTGAAGATGTGGTGCAGCATAAGGCCAATGCCGCTTTATTTTCTCAAGTTAGCTCACGTTTGGCCGTGAGATGAGTCTTAATCTGCGCTGCTGGGAGCGGTGGGCACACTATCTAAATGAACATCCGCTAAAGCAGCGCGGGCTGCTGCGAACCGCGCTGTCGCCGTTTCGTGCTGCTGACCGTCGGCTTCCAAGCGCTGGCGGGCAAAGGTGAGATGCTGGCTGATCGTTTCGGGCGCTGGGCCGCCGTACGTCGTGCGCCGCGCCACGAAATTGGCCGGATCGAGCGCCGAACGCCAAACCGCTTCCGGTAAATTCACGCCCACCGCCGCCAGATCATCACCCGTGACTTCGCTCAGTTTGCGCCCAGCTTGGTGCAGCCGCAGCAGCAGCGCTTTGACGGCGGCGTGGGCTTCTCTGAATCCGCCCTGATCGTGTTGGGCCAGCGCGTCGGCCAGCTCGGTAATGGCTGCTTCACCGCCCTCGGCTTCCTCACGCCACTTCCTTCGGTTGATGCCGGGCGAAAGCAGCGTCACGGTCAGCAAGTCCACCGCTTCGCCAAATTCTTGCCACATGGTGTGCAGCGGCGGCTGCATGTCGGGGCCGGGGTCGTTGATGTCGCCAAACGGGACGTTGTGGGCGCTCAGCACGACAGCTCCCGACGCGCCGATGGCTTTGCTGAGCTTGGTGCGGGCGTGTTCCAGCGCCACCGGATTGCGCTTTTGCGGCATCACGCTGGAACCCTGCACCAAGCCGTCTGCCAGCGTGAGCAGGCCCCGCGAGGCCCAGAACAGCAGGTCGTGAACCGCTCTTGAGAGCGTGGTGGCCGCTGTGGTGATGGTTCCGGCAATTTCTACTTGCCAATCGCTGGTCGACACGGCGTCGTAGGTGTTTTCGATGGGGCGGTCAAAGGCCAACAGCTCGGCGGTCAGGTCACGGTCAATCGGAAAGCTGGTGCCGCCGAGGGCCACCGCGCCCATCGGACACAGATTGAGCCGAGTCAGCGCCGAAAAAAGCCGCTCCACATCGCGGGCCAGCACGTTTTCCAGGCCGCACAGATAATGCGCCAGCGTGGTCGGCTGGGCGGGTTGGTGGTGGGTGTAGGCCACGATCAGCGTTTCGCGTTCGCGTCCGGCCAGATCAAGCAAAGTCAGGCGCAAAGTGATCAGACGCACCACCGCCCGCATCAGCCGTGAGCGGGCGCTGAGGCGGTAAATGGTCATGTCGAGATCGTTGCGCGACAGGGCGGTTCGCAGCGCTCCGGCTGCCTGCGCGTCGGCTTGGCCGAGCCGCAGATCCAAGGTAAAAAACACGTCCTCGATGCTGGGATCGTAGGCCGGAAATGGTTCACGGCGCAGTTCACGCAGGAGTTCGAGCGCTCTGGCCGCTCCCGTCACACCTTGCTGATCCAGCATCCAGGCGTGGGCGCTCAGGGCGTCGAACAGGTGCGGGAGCAGGTGGGCGCGGGCGTAGTCGTAGTCGGGCCGCAAGACCGTTTGCAAGTAGGTGTCATGCCACATGGACATGCTCCGGTGAAGGGAGGGTCATGCCGTAATTTAGCGCGTTCAGGCGGCCTGCTCCGGCTCAAGCGCCTTAATCCAGCGCTTCGATGAGGCTGCCGAGTGGCTCAGGGTATCTGCGCCCTGCACGGCCTAGAGCGTCTCCAACCCGTCCGAATACAGCTCGAACACCGTGCTGACGCGGCTGGACGTGTTCTGCTTTACAGGGGCAGGGGAGACGGTTTGCCTTGCCCCGTTTTTTGATGTTCAATCGCAGGCTTTGTGGGAGTTCTGCTGTATTCAATTGCCCGGCACTGCTCTAGAGTGGAAGTTATGACTTTATCTTCTGATCCGCAGGCAAAGACCTCCGCTCCCATTCAGGCTTACGCCGCGCCCGACAAATCGACTCCGCTTGAGCCGCACCAGATTACCCGCCGCGCCGTGGGGCCTCACGATATTCAAATCGAGATTCTCTACAGCGGCGTGTGTCACTCCGATGTTCACCAAGCCCGCAGCGAGTGGGGGCCGAGCATCTACCCGCTGGTACCGGGCCACGAAATCGTGGGGCGGATCACGGAAGTGGGCCAGCAGGTCAGCGCCTTTAAAGTGGGCGACTTGGCGGGCGTGGGCGTGATGGTGGACAGTTGCCAGCACTGCGACGCCTGTGAGGGGGGCGAGGAGCAGTACTGTGAAAACAGCTTTACCCCGACCTACAACGGCTACGAGCGCGGTTCCAAAGAGCCGACCCACGGCGGCTACTCCACGCAGATCGTGGTCAACGACAAATTCGTGGTCAGCATTCCGGACAACCTAGACCTCAAGGGTGTGGCCCCGCTGCTGTGCGCCGGCATCACTACCTACTCGCCGCTGCGCCACTGGAAGATCGGCAGCGGACACAAAGTCGCCGTGGTGGGCTTGGGCGGGCTGGGCCACATGGGCATCAAATTTGCGCGGGCGCTGGGGGCCGAAGTCACCGTGTTCACCACTTCTCAGAGCAAAGTGGAAGACGCCAAGCGGCTCGGCGCACACCAAGTCGTCATCAGCAGCGACCGGGAAGCCATGAAAACGGTTCGCAACGCCTTCGACTTCATCCTCAGCACCGTGCCCACCTCGCACGACCTCGCGCCTTATCTCAAGACCCTCAGGCGCGGCGGCCAACTCGTGATCGTGGGAGCGCTGGAGCCGGTGGGCCTCAACGGTGGACAGCTGGTTTCGCACCGCCGCAGCGTGGCCGGCAGCAACATCGGCGGCGTGGCCGAGACGCAAGAAATGCTGAACTTTTGTGCCGAGCACAACATCGTGGCCGACGTGGAAATGATTGACATGCAGGACATCAACACGGCTTACGAGCGGATGCTCAAAAACGATGTGAAGTACCGCTTCGTCATTGATATGGCCTCGCTGAAATCGTGAAGCGCTGGCTTAAAACCTAAGATTCACTTTGTTGCCCGCAGCCGCTCGTTGATTAGAAGAGCGGCTGCGGGCGTTTATATCCAGCCTATTTTCTTTGGCCTAGTCCTGAAACACCCCGGCCTGCTGCGGCCCATATACGTTCAACATGACTTCAAGCTCCGTCATGTTGCCGAGCACTTCTACTCCGCCCGCTCCCTAAACACCGCCCGCGAGATCACCAGTTTCTGAATCTCGGTGGTGCCTTCATACAGCTCGGTGACTTTGGCGTCGCGGTAAAGCCGCTCGACTGGAAAGTCGCGGCTGTAGCCGTTGCCGCCGAACACCTGAATGGCGTCCCGCGTGACTTCCACCGCCGTATCTGAGGCCAGCAGTTTGGCCATGCTGGCCTCCTTGCTGAAAGGTTGCCCCTGATCTTTAAGCCAAGCGGCCTTGAGGGCCACCAAGCGGGCGGCTTCAATGCGGGCGGCCATCTCGGCAATCTTGAAGCTGACGCCCTGAAACTCCGAAATCTTCTGGCCGAACTGCTCGCGCTCCAGAGCGTAATCGGCAGCGGCCTCAAAAGCGGCGCGGGCAATCCCGACGGCCTGCATGGCAATCCCGATGCGCCCAGCATCTAAGCTGCCCAAAGCGATTTTGAGCCCCTGCCCTTCCTCGCCCACCAGTTGATCTTGGCTGACCTTCACACCGTCGAAGTTCACCGCGCCGCTGTGGGCCGCGTGAAGGCCCAGCTTTTCTTCTGGTTTGCCGAAGGAGAGGCCCGCCGTGTCTTTATCGATCACGAAGCAAGACACGCCACTGGCCCCCGCGCCGCCCGTGCGGGCCAGCACCAGGTAGGTCTGCGCCTGCCCCATGCTGGTGATCCAGGCTTTGGCCCCGTTCAAGACCCAGCCGTCTCCGTCCGGGTCGGCCCGCAGCTTCAAGGCCGCCGCGTCCGACCCGGCTCCTGACTCAGTGAGGCAAAACGCGCCGATATGCTGTCCTGTGGCCATAGGGCGCAGGTACTTTTCCTTTTGCGCCTCTGTGCCGAACTTGAGCAGCATCTGCGTCGGCAATCCGTTTTGCACGCTGACGATCACGCCCACGCTGGCGTCCGCCGCCGAGATTTCTTCCAAGCACAGCGCGTAGGTAACGCTGTCTAGGCCCGAGCCGCCCCACTCTTCCGGCACGCTGGCTCCCAGCAGGCCCAGCTCGGCCATCCCTTTGAGTTGCGGCCACGGAAACTCGCCGCTGCGGTCGTACTCGGCGGCTTTGGGCGCGACTTTTTCGCGGCAAAACTGCCGAACATGCTCAACGATGAGGCGCTGATCGTCGTCGGGCTGAAAGCCGAACCCGCTCACAAGCGCCGAATAGCCAGAGCTAGGCCGTTGCCGCCGCCCATGCAGAGGGTCGCCACGCCGAGTTCCTTGTTGTGCTGCTTGAGGGCGTACAGCAGCGTCACCAAAATCCGGGCCCCCGAAGCGCCGATGGGGTGGCCCAGCGCCACCGCTCCGCCGTTGACATTGACCCGCGCCGCGTCCAAGCCGAGTTCCTGACTGACCGCCAAGCTCTGCACGCTGAAGGCCTCGTTGAGTTCCCAGAGGTCTATGTCGCTGGCCTGCATCTTCAATTTTCCCAAGAGCTTGCGGGTGGCCGGAACCGGCGTCATCATCAGCCACTCGGGGGCCATGCCGCTGGTGGTGTAATCCAGAATCTCGGCCAGCGGCTTCAGGCCCTGCGCCTTCGCGGCCTCCTCACTCATGATCAGCAAGCTGGCCGCGCCGTCGTTGAGCCCCGGCGCGTTGCCCGCCGTCACCGTACCGCCGTCTTTTTTGAAAGCGGGCTTGAGCTTGCCCAGACTTTCTACGGTGGAATCGGCACGCGGGCCTTCATCCTGACTCACCACCGTGTCGCCTTTGCGCCCGTGAACCGTCACCGGCACGATCTCGTCGTTAAAGTGCCCGGCTTGCTGAGCGGCCACCGCTTTGGCGTGGCTGCCCGCCGCGTACGCGTCCTGGGCTTCTCGCCCGATGCCGTACTTGTCGGCCACCCGCTCGCCGGTCATGCCCATGCCCTCGTCGTTGATGCTGCACCACAGGCCGTCTTGGGTATTGGCGTCGATGACTTCCTTGTTTCCGGCGCGGTAGCCTTTTCGGGCTCCGGGCAGCAGGTAAGGCGAGTTGCTCATGCTCTCCATACCGCCTGCCAGCACCGCGCTCTGGTCACCCGCCCGAATGCTCTGCGCGGCCAGAATCACCGCTTTAAGGCCCGAGCCGCAGACTTTGTTGATGGTCAGCGCTCCGACCTCGTTGCTGAGGCCCGCCCTGAGCGCTGCTTGCCGCGCCGGATTTTGGCCGCTGCCCGCCTGCACGACTTGGCCCATAATGACTTCCTCGATCAGGGCGGCGTCTATTCCAGCCCGCTCTAAAGTGGCCCGCAGCGTGGTTGCGCCGAGTTCGACGGCGCTGACATCTTGCAAAGCGCCCAAGAATCTTGCGGTGGGCACGCGGGAGGCGGCAACGATAACGGCTTTGGACATGGGGGACTCCTTGAATGGGTTTTGAGAAGCGGGGCGAATACCTTTCAGGGTAGGCAAAATGCAGCGCTGCGAGTGTGAGAGCGTGCGGGAAAGTCGGGCGCGGCACTCAACAAGATGGCCCCGCCCACCAAAGGGAAGGGCCTGAATGCGTTGGGCTTTTAACTCACTGCTTTGCCAAAATGTCTTGCGCCTGCTGCGCATTGACTTCCGCGCCGTAGATCGGCGTGCCGGGCTGCTGGTTCTTGCTGCGCTCCAAATTGCCGTTGTCCACCGCCGCGAAGCCGATCTCCTCGATCAATGTGCTGACCACTGCTTTGGCTTCCGCGTCGTCCGAGGCGATCGGAATGGCGCGGCGCTCGCCCAGCGGCTTGCTGGTATCGCCCAGCGTTTCCAGGTGGGAGGCTTGAATAGCGTTAAACGCTTTGACCACCCGCGCCCCCGACAGGTGACGGGCCATAAAAGCGCTCTCGGAAAGGCCACCCAAGTCGATTTGGCCGTCGCGCTCGGGGTAGTAGTTGGCGGTGTCGATCACGATTTTGCCTTCCATTTGCACGGCGGGCAAGTCGGCGTAGTGGCCGAACGGCACCGTTTCGATGACCAGCTCACCGAAACGGGCGGCGTCCTCGTTGGTGTAGGCCTTGACGCCGTGTCCGAGTTGCTCGGCCAGCTCCCGCAGGGTGTCGGGCCCACGTGAATTGCTGATGCCGATGTCGTGGCCCGCTTCGGCGAGGAGCCTTGCCAGCGCTTTACCGATGTGTCCTGCTCCCAGAATGCCAATTTTCATAAACCGAGTCTAGGAGCTAAAAGCACAAGAAAGCGGGCCGAGAGCGGGACAGGAGTTTAGACTTTCTTAGGAGCGCCCGCTTAGAGCGCCTGCACGCCCTCCAGTTTTCTTACCGCGCTCCCATCCGCACCGCGCCGTCGAGCCGAATCGTTTCGCCGTTGAGCATCCGGTTTTCAAAGATGTGCTTGGCCAGAGCGGCGTAGTCTTCAGGTGTGCCAAGGCGGGCCGGAAAGGGAACTTGCGCCGCCAGCGAGTCCTGGACGTCTTGCGGCATGGCCGACAGCATCGGCGTGCCGAAAATGCCCGGCGCAATTGTCACCACCCGGATGCCGAAGCGGGCCAGATCGCGGGCCATCGGCACGGTCAGGCCGACGATGCCGCCTTTGCTGGCGCTGTAAGCGACCTGTCCGACTTGGCCCTCGAACGCCGCCACCGAGGCGGTGTTGATAATCACGCCGCGCTCGCCGTCTTCGCCGGGGTCGTTGCGCTGCATCATCTCCGCGCCCAGCCGGGCCACGTTGAAAGTGCCGATCAAGTTGACCTTAATCACTTTTTCAAAGAGTTCCAGCGGGTGCGCTCCGCGCTTGCTCACGGTGGTGGCGGCGGGCGCGATGCCGGCGCAGTTGACCACGCCGTGCAAGTTACCGAACTTGTCCTGCACACTTGCCAGCGCCGCTTGCACTTCGCTTTCGCTGCTCACGTCGGTTCTGACAAACAAGCCGCCGAGTTCTTCGGCCAGCGCCTGTCCGAGTTCCGCGTTCAAATCCAGCAAAATGGGCCGTCCGCCCGCGCCCGCGATCATCCGGGCCGTGCCCGCACCGAGGCCTGAGGCCGCGCCAGTAATTAAAATGGTTTTATCGTTGAGATTCATAATTTGCTCCCTGCTGAGTTGAGTAGACAAGCTGTTATAGCGCGGTTTGTGGAGACAGCTCAGCCGGTGTTCGGTTATTTCGACAAAGTCGAATGCACCGCGTCGTGGAACTCGCGCCGCAGCCTCACGATCTCGCCCGCCGTGCCGTGCCGCGCCGGGTGGACGCGGTTGGTCAGCAGCGTGATGGCGTATCCGCGCTGCGGCTCAATCCAGACGCTCGTTCCGGTAAAGCCAGTGTGACCGTAGCCTTCGGGGCTGGCAAGGTTCCCGCCGAAACTGTCCAGCGTGCTGAGTTGCCAGCCCAACCCGCGCCGCACCTCGGCGTTGGCGGCGAACTCCTGTCGGGCGAGGCGCAAGATTGGCGGCGGCAACAAAGTTTCGTTCAAGTATCGCCGCGCCAAATCCGTCACCGCGCCCAGCGTCCCAAACGCTCCGGCGTGGCCGCTGACGCCCTGCATGGCGAAGGCATTTTCGTCGTGTACCACGCCCTGCAAGGTTTGCCCGCGCCAGGGATCGGTTTCGGTGGCGACAGCAGGGCCAGCCGGATTGAACGTCAGGCCGCTGCGCTTGGCCGCCAGTTCATCTAAAGGCTGCCCACGCAACCGTTCGGCCACCGCGCCCAGCACCATGAACCCAAAGTCCGAATAGAGCGGCCCCGCTCCGCCCGTCCAGAACTGGCGCTCCTGTAGCACCCGCTGAATCAAGGTGCTGCGGTCTGCTGGATAAAGGTAGAGTGGTGCCCACGCTTTGAGGCCCGCCGTGTGGCTGAGCAGCGCTGCGATGCTCTGGGTTTTGAGGCCGCCTTCCTGCATCCAGCCCGCTTCCGGCAGCACCTCGCCCACCGTTGTCGTCAGGCTCAGTTTGCCTTCGCTGATCAGGGCCAGCACTTCCGGCAGCGTCACCAGCACTTTGGTCAAGCTGGCGAGGTCGAACTGATGCTGGGGAGTCAGCGCCTCACCGGTCAGGCGGTTGGCGACGCCGCGCTGGTGCTCAACCTGCTCCCCCTCAGCCGTGACGATGCTGGCGGCGACGGCAGGAATAGAGCTGGCGTCCAATATTCCAAAAGCTTTATCGAAGTTCACCCTTGCACCTCTGCCACCGTCTTGTCGGCGTCCGGCAGGGTAAAAAAGAAGGTGCTGCCCTGGCCTTCCTCGGATTCCAGCCACATCTGCCCGCCGTGCCGCTCCACGATTTTGCGGGCAATCGCCAGCCCGATGCCGCTGCCCTCATACTGCTCGCGGCTGTGCAGGCGCTGAAAAATGGTGAAGATACGCTCGAAGAAAGCGGGAGCGATGCCGATACCGTTGTCGCTGATGGCAAAGCGCCAATGCGGGCCGTCTGGCTGGGCAATCACGCTCACCGCAGGCAGCCGGTCAGGAGCGCTGAATTTGATGGCGTTGCCGACCAGATTCTGAAAGACTTGGCGCAGCTGGGTCGCGTCGCCCTGCACGCTGGGCAGCGGGCCAACCTCAAGCGTGGCTTGACTGCGCTGGATTTGGTTTTGTAGATCATGGCCGACCGCTTCCAGCACACTGCTGAGCGCCACCGCCTTCATCGGCTGGGCGCTGGTGGACACCCGCGAAAAAGCCAGCAAATCTTGCAGCAGGCGGCTCATGCGGCCTGTGCCCTCGGTGATCATGCTCAGGTACACGTCGGCTTTGGGGTCGAGCTGGCCCCGGTATTTGCCCACCAAGAGCTGCGCGAAACTGGTGACGGTGCGGAGTGGTTCTTGGAGGTCATGGCTGGCGACGTAGGCGAACTGCTCTAACTCGTGGTTGCTGCGCTCCAACTCGCCGGAGCGCTCACGCAGCGCCAGCACGCTCCTTGCGCCTTCTTTGGCCAGCCCCAGACTGCCCACCACCGCTTCTAAGGTGGCGCGTTCGGCGGCGCTCCAGATCTGCTGACCAAACAGCGCCACCACGAAAACGCCGGTCGGCTCGCCCGCCACCATCACCGGCAAGGTCGCCGTGGCTCCCACTTCGTGGGTAAATTCTGCCAGGTTGTCGGTGTCGGGGTCGTAGCGGCCCTGATAGTACGGCTGCCGGGTCGTCCAGGGAATCAGCAGGTTCTGGGTGGCCTCAAACGGCAGGCCCGCGTCGATCAAGCGCTGCAACTCCGGCTCTCCGAGGTCGCCCACCTGCGATTTGAGCCGCCACAGCTCACCTTCAAGCCGGTAGTAAAGGGCGGTTCCCGGCGGCAACATCGACAGCGCCACTTCCTGCGCCCGCCGTACCAGACTCAGCTCCTCGGCCTGCAAAGTCAGGTCGCGGGTCAGCGCGGAGAAGGCTTCGAGCGCTTTGGTGCGGGCGGCGAGTTCAGCGCCCTGCGTCCGCAGCGCGGCGTCGGCGTCGGCACGTTCGAGCGCCAGATTCAGGCTGCGCCCCACCGCCCGCACGATGGCCCGGTCACGGTCATGCCACTGCACGCGGTTTCTGAGCCAGACACTCAAAAAGGCCCGCACCTGACCGCTGATCAGCACCGGATAGACGCCAGTGGTGCGGAACGGCTCGCCGCTGCCCGGCACCGAGTCGTGCCAGTCGTCCACGAAATGCGCCTCGCCGCTTTCCAGCGCCTCGGTAAACAGCGGCGTGCCCAGCGGCAGACCCAACACCACCCGCTGCGTCAGGTCGCTGCTGAGGTTGGGCGTGAACGCGCGGAGTTCCCAGTGTTCATCTGAGCGCTCGTGCAGGGTGCCGCTGAAATTCGGAAAGAAGGTGTCCAGAACGCTGAAGGCCTGCTCCGAGAGGGCCGCGAGGTCGTTGGTCTGGCTGCTGGCTTCGGAAAAACGGACGAAGGCGTCAAGCGCCTCGGTGCGCTCCTCTAAGGCGCGGCGGTGTTCGGCCCGCTCCAGGGCCAGCCCGAAACTGCGGCCCACCGCCCGAAAAACGGTGCGCTCACGGGTTGTCCAAACGGCGGTGTCGCGGCTGGCGGCGGTCAGCGCTCCGCAGGCTGCTCCATCCTGAAAAAACGGGTAAATCGCCACCGCTCGGTAGGCCTGAGACGGCTCCATTCCATCGTCGCGGGGATCCCAGCCGTCCACGAACAGGGGCTCACCCAGCGCGAGGGCTTGCCGGAAACTCGGCGCGTCGTAGCGCCCTGAGCGCAGCCGCGCCACCGCTTCGGGCGGCAGATCGGCCGACCAGACGTTCATCTGCCAGTGGTCTTCTTCGGGCTGATAGTAGGCCGCGCTGACGCCGCCCAGCGTACTCTGCAAAACTTCAATGGCCTTTTGCGCCAGCACCGGCACTTCCCTGCTCTGCGCCGAAACTTCGGTGAAGCGCACAAAAGCTTCGAGCGCTTCGGCTTGGCTGGCCGCTGCTTGGTTGGCCGCCCCGGAAAGGCTTTGTTCGGTGCCGGTTGGAGCTGAAAGTGGTGGCCCAGCCTGCGGAGGTGTGGCGCTTTTGTCTTGCTCCTCCAGCCGGTCTAGGGCGGCGATGATGTGAGCGGCCAAGCTGCCGACAAAGTGCCGCTCGGAGCGGCTCAGCGCTTCGGGGACTTCAAATGCCAGATGGCCGGATGTCGCGTGGCCCTGCAAACGTACAATCACGCCTTTACCGGACTCGGGATCGGCTTCTGGGCGCAGCAGATCGGCAGAGAGCGCCGCGCCTTGTTGGGCCACCACCCGCACGCCTGATCCGCGCGGCTCATTCAAGACGATGGCCGCTGAAGTCGCTCCCAAGTCGGTTTGGAGGGCGCTGAGCGTCAACGTGTAAACCTGTGCAAAATCGGCGGCGGCACTCAGGGCTTGGCTCCGTTCCCACAAGCGCTCAAGCAAGGTATCAGCGCGGAGCGCGGGCGGGGCCGAATCGGACATGCTTTAAGAATAGCGTGCTGGCCTGACTTGTTTTGTTAGAGCGCTGGTCAAAAAGAAGCTCTTGGTTGGACGGTGAGCGCAAGTGCGACGATCGCTTTAGACCAGCGCTGTTACCTGCTGTCCAACCTTCTGAGTTTCGGCCGCCGCTGGCAGCCAGCGCTCCGCGTACTTTTCCGCCGCCGTCCACTCGAATTCTGGTGCGGCCATTCCCACATATCCGTCTGGTCGCACCAGATAAAAAGCGTTTTCTGAGAAGCCGGCTTGCTGCGCTCCGCGCCCAAACCCAAAGACATGCAGCGGCACTTGCCATTGTCCGCACCACGTCAAAATCTCCGGCGATGGTGCGCCGTAGACGTGAACTTGCCAGCTCAGCGATTGGAGGGCCTCAAAATTCCCGCCGCTTTCGCTGTTCACCCAGGGCAGACGCTCGCCGCCGCTGACCCTGCCTGCTCGGCCCACGCTCAGCGGGCTGGTGGGGTAGCGAATGCGGAGCTGTGAAAGCGTCAAAAACAGCAGGCGGCGCAGTATCGGAGAGCGGCCCAGCAGTTTCAGGGCCACCGGAGCCCACTCGTTACGGATCAAGCGGGCCAGCGGCGAGGGGTTGATGACGCCGCTGAAGGCGCGGTCGGTGGTTTTGACCAGCGTCGCGGCGAAGGGCCGCCGCTCGGGGCCGTAGCTGGCGAGGGCTGCCGGGTCACCTGTTACCGCCTGCGCCAGCTTCCAAGCCGCGTTGGCCGCGTCTCCCAGTCCGGTGTTCATGCCCTGTCCGCCCACCGGACTATGGACGTGTGCCGCGTCGCCCAGCAGCAAGACCCGCCCCGCTTGAAACTGATCCGCCACGCGGTGATGCACGTTGTAGGTCGAAAACCACTGCACGTCTTCTACCTTGGCAATCTGCTGCCGGTCAATTTGCGGTCGCACCGCTTCAACACTCGGATGCTCGCCAGCGTCCGGCGGAAGTTGCCCCACGATGCGGTGGTGGTGGCGGCCCGGCAGCGGGAAGAAAGCCAGAAACTGATCGCCGTCCAGCGACATATTGAAATCGTTTTCGTGCAGCTCGCCGCTGGCAACCACGTCCGCCACAAAAAAGCGCTGCGAATAGGTGCCGCCCGAAAGTGGTATGCCCAATTGGTGCCTCACCGCGCTGCTCGCTCCATCGCAACCCGCGAGGTAAGCCGCCCGCACCGTCTGGGTGTGCTCCGCGTGTGTCAGGCTGGCCGTCACACCGCTCTCAGCCTGCTCAAAGCCGCTCAGCGCCGTTTCCCAGTCCACTTGTACACCCAGCGCTTTTAGTGCTTCCACCAACAGGGCTTCGTTCTGATCTTGGGTCAGAATGTACAAGTACGGATGCGGCGTCAGCTCCCGGCCTACGCCGTCAAAGCGCACGGAGGCCCGCAGATCGCCCCGCGTCCACAAGTTGACCCGGTCAATATGTCGGCCCCGACTCAGCGCTTCTTGACCGAGGCCCAGTTGATCATAAAATTCCAGCGTGCGGGCCTGCACCACGATGGCGCGGGTTTCCTCCGCCGGGCCGGGCTTGGGGTCAACGATCTTGACATCAATGCCCAACTTGGTCAGCCACAGCCCCAGCATCAGCCCAGTCGGGCCAGCGCCCGCGATCAGCACTTGTGTGGTGTTCACTGGCTTCCTCCTTTTGCGGTACTCACTTTTTTACGGTCAGCAAAAACAAATCCACCAGCTCGGCCAGCGTCTCCCGGCTCGGCGGCGTGGGAGGCCCCTGGCTGATCGGCTGGTCACTGAGCAGACCGTCTAACGCCACGAAACTGATCACTGGCCCGATCAACATGCGGGCGCTGAGGTTGAGGTTGGGCGCGTCAATGAGCCGGGCTTGGTGGGCGGCGCTCAGGAGGGCTTCCACGCCGGCCAGCAGCCGAGCTGGAAAAGCCCGGCGCAACGTGCCGCGCAGTTCGGGCAGGTGCACCGCCTCGCCGATCAAGAGGCGCAGCAGTGCGAGGGCGTCCGGCTGCATCACCTGAGCCGTGAAGGTGTGGGTGAGGCCGAGCAACCGGGCGCGGAGTTCGCTGAGACTCACTGGCGCAGCGGGCGCTTGCGGAGCGTCAAAAGCCCAGAGTTCCGCCATGACCACCGCGCTGAGCAGCTCCACTTTGGCCGGAAAATACACGTACAGCGTTTGCTTGCTGACGCCCGCCACTTGCCGGATGGACTCAGTGGAGGTGCGTCCGTAGCCCTGCGACAAAAAGAGCTGCCGGGCCGCCGCCATGATCTGCTGACGTTTGGCGGTAGCGCGGGGAGATTCGAGAATAACGGATTTGTTCATTTCAAACCGTACTGTACAGTTTGATCGGTGAACTTACAATCAATCAGCTTTCGTTCAAGTCATCCTCAAGTTTATTTCGCCCTTATTTTCGGGGGGATGCTCTAAGCTCAGGCCATGCTAAACAATGACGCAGATCAGGCCGCGCCCCAGAGCTATCACCGGATTCTGGTGGCGACGGGCGGCGCGGCCCACTCTCAAAAAGCAGTGGAACGGGCGATTGGTTTGGCCCAGCAGTTTGGAGCGGTGCTGGACGTGGTCGTGGTGGTGCCCACTCAGCGCGGCGTGATGGCCAGTATGGCCGCCGGCATTCCCGGCAGCGGCGAAATGGAAGAGCAGATTGCCCAGAGCCTCCACGACGTTCGTGAGGCCCATTTGAAGGCGGTGGTGGCCCGCGCCGAACAAGCCGGTTTGAATGTTTACCCTCACCTTCGCAGCGCCGCCAGAGCCGCCGACGTGATTTTGGATATCGCCGCCGAAACTGGGGCTGACCTCATTGTGCTGGGAAGGCGACACACCACCGCCCTGAGTGCCAACTTGGCGGGCAGCGTGGGCCTGAGTGTGAGCCGCGCCGCGCTGGTGGATGTGCTGATCACCCATTAGAGCGTTTGTCGTCTTCTAACTCGGCCCACCAAACTCACGCGCCGCCACTTGAACCTTTGCCAGCAGCGCCCGCTCACGCGCCAGAAAACGCGCCGTCGGAAGCTGAATCCCGAAGGCGGCCACCACTTCGCCCTCCCACCAAAGCGGCACGCTGGCGGCGCAGTGACCTGCCACCCACTCCTCGATGGCCAGCGCGGAACCGTCCGATCTCACCTTTTGGAGTTCGCCTGCCCATTCGTCGGGGGTGGTAATGGTGCTGGCGGTGAAGCGCTCAAAATCTGGTGCGGGCAACGGAGCAAAAGCGTAGAGCACCTTCCCGGCGGCGGTGGCGTTGGCCGGCAAGGTCACGTCGGTCTGAACCTGGCGGTGATCGGCGCTGGCGTCGCCCAAAGCGCGGTTGATGCAGATGACTTGCGGTCCTTCCAGCACGCAGATGAAGCCGAGCGACTGGGTGGCGGCGGCCAAGCTGGCGAGGGCGCTTCTGGCTGGCCCGAACCAGGGCAGGGCCGCGCTGAGCTGAGCGCCGAACTCAGCGAGTTGCCAGCTCAGGCGGTACTGGCCGCCGGAGACGCGCCGCACGAATCCGGCGTCGTGCAGGCCCGACAGGTAAGCTTGAACGGTGGCGCGGGGCCAGCCCAACTCGGCGGCCAGTGCCCGCACGCCCCACTGCGGCTGCGCGGCGCTGAAGGCCCGCAAAACGGTTCCGGCTTTGGTCAGGGTCTGCATTCTTAAAGTCTAGCTGTCCCGCATGGCTGGACACTCCTCTTGAGCCTGTCTCACCATCAGCCCAGACTGAGCCATGACCACTCCAACCCAGATTCGCGCTCCGCGTGGGCCAAACCGCACCGCCAAAGGCTGGATTCAGGAAGCCGCCAAGCGCATGCTGATGAACAACCTCGATCCTGAAGTGGCCGAGCACCCTGAAGACCTGATCGTTTACGGCGGGCGCGGCAAGGCGGCCCGCGACTGGCCGAGCTTTCACAAAATCGTGGAAGTGCTTGACCGCCTGGAGAACGACCAGACCTTGCTGGTGCAGTCGGGCAAGCCGGTGGCGGTGCTGACCACCCACGCCCTCGCGCCGCGCGTGCTGATCGCCAACAGCAACCTGGTGCCGCACTGGGCCAACTGGGAAACCTTCGACAAGCTCGACCAAGCTGGGCTGATGATGTACGGCCAGATGACCGCCGGAAGCTGGATCTATATCGGCACCCAGGGCATCTTGCAGGGCACCTACGAAACCTTTGCGAGTGCGGCCAACAAACACTTCGGCGGCACGCTCAAGCACACCATCACCGTGACGGCGGGTCTCGGGGGCATGGGCGGAGCGCAGCCGTTGGCGGTCAAGCTGGCGGGCGGAGTCAGCATCAATATTGAGGTGGATCCGACCCGCATTCAAAAGAGATTGGACACCCGCTACTTAGACACGGTGGCCCCCGATCTGGACGCGGCTCTCAAGTTGGCCAAGGACGCCAAGCGGGAAGGCCAAGCGCTCAGCATCGGCTTACTCGGGAACGCCGCCGAAATCGTGCCGGAACTGGTGCGCCGGGGGTTCACGCCCGATCTGGTGACCGACCAGACCAGCGCCCACGACCCGATGTGGGGGTATCTGCCGCCCGCACAGGCTGACGAAGATCTGGGCGAGTTGCGCCGCAGTCAGCCCGAAACCTATCTGGAACGCGCCAGAGCGGGCATGGCCGAGCACGTGCGGGCCATGCTGGAGCTCCAGAAGCGCGGAGCGGTGGCTTTCGATTACGGCAACAATCTGCGCGAACAGGCCCGCATCGCTGGCGTCGCCAATGCGTTTGACTACCCCGGTTTCGTGCCTGCCTTTATCCGCGACAGCTTCTGCGAGGGGCGCGGGCCGTTCCGCTGGGTGGCGCTCAGCGGCGATCCCGCCGACATTTACGCCACCGATCAGGCTTTGCTGGAGCTGTTCACCGACGACCAGCGCCTGCAATCTTGGCTCACCTACGCCGCCAAAGAGATTGCCTTTCAGGGTCTGCCCGCCCGCATCTGCTGGCTGGGGTACCGTGAGCGTGACAGGGCCGCCAAACTCTTCAACGAAATGGTCGCTGATGGGCGACTCTCGGCCCCCATCGTGATTGGCCGCGATCACCTCGACGCCGGAAGTGTCGCCAGTCCTTACCGCGAAACCGAGGCGATGCTCGACGGCTCCGACGCGGTATCCGACTGGCCGCTGCTCAACTTCGCGGTGGGCGTGGCCTCCGGCGCGGGCTGGATGAGCTTTCACCACGGTGGCGGCGTGGGCATGGGCTACAGCCAGCATTCGGGTCTGGTGGCGGTGGCCGACGGCAGTGAGGAAGCCGCCTGGAGGCTGTCGCGCTGCCTGACCAACGATCCGGCGATGGGCGTCATTCGCCACGCCGACGCCGGCTACACGCTGGCGCAGGATGTGGCTCGGGAACGCGGGCTGGATTTGCCGAGCCTGGGGATCGAGGAACGGGCATGAGACAGCAGGCTTTAACAGTGGTCTGTAGGGTGTTACTCGGTGTTTCAGCTTCTCAAGAGAGTTGTGAAACCAAAACATGACTCCTAGCCACCTCCCCTTCGCTGGAATTGCCACCTTCGCCCGTGCTCCGCACCACGCCCCCGACGCCGACTGGCAAGCCGACGTGGCCGTGCTGGGCGTGCCCTACGACATCGCCCTCGGCTTCCGCCCCGGCGCTCGATTTGCGCCGCGTGCCATTCGGGAAGCGTCCCTGCGGTATGTCCCGCCCTTCACGGGGCTGGATGGCCGAACCCGCCTAGAGGCCGTGAGCTTCGTAGACGCTGGAGACGTGGTGCTGCCCAGCTTAGAACCCGAACTGATGCGTCAGCGCACCACCGAAGCCGCCCGAGCCGTGCGGAGTCGCTGCCGCCTGCCAGTCTTTCTGGGCGGCGATCACAGCGTCACCTTCCCGCTGCTGTGCGCCTACGACGATGTTCCCGATCTGCACATCGTTCAACTGGACGCCCATTTAGACTTCACCGACGTTCGCAACGACACCAAATTCAGCAATTCCAGTCCGTTTCGGCGGGCTTGCGACGCCCTACCCAACCTTAAGCACATCACCACGCTGGGGCTACGCGGCTTGAGATTCGATCCTGAAGCGGTGGCGGCGGCCCGTCAGCGCGGCCACACTCTGGTCACCATGACCGAGCTGGAAACCAACCTCAGTGCCGTGCTGGACGCCCTGCCCACTGGGAAATCCGTCTATTTGAGCGTGGATGTAGACGGCCTCGATCCCGCCGTACTGCCCGGCACCAGCAGCCCCGAACCGGATGGCCTGAGTTACGCGCTCGCCACGCGTCTCATCTGCGCCGTGACCGCCCGCAACACACTGGTTGGTCTAGACGTGGTGGAGCTGGCCCCCAACCTCGATCCCAGCGGACGCAGCGAGCTGATCGCGGCCCGGCTGATCATGGAAACGCTGTGCGGGGCGCTGGATGACTGAAGTTCTGTTCACAAACATCGCCCAGCTCGTCACGCCCGAAGCTGGCCCCCAGCGCGGCGCGGCCATGCGCGAGCTGACCATCCTCCCCGACGCCGCCCTGCTTGTCCGCGACGGCTTGATCGCCTGGGTGGGCCGTGCAAAAGACGCCCCCAAGGCTCAGCAGACGCACGACCTCGGCGGCGTGGCCGTTGTCCCAGCACTGATTGACCCTCATACCCACGCTGTCTGGGCCGGAGACCGCCTCAGCGACTTCGAGGCCCGCGTGGAAGGCGTCCCCTACGAGACCATTCTGGCGCGGGGCGGCGGCATTCGCAGCACCATGCGGGCCACCCGGCAAGCCAGTTTGGACGAATTGGTGGCATTGGCCTTGCCACGCTTGCAAGCACTTACGGCGTCAGGCGCAGCGACCATCGAAATCAAAAGTGGCTACGGCCTCGACTTTGAAACCGAAGTGCGAATGCTGGAAGCGGTGCGCCTGTTACGGGCTAAGGTTCCCGCCGACCTGCGCCCGACGCTGCTGCTTCACGTTCCACCCGAAGAAAACCGTGCCGAGTATGTTCAGGAGGTCTGCCACAGTCTGATTCCCTGCGTGGCCCGTGAACAGTTGGCCGAAGCGGTGGACGTGTTTTGCGAAACGGAAGCCTTCAGCGTTCCAGAGACCCGCGCCATGCTGGAAGCGGCCCGCTTGTGCGGCCTCAAGTTCAAACTGCACGCCGACCAGTTTCACGCGCTGGGCGGCACCGAACTGGCCTGCGAACTCGGTGCGCTGAGCGTTGACCACTTGGAAGCCAGCGGGGAGGCGCAGATCGCCGCGCTGGCCGCCAGTCCAACCGTCGCCACCGTCCTGCCGGGCGTGACCCTGCATCTGGGCTTACCCGCCGCCCCTGCCCGTGCGCTGGTCGATGCGGGGGCGTGCGTGGCGCTCGGCACCGACCTCAACCCGGGCAGTGCGCCCGTGTTCTCGGCTCAGCTGGCGTTGGCCCTGGGAGTACGCCTTGACCGCCTGACCCCCGCCGAAGCCCTCACTGCCGCCACCGTCAATGCCGCCGCCGCGCTGGGCTTGACCGATAGGGGAGCCTTGAGCGTGGGCCAGCGGGCCGACTTCTTAGCGCTGCACTCCGCCGATTGGCGCGACCTTCCCTACACGCTGGGCGCAAATCCCATTCAATCAAGCTGGATCAAAGGCAGATTATTATGATTTTAGACCAAACCCTGACCCTCAGCGATTTTCAGCGCGTGGTGCGCGAATTTGGAGTCGTGGAACTCTCTCCCGCCGCCCGTCAGCGCATCCGAACGGCGCGGGCGGTCATTGAAAAGATCGTGGACGGCTCAGCGGCGGTTTACGGCGTCAACACCGGCTTTGGCAAGTTTGCCACCATCGGCATCGACCTTGCCCAGCTCGGCCAGCTCCAGCACAATCTGATCGTCTCACACGCCATTGGAATGGGTGCGCCGCTGCCACGTGAAGTGGTGCGCGGGATGCTGCTGCTCCGCGCCCAGTCGCTTTCGCTGGGGCATTCCGGCGTGCGCGAAGAAGTCGTGGAGTTGCTGCTTTCCCTGCTCAATGCCGACGCGCTGCCGGTCATCCCCGCGCAGGGTTCGGTGGGCGCGTCGGGCGACCTCGCGCCGCTGGCCCACCTTGCTCTGGCGCTGATCGGGCTGGGCGAGCTGGATTACGGCGGCGCAGTCCGTTCGGCTGCCGAGGTGCTGGCCGAGCTGAAGTTGAAGCCGCTGCAACTCCAAGCCAAAGAAGGGCTGGCCCTCATCAACGGCACCCAGCTGATGGGCAGTTTGCTGGCCCTCAGCGTGCTGGACGCTCAAACCCTGCTGACCAGTGCCAACCTCGCCGCCGCCATGACGGTGGAAGGCATGCGCGGCAGTCACCAGCCGTTCCGCGACGACGTTGTGCGGTTGCGGCCCCATCCGGGGGCACTCGAAGTCGCCGCCGAGCTGCGCTTTTATTTGCAGGGCAGTGAAATCGCGCCCTCGCATGCCGACTGTGGGCGGGTGCAGGACGCCTACAGTTTGCGGGCTGTGCCGCAAGTTCACGGAGCCACGCTGGACGTGATCCGGCACGCCGAGCGGGTGCTGGCGATTGAATTCGCCTCTGTCACTGACAACCCACTGGTTTTGCCCGAAACGAATGAGGTCATCAGCGGCGGTAACTTTCACGGCCAACCGCTGGCGCTGACTGCTGATGCGCTGTGTGTGGCGCTGGCCGAACTCGGCAGCATTTCCGAGCGCCGCTGTGAGCAGCTCCTCAATCCGGCGCTCTCGGGCCTGCCTGCTTTCCTGACCCCGCACGGCGGCCTAAACTCTGGCCTGATGATCGCCCAATATACTGCCGCCGCACTGGTCAGTGAGAATAAGGTGCTGTGTCATCCGGCCAGCGTAGACAGCATTCCCACCAGCGCCAACCAGGAAGACCACGTGAGCATGGGCGCACACGCTTGCCGCAAGCTGCGTGAGGTGCTGGAGAACGTGTTCACTGTCGTCAGCATTGAGCTGCTCTGCGCCGCTCAGGCGCTTGACTTTCAGCCGCTCACGGCAGGCGCGGGCGTGCAAGCCGCTCACGAAGTGATCCGCGAAGTGGTGCCGACTTTGGCCGAAGACCGCTACTTCAAGCCGGAGTTGGACGCTCTGCGCGGGAAAGTGCGGCGAGGGGAATTGTTGGCTTGACCTAATTTACAGGTGTGAAGTGGGTTCTTTTCACCCATCGCGCCTTATGGGAGGAGGTGAGGGTGTAACAATTCCGCCCCACACAAGGCCGTGTCATCAAAAAGCGGCAGCCCGACGCAACGCCAAGCCACCGCTTTTTTCTAAGTCTCGGAGCCCAATTCTTCAGTTGCCCTTTACTGGAGCGCCGTCCCAGAGGGCGTTCACGTTGCTGGTGACGATCTGCGCTCCGCTGGGCAATCCACCGTTGACGGCCACTTCAGCTTGGCCGCCTGCCGTGCCGCTGAGTCCGGTTTGAATCGGCGTGCGAACCGCTTTGCCGTCCTTGACCACATAGACGTAATTCTGCGCTCCGATGCGTGCAATCGCGCTGCTCGGCACGGTGGGTGAACCGGCGCTGACATCGGCGTTAATGGTGCCGGTGGCGACCATCCCTGCTCTGAGTTCGGCGTTGGCCGCGTCCAGCCTCGCTTCGATCGGGTAAAAGTCGCCGGTCGCCACCGAAGCGGGATTGATAGACGTGATCTTGGCCGAATAGCTGCGGTTGGGGAAGGCGTCGAACTTGATCTGCATCGGCTGACCTGCTTTGATCAGATTGGCCTGAGCCGCCGGAATGGTCGCCACGATTTTGCGCGGGTCGTTTTGCACGATCGTCATCAACGGTACGCCGGGAGCCGCCACCTCGCCGACCTCCACGTTCCGCGCCGACACCACGCCGTCAATCGGGCTTACCACGACTGCCTTGCCGATCATCAGCTTGAGGTTTTGCACGTTGGCCTGAGCCGCCTCCACCGCGCCGCCGCCCGCGTTCTGAGCTGCGACCTGGGCGTTGGTGTACTGGGTCTGGGCGTTTTGCAAGTCCTGTCTGGACACCCCGCCGAGTTTGTAGACTGCCGAAACGCGGTCAAGGGTGCTGGCCGCCAGTTGCAAGTTGGCCTGCGCCGAGTTGCCGCCGTTTTGCACCTGGCTGAGCGCCGCCTGCGCTCCGGCGAGCTGCGCCTGCAAATTGCTGTCGTCAATTCGGGCCAGCACTTCGCCTTTGGTGACGTTGTCGCCGACCTGCGCTCCGACTTTGGTGACGTTGCCCGCCACCTGCGCGGCAATGGTGACGTCATTGCCGGACGTCAGCGTGCCGACCACGTTGAGTTGCACCTTGAGCGGCTCGGGAGCGGCTGTCGCGGTTTTGACGCTGGTGGGCGTGCTGGGCGGATCGGTCAGATCGATGGTGACGCTGGCGCTCGAACCCGGCAGCAGCTTGGAGCGGTCGGCAGTGCTCAGGTAAATGGACACCGGGATCACCTGCGCGACTTTGGTGAAGTTGCCGTTGTCGGCCCCACCGCTGGGCAGGAGTGAAAAGGTGCTGGCGGTGGCCTGCCCGATCTGCTGCACCCGCCCGCTTAAGGTCTGTCCCGGCAAGGCGTCCAGCGTAACATGCACCGGCTGGCCCAGTTTGACTTTGCTGATCTGGTCTTCTTTGACATTGGCCGAAATGTAAGCGCTGGAATCGTCGGCGATGACGGCCAGCGACTGCCCGGTGGCGACCAGTTGCCCCACCAGAGCGCTGGACTGAATGACTTGCCCGCTGATCGGAGCGCGAATCAGCGAGCGCGAGGCCGTCAGCGGCGCGGTTTGCGAGAGCGCCCCCGCGTTGGCGGCGCTCGACTGCGCCACGGTGGAGGTGTCGATTTGCCCGATGACTTGCCCCGCCGTGACAGTGGTGCCCACTGCGACGTTCCACTGGAGCACCCGGCCCGGAATTTCCGGCACGATGTTGGCGGTGTTGGCGGCCACGCGGGCGTTGTCGGTGCTGACGTGTTGCGAGCCGTTATAGGCGTACCACCAGACGATGCCTCCCGCACCGAGCGCCACCAGCAGGCCGACGGTCAGCCCCAAAGCGCGGCGAGCGGGCGGCGTTTTTTTGGCTTGCGGAGCGGGCGCTTGAAGATCAGGTTTTTTCAGATCGGGTGTATTGCCTTCGGGTGTTTGTGCGGCTGTCATGGTGTGGTTTCCTCTCAGAACATGCTGGGTTCAAAAGTTTGGATTGGAGATGGGGCGGGCGTGAATGAATGAAGCAAAACCAACTCACTTTTGAGAACGGCCCTCAGTCCATCGCCGCGTGACCCGGCTCAGCCGCCACCTTGCCTTTTTTAAGTGCAGTCGCTGCCACCGCGCAGACTACCAGCGCCAGCGCAATGACGACCATCACGATGTCAAAGGTGTTGGTAAAGACGGTGGTGCCGATTTGGCGCTGCAACAGAGCGCTGAAAGCGGCCTGAGCATGGGCCGGATCGAGGCCGCTGGCTTGCAGCTTGGCCATGATGGTGCTGATGGTGTTTTGCTGCGCCACATTGCCCTGCTGGAGCAAGTTGGTGTATCCGGCCTGCTCGGTGTGGTTGTAGTGGTCAAAGAGTTGCACCATCAGCACTACGCCGAACGCCCCGCCGAGGCGGTTGATCACGTTGGTGATGGCGCTGGCCTGACCCGCCTGCATCGGCGGAATCTCGGAGACCGAGGCCGACTGGGTGGGAATCATGGCCAGGCCCATCCCGACTGAGCGCACGCAATTCCACCAGATAATCGAAAAGAAGGCTGTTTCGATGGTGAGCTGCCTAAAGAAGAACATTCCCATCGCAATAAACAACAGGCCTACCGGAACCAGGACACGCGGCCCTATTTTGTCATAAAGACGCCCCGCGAACGGCATGACCATGCCAGTCAAGAGGGCGGGCGGCAATTGCAAATACCCCGATTGAAATGCGCCGAGGCCGCGAATGCTCTGCATATACACCGGCAGATAAAACAGCACGCCGAACAGGGAAATGCTGATCACCATCAAAAGAATATTGGCAATCGCAAAAGAGCGGTATTTGAAGAGGCGCAAATTGAGCAGCGGGTGCGGAATGTGAAGCTGCCACCAGATAAAGAAGGCCATGCTGATGGCGCTGGTGTAGAGCAGCAGCACGATGCTCTCCGATCCCCAGCCCCAAGCGGTGCCCTCGGAAGTGGCCAGCAGCAAGCTGAACAGCGATACGGCAATCGCGCCCGCGCCCCACCAATCGAACGCCTCAGTGTGTACCGGAGCCACGTTCGGCACGCCGCGCAGCGCCATAAAGATGGCCAGCACACCCACCGGCAAGTTGATGGTAAAAATCCAGCGCCAGTCCACGAATTCCACCAGGTAGCCGCCCAGCGTGGGGCCGATGGCGGGGGCCAGCAAAATCGCCATGCCGAAGATGCCGCCCGCCGCGCCGAGCTGGTTGCGCGGCACCATCCGGATCATCATGGCCTGTACGGCAGGCATGATTAAGCCGCCGCCGATTGCCTGCACGATGCGGAAGGCGATCATGCTGTTGAGACTCCACGACAAAGCGCACAGCCCGGAGCCGATGGTAAAAATAATCAGCGCCACCACGTACATAGACCGGATGCCGAACTTGGCCCCGAGCCAGCCTGACAGCGGCGTGATGACGCCCAGTGCCAGCGTGTAGGCGGTAGACACCCATTCGATGCCTGCCTGATCTACTCCGAAGACGTTGATCATATCTGGCAGCGCCACATTGACGATGCTGGTGTCGAGCACGGCCATAAACGCGCCGATCACCAGAATAAGCAGCGGCGCTCGCCAGTTTTCTAGCTGCCCGGTGGCGGCGCTCGGCTGAACAGGCGGAGACGAGGGGGCGGAAGCGGTGGTCATGAAGTCTCCTTGAAAGTGGGGTTTTGGTGGAAGGGAGCGAGAGAGAGTTCGCTCTGCCCACCCTTGTTTTTCCTCCCCCTTTTCCGGAGAGGTTAGGGGGGTGGCTGAGCGAATCGGTTGCCTTCCCTCAGCGTCCGCCCGCTCCCACTCCTCCGACTCCGCCCGGCCCGGCCACCAGCGCGTAGTAGGCGCTCAGGGCCGCGTCGTCGGCCTGCTCTTTGGCGAGCGCGGCCTGCTGCTCGGCGATCTGGCTTTGCAGCAAAGAAAGCTGCGAAATCAGACCCTTAGCAAAGCGGTCTTGGTCGGCGCTCAGCTGCTTATCGGCGTTTTGGAGGGCGGCCTGCTTGACGGCGCGGTTTTTGCCCGCTTGCAAGTAGCTGTTATAAAGTGCTTGCGTTTGAATCCGGAAGCCGCGCTCGGCGGTGGCCGCGCCGGACTGAACTTGCTGAAGCTGGGTTTTGAGGGTGTTGATCTGTGAGGCCGAGACTGCCAGCGGGTCGAGCAAGTTGACTTGCAGTTGCAGCGCCGCCGCGCTCTGCTGGGCCTGAATCAAGGTGGGGTTGCGGCCCAGCACGTCTTCCACGGTGTTCGCGCCCACCGAGGCGGGTAAGCTGCTGGCCGGAATTGGGGCCACCGCCGTGAAAGCGCCGACCAAGCTCCGCAAGTTGGCGGTGGCGAGGGCCAAGCCGTCTTCGGTCACGTTGGCAGCTTGTTGGGCGGCCTGCACCTGATTCTGGGCCACCTGAGCGCTGATCTGGGTGCCGCCGCCTTTCTCATACTGGGTCTGGGCCACTTGAGCGCCTTTCTGGGCCAGATCCAGTCCGGCGCGGGTCAGTTTCACGGCGTCTTGGGCTTCGAGCACCTGGGTATAGGCCATCACGATCTGGCTGTCAGCCTGCGCGTCTGCCGCTTTCACGTTGGCCACTGCGAGGTCGTAAGCCTGCTGGGCTTTAAGCAAAGTGACTTTGGTCGCCAGCGGATCGGCTTTGGCTTTGGCGTAGTCGCTTTGGGCCGTCACCAGCGCGGCGCGGGCGGCGGTGACACTCGGCTGGGCGGCGCTTTGGTTCAGTGCGCTGGCCAGCGTCAGAGCGTTTTGGGCTTTGGCCGCGCCTGCGAAGCTGAGCATCAGGGTGAGCGGCAAAACGGCAAGGGGAAGCAGGGGGATTCGTTTCATGGTGACCTCTAAAGAAGGAGGGTGATTAAGGCTGTGTGGAAGCGGCTTTTTGGTCGGCGCTGTCCAAAGGCAGGGCGAAGAAGCTGTAAAACTTGGTGGTGGCGTCGGTGACCACGAGTTCGGCTTGGTTCAGCGCCAACTGCGCTTGATAGGTGGTCAGCGCGGCCTGCGCGATGTCCAGCGGAGCGCTGAGGCCAAGGTCTTGACGCGTGAGGGCGTTTTGCTGCTGCTGCTGGGCGAGGCTGAGGGCTTGCTGGGCCAGTTGCTGACCTCTTTGCGCCTGCGTTAGCGCGGCATTGAGCGCTGAGAGTTGCAAATCCGCTTGGCGGCGGGCGGCGTCTATGCCTGCCTGCGCCTGATTGACCGCGTTCTGAGCCAATTCCGGCGCACTCAGAATGCTGGCCGAAGCGTCGAAGTTGATGCCCAAACTCACCTGATCGCGCACCCGGTTCAGTGGCGGCGGGCGCGGCGAATAGGTAAAGGTCACTGCAGGCGACAAGTTGCGTGAGTCCAGCGACAGACCCACTCCAGCGGTGTCGGAGGTGTAGTGGGTGTAACTGGCCTGCACATTCGGCAGCGCGTTCCAACTGACCTGCGCCTGAGTGATCTGGGCACGCCTCAGCCCAAACTGGGCATGCCTGACGCTGACGGGCAGGCCGTTGGTGGGCGGCAACACGGCGGGCAAATTGGGCGCGTCGGCGTTGCCGGTCAAGTCCTTGAGGGTGGCCTGAGCCAGCGCCAGGTTTTCTTGTGCCTGCGCCGCGCCGCTGGCGGCTTGGGCCAGCACCAATTGGGCCTGCTGCACGTCGGTGAGGGTCGCGCCGCCACCTTGCAAACGGTTTTGGGCGGCTTGCAGGGCGAGCTGGGCGGTGGCCTGCACCTGCTGGGCCAGACTCACGGTGCTGCGGCTCAGGGTTTCGCGCTGAGCGGCCAAGAGCGCTTGCGCTTCCAAAGCGGCCACCGCCGAGCGGTAGCCAAGCTGGGCCTGTTCGGTGGCGAGGGCGGCCTGCTGTTGCCGCGCCGCCGTGTCGCCCACCGGGTAAGGTGTGGCCCGAATCGCCAGATTCAGCGTGCCGGTGTTGCCGCCCACTGGCGCACACGGACTGGTCAGCAGCGCCAGCGGCGAGGTGGCGCACACGGCAGGCAGGCTGTCGGCATTCAAGATGTCAGACAAGCCGCCCGACACCGAGCCGCTCACCGGAAAGTCTGCGCCGTTTTGCTGAATCTGGGCCGCTTGCAGCGCCAGCCGAGCTTGCACCAAGCTGGGATACTGTTGCAGCGGCGCAAAAAACTGGCTGAGCGGGGTGATGGCGGGTGCTGAGGTCGGGACTGTGGGAGCTGTGGGCGGCACGGGTGGAGCTGCCGTTTCGGTCTGGGCCTGTGCCGGGCCGAGCAAGGCAGCGCTGACAATGAGCCATTTCAAAGCAGAGTGGTGGAACAAAGCGGGCCTCCAAACGTGGTGCCAAGTCGTGCTGAAAAGAGCCAAAAGCAGTCTGCTGAAGTGGGCGGTTACGGCTACGTCAATTCAGCCGCTTCACCTTTGACTGCCCTGCTCCAGATTTCAAAGACCCGCGTGCCGATGTGCAGCAGTTGGCCGCGCTCGTCCGGCGTGAGTTGACTGAGCAGTCCAGCAAGGTGGTGGCGAAAGGCGTCGTCAAAAATGGCGTAGACAGCTTGGCCCAGCGGCGTGACGCTCACCAAGATGATCCGGCGGTCATGGTCGTCGCTGCGGCGTGACAGCAGGCCGCGCTGCACCAGCAGATCGACCGTGCGGCTGGCGCTGCTCAGCGGAATCCCGAGTCGCCCGCTGACTTCGCTCATGCGCTGCCCTTCGTTGCTGACGCCCCCGAGCATCCGGTGTGAGCGGTAAAATTGCCACAGCAACCCCATCTGCTCAGGGCCGGCCACGTCACTCAGCCCGGCCGCTTGAAGCTGCGCCTGCATCCGGCGGCTCCACGGCGGAGCAATATCCTGCGAGCTGAATTTCACGCGCCCAAACTCGCTCACCAGCGTCAGCAGCGCTTCGAGCTGTCCTGAGTCCACCTCCTCTGGGCTGTAACTGTTTTCAGGGTGGAAATGTTTCACGGTGGTAACGTATGACCCTCAAATAATGTTTAAATGAAATTTTTGCCGTTTGAGCAGGCGTTTACTGCTGTTTTCTCTCAAAGGTTTTCTTCGTGCTGGCACAGCTTTAGAGCGCTTGTCAGGGTAATGAGCTGAGCCAGAAGCATACTCAGCTGTCCATCCTTCCAAACGCTCTCTTTAGTTCACTCTTGTTTGTTCTCAGGCAAAGCGGCATCTGCCAAGCCCGCCTGCTCGGTCAAAGTGAACATCCTTATCTAAAGTGCTTGTTTGCCGCGCCGCAATTGCTCCCAACTGCCGTCCGAAGCCCAGCCGCCGTCCACGCTGAGGCTCACGCCATTGACGAACGGACTCTGCGCCGGATCGGTCAAATACAAAATGGCCCGCGCGATATCGTCGGGTGAGGCAAAGCGGCCCATCGGCACCCGGCCCTTGATGTCGGCGTCGGTGTATGCGCCCGATCCCATGTCATGAATGTCCATCTCGGTTTTGACCCAGCCGGGACACACCGCGTTGACCCGCACCCCGCGTGCGCCCCACTCGGCGGCCAGCGTGCGCGTCAGGCCAATCAAGCCGTGTTTGCTGGCATTGTAAGCCGCCCTATCAATGATGCCCAGCAGTCCCGCCACCGAGGCCACGTTGACAATGCTGCCGCCACGCTGCGAGAGCATGACCTTGCCGAGTTCGCGGCACAGCAAGAACGGCGCGGTCAGGTTGACGTCCAGCACCCGCTTAAAATTTGTGGCCGTGGTGTCTTCGGCGGGCGTAATAAAGCTGATCCCGGCATTGTTGACCAGCGCGTCTACCCGCCCCCAGCGCTGCATAATCGCCTGCGTGTGGGCCAGCACCACCCCTTCGTCGCTGAGGTCGCCCTCAAGCGAAATGGCGTCGGCTCCGGCGGGCAGGGGAGAGGCCTGCAAATCCAAAAGGGCCAAAGCGTCGCCGCGTTCGGCGCACAGCTCTGCCGCCCTGCGCCCGATGCCCTGCGCCGCGCCAGTAATGACCGTTACGCGCTTTGAAGTGAGAGGATTCATGCTCCAAGCTTGGCACATCAGCACTCAAAAGAGCAGCTTGGGAGAGCGTTTAGAAACTCACCAAAGATTGCTGGCGAGTGGAATACGAAAAACCACGGAGGGCTATATTTATTGTGCTGTTCGGCTGATGTGTTAAGAGCCGCGCACCGCCAGCTTTTTGCTGACCAGCCAATCGGCAATGTCTTGGTTTCTAAACGTCAGTGTTCCTTCTGGATAGCTGCTGACTTTGGTGACTTTGAATTGCACGCGGGCGTCTTTGGTGATGAGCTTTCTGACGGCGGCGGCAGAACCCTCTTTGCACTTGACGCCGCTGAGCTTGCCGCCCAAGCTGCTGCTGGGGGTATTCAGGCCGAGGTCGAGCATAAACGAGCATTCATCATTAAAAAAAAGCAGCCGCCCGCTGACGCCGCTGCTTTGAGCGAAGGCTGGAGCACTGAAGAGTAGTGAAACAAGTAGGGTGCGTCCAAACATCAACAAGGCCATCATCTCCTTCCCACCGGCTCGCTGTGCCGGTTGAACTTCGGGGTGTGATGATGACCTTAGAGGATGTGTTCTAACACGGCTCTTAACCGGGCAGTCTGGACGTTGCTTTAGGTATCTTGAACGCTTTTGCTTTAGTCGCCCAACACCAACCGGGAAGGTTTTTCGAGCAGCCACAGGACTTTTTTCAGGAAACGGGCCGCGTCTGCGCCGTCCACGAGGCGGTGATCGAAGCTCAGCGTCAGGTACATCATCGGCCGAATGGCGATCACGTCCGCGCCGTTTTCTTCCACGACCACTGCCCGCTTGACGATGCTGTGCACCGACATGATGCCTGCTGCCGGAGGCGAGACAATCGGTACACCCATCATCGAACCCACCGAGCCGATATTGGACACCGTGAAGGTGGCGTCGCTCATCTCAGCGGGTTTGAGCGTGTTGCTGCGGGCTTTTTCGGCCAACTCGCTGATTTCGCGGGCCAGGGTCAGCAGGCCCTTGCGGTCTACGTCGCGGATGACCGGCACCACCAAACCGCCCTCAGTATTGACGGCCATGCCCAAGTGTACGAAGTCTTTGTAGACCACTTCGCCCGACGCGGTGTCTAGGCTGCTGTTGACCGCCGGAAACTCGCGCAGGGTCAAGCTGGCCGCCTTGAGGAAAAACGGCAGGTAAGAGAGCTTGACGCCCTGCTTTTGCGCGTCGGCTTTGAGCTCGTCGCGCAGGGCCATCAGGCCGGTGCAGTCGAGTTCCTCGATGGTGTGGGTCTGGGCGCTGTGGAGCGTGGCGGCTAGTAAGCCCTGCGAAGTGGCGCGGCGCACGCCCCGCAGCGGGGTGCGGGTTTCGCGGCTTTCGTATCCGGCAGGCGTGCGGTAAACCGGCGGCGCAGGCGGGGGCCAGTCGGTGCTGCTGGTTTTGGCTGGCAGTGGCGCTTGCATTTGGGCCGGAGCCTGAACCTGAACCGGCGCACTCGCTGGAGCGCTGGCGTGGGCGTGCACGTCGCCGGAGCGAATCCGGCCATTCGGGCCGCTGCCGAGCACTTCCGCAATAGAAATGCCCAGTTCGCGGGCCAGCCGCCTCGCCGAAGGTACGGCCCGCACCTGTCCGGGCGCAGGCGTGGTTTCGGATAAGCCCTTGGTGGTGGGCTGTGCGGCGGCAACAGGTTGGGGCGCGGCGGGCGCGGGCTTGGTCGCCACCGCTGTTGCGCCCGACTTGCCGCCCTTACTGAATCCCGCAAACGCCGCCTTGGCTTTGTTCGGGTCACTCTGGTGGGCGGCTGAGCCTTCAATAATGCTGCGCTCGGCGTCGAGTTCAATCTCGGCTTCGCTGTCCTGAGTGGGCGCGTCGGGGATTGGGGAGGGGGCGAGTTGGGTGGTTTCGGGTTTACTCGCCACCACACCGTCTAGAATTTCTTCCACCTGCGCCAGCACGCCGTGAACCGGCACGATGTCGCCGACGCTGACCATCCGCTTGACGACCTTGCCACCAAACGGGGCGGGCAACTCCACCGTCACTTTGTCGGTCATGACTTCCAGCACAGGCTGGCCTTCTTCGATGATGTCGCCTTCTTCTACCAGCCAAGCCAAAATTTCGCCTTCAACCACCGATTCGGCCAAAGTAGGCAGCGTTAAATCACGCATGATGCTTCTCCTCTTGTTGGTACTCGTTCCAGCGCTGCCGCAACGTGTCAAAGCCGTGTTCGAGTTTCGTGGCCTGAGTGATGTACTGCACGGTCTGTCCGGTGGCCACCACGTCTCCGAGTTCGGAAATGGCCCGCAGATCGGCGTATAGACGCCGCCCCTCGGTCTTGACGGCCACCGCCGTGACGCTCACCCGCATTCCCGGCAGCGCCGAAGCGGTGTGCTCGACGCTGACGTTGGTGCCGATGCCGCCGTCGCCTTCTTCCAAAAAAGGCAGCAGCAGTTTGCGTCCGGCTTCCTCAAAGTGCTTGGCGATCCAGTACGTCGCGTAAACCGGATGCCCCGCGCCGAGTTCTTCAAAATTCACGGTCATGCTGTCGGTCACGAGAATACTGAGTTCGGCGGTGTGGCCTTCGGGAATCTCCTTCATTCGGCCACCCCGCCTTTACTCCAGCCCTTAATAATCCAGCACCTTACGGATGCCCGCTGCCACCCGCGCCGCATCGGGACGGTACATGTGCTCGGCAGCTGTAAACGGCGGATACGGCGCGTCCCAGCCGGTCACGCGGGTGATTGGGGCGTGCAGGTACTCGATCAGTTCTTCGGCGATTCGCGCCGACAACTCCGCGCCGAATCCCATCCGGCGGGCCGCTTCGTGAACGATGACCACCCGTCCGGTTTTCTTGACGCTCTCGGAAATCGCTTCAAAATCCAGCGGCACGATGCTGCGCAGGTCAACCACTTCGACGTTCACGCCCGCCGCCGCCGCCGCCACCGCTGCTTCTTCGCAGATTTCCACCATGCCGCCGTAGCACAGCACGGTGCAGTCGTCGCCCTCACGGGCAATTCGGGCTTTGCCGAGCGGCACGGTGTAGTGACCGGTGGGCACTTCGCCTTTCACCGAGCGGTAAAGTTTAATGCTCTCGAAGAAAAACACCGGATCAGGATCATCCACGGCGGCCAGCAGCAGACCTTTGGCGTCGTAGGGGGTGCTGGGAATCACGATCTTGACGCCCGGTACCGCCGCCACCAAGCCCTCGGGGCTGTCGGCGTGCATTTCCGGCGAGTGGATGCCGCCGCCGTAGGGCGCACGCACCACCATGCTCAGCGGAAAGTTGCCCTGAGTGCGCTGCCGGTAGCGGCCTATCTGGGCGTTGATCTGCTCTAGGGCCGGATAAATGAAACCGGCAAATTGAAGTTCGGCAATCGGCTTTTCGCCCGCGATGCCCAGACCCACGGCGAGGCCCATGATTCCGGCTTCGCTTAGCGGGGTATTGAAGACCCGCTCCTCACCGAAGAGGTTTTGCAGGTTGTCGCTGGCCCGGAAGACGCCGCCCATCCCGACGTCCTCACCGAACAGCATGACTTTGTCGTCGCGCTCCAAGGCGACGCGCAGGGCGTCGTTGACAGCCGCGACCATCGTCATCGTTTTGATTTGTTCTTGTGCAGCTTGGCGCTCGGCGGCAACGGTCATTTGAGGGCCTCCAGTGCCCGAATCTCGGCGAGTTGATCTTTCATCTCGGCCAGCGGCTCGGCGTAAATGTGTTCCAGCAAGGCTTCCGGCTCAATGGGCGCGGCTTGGTCGGCTTCCAACATGGCGGCTTTGATCTCGGCCTCCATGCCCTTCATGACGTCTTGTTCCTGCTCCTCCGACCACATTCCCCGGCTTTCGAGGTACGCCCTGAGCCGCATGCCAGGATCGCGTCCGCGCCAGGCGTCGGCTTCGGTTTCTTGGCGGTAGCGCTTGGGATCGTCGCTGCTGGTGTGCGGCAAAATCCGGTAGGTGATGGCTTCGATCAGGGTCGGCCCCTCGCCTCTGCGGGCACGCTCGGCGGCCTCACGGGTGACGTGATACATGGCCAGCACGTCGTTGCCGTCGACCCGAATACCCGGCATGCCGTAGCCCTCGGCGCGTGAAGCGAGGTTCTTGGCCGCCGTTTGAACGCTGGTCGGTGTGCTGATGGCCCAGCCGTTGTTTTCGATCACGAAGATGGCCGGAGCGCAAAACGCCCCCGCGAAGTTGACGCCGACGTGGAAGTCGCCCTCGGAGGTGCCGCCGTCGCCGATGAAGGACATTGCCAGCAGGCCAGTGCCGCGCCGCTTTTCAGCCAAGGCGATGCCCGCCGTGTGTGGAATCTGGTTGGCGATCGGAATGTAAAACGGCAGGATGTGGAGCTTGGGGTCGACTTGATAGCCCGCCGGATGGCCGCGCCAAGCCAGCAAAATCTGGGCCAGCGTCATGCCGCGCATCATGGCCAGCGCCGTGCCTCGGTAAGTGGGGAGTACCCAGTCGCCGTCTTGTAGGGCCAGCGCCGCGCCCACCTGGGTGGCTTCCATGCCGCCGAAGCATGGGTAAACGCCGAGTTTGCCTTGGCGCTGTAAGACCATCGCCCGGTCATCAAAAACGCGGGCGCGGCGCATGCCGTTGTAGAGCTTGAGCAGAATTTCGTCGCTTGGCACCAAGTCGGGGCGCAGCAGTTCGCCGGAGGGCGAGAGGACGCTGAGGGTGCCTTCTAAACGTGGATCGGGCGGCAGTGTTAGGGCAGCGGTCATGGTGGAACCTCCTAAAGAAAAGGGGCGGGGTCAGCGGAAAAGAAAAAACCTAAGCGCGGTTTGAAGGGGGGCTGCTGTGTGCCGAGGTGCTGTGGGCTGAAATGCTGGGAGTGGGGCTGCTCAGGGCCGATGACAACCGCGCTCCGGCAGCCAGCACGGCGCTTCTTAGCTCATCTTTGTGCTTGTAAAACCGGAAAGCCGGAGCCGAAACGCTGATGCTGGCCAGCGTTTTGCCGCGCTCACTGCGTACCGGCACGGCAATGCAGCACACGCCTTCGTAGACTTCTTCCACGTCGTAGGCGTAGCCCTGCTCGGCCACCCGCGCCAGTTCGCCGTGCAGCTCGTCGGCGGTGGTGATCGAGTTGGGCGTCAGCGCCCGCAGATTGTAATTGCTGGTCAGGCGGGCCAATTCTTCCGGCGGTACATCGGAGAGCAGCACCTTTCCCATAGCGGTGCAGTGCGGCGGCATTTGGCTGTCGAACACCACCCGCACCGCCCCGACGCCCTGCACTTCTTCCAAATCGAGCAGGCGGTAGCCCTGCAAGGTGCTGAGGTGAATGGCTTCACCCGTTTGAGCCGCCAGCGTCACCATTTCGCGGCGGGTGGCGTCCAGCCACGGAAAAGTGCCCTCAGCGCTGCGGGCAAGGCTCAGCAGCTTGAGGCCAGCGGTGTACTGCCCACCCTGCCGGTGCAGCATCCCCAGTTCGGCGAGGCTGCCCAGCAGATCATGGGCGGTGGATTTTTTAAGACCGAGTTCTGCCGCCACACTGGTCGCGCCCCAGACCGGACGGGTCGGGGTAAATAAAGACAACACCTGAAAGGCTTTGGCAACGGTCGTAAGCATGTCGGTGCGGTCATTTTAGGCGGAGGCCGCCTCTCTAGACAACCTCGGCGTGCGGGTATGCCGGATTGCTGGGACGGGTGAACACCCTGTGGAGCTTGGAGATGCGGTTATATCAGACTTCGCTCAGTTCGGTTGCCAGTGAGTCTGGCGCTCAAACATCGGGGTCGTCGCTGAAATTCGGCTGGCGCTTTTCGCGCAGTGAGGCTACCCCCTCATGCACGTCCGGCCCCGAGAAGCCCATAAATTCCAGCGCCAGCGAGGCGTCGAAACTCGGCCCCGCCAGTCTCAGCCAGTTGTTGAGGGCGTACTTGGTCCAGCGCACGGCGCTCTGGCTGCTGATACTCAGCCGCCCCGCGACCTCGAAAGCCTTGGGCAGCAGTTCGTCTTCCGGCACGCACAAGCTGATGAGCCCGATGCGCTCGGCCTCCTCGCCGCCGATTGGCTCGCCCAGCAGCAAATGGTATTTGGCTTTATTCAGCCCGCACAGCAGCGGCCAGATGATCGCCGCGTGGTCGCCTGCCGCCACGCCCAGCCGCACGTGGCCGTCCAGAATTTTGGCACTGGGCGCGGCAATACTGATATCGGAGAGCAGCGCGACGGCCAGACCCGCTCCCACGCAAGCCCCGTGAATGGCGCTGACGATGGGCTTGGAGCAGTTGATGATGTTGTAGACGAGGTCGCGGGCTTCTTTCCAGACCCGCGTGCGAACGTCCCACGACTCGGCCATCTGCTGCACCAAGCCCAAATCGCCGCCCGACGAAAAGGCCCGGCCCGCGCCGCGCACCAGCACCACCCGCACGCCCGCGTCGGCGTCCACAGCGGGCCAGAGGTTGGCCAGCTCGCGGTGCATAGTGGCGTCTGCCGAGTTGAGCGTTTTGGGGTTGGACAAAATCAGTTCCAGTAGGCCGCCTGCGTAAGCCGCGAAACTCAGCGAGGGAAACTGCGTCTGGTAGGGCGCGAGGTCAGGCGCGGGGACAAGCGCGGTCACCTAACGCACCGCCCGCAAATCCAGCACCCGTTTGAGCTTGCCGCCCTCGCTGCGGGGCAAACTGCCGTCTTCGCACAGCTCGCAGGTCACGCTGACGCCGACCTGGGCTTTGATGCGAATGACCACCTCACGGCTCAGGACGGGGTCATGTCGCCCGCTTTCCACTTTGAGCAGCAGTTCGTCCATCGCTCCACTGCGCGAGAGCACGAGCTGATAATGCGGGCGCAGCTCGGTAAAATGGGCCAGCACCGCTTCGAGCTGACTGGGGTAGACGTTGACGCCGCGCAGGATCAGCATGTCGTCGCTGCGGCCCTGAATGCCGTCCATGCGGCGCAGGGTGCGGCCCGTGGAGTTGTCAGCGGGGAGCAAACGGGTGATGTCGCCGGTCCAGTAGCGCAGCACCGGCATGGCGCTGCGGGTCATGCTGCTCAGTACCAATACCCCGAACTCGCCGTCGGGCAAGACTGCGCCGGTTTCCGGGTCAACGATTTCTGGATAAAAATGGTCTTCCCAGAGGTAGCTGCCGCTCTGCTCGCTGACGTCCTCGTTGGCAACGCCGGGGCCGATGATTTCGGACAGGCCATAGATATTGGTGGCCCTCAGGCCTAGCCGCCGCTCCACTTCCCGGCGCATGGTGTCGGTCCAGGGTTCCGCGCCCAGCACGGCGTATTTCAGGCTGATGGTTTCGGGCGTGTGGCCGCGCCGGGCCAGCGCGTCGGCCAGTACCAGCGCGTAACTCGGCGTGCAGGCGATCACTTCCGGCTCAAAGTCCTCGATGAGCTGCACCTGCTTGTCGGTGTTGCCGCCCGACACCGGCACCACCCCGAGGCCCAGCCGCTCGCCGCCCGCGTGGGTGCCCAGTCCGCCGGTAAACAGGCCGTAGCCGTAAGCGTTGTGAAAGAGCATGCCGGGCCGTGCTCCCGCTGCGTGGAGGCTGCGGGCTACTACTTCGGAAAAAATATCGAGGTCGTGCTGATCGTAGCCCACCACCGTCGCCTTGCCGGTCGTGCCGCTGCTGGCGTGAATGCGGCGCAGTTCGGTTCTCGGCACCGAGTAGAGGCCGAACGGGTAGGTGTCGCGCAAATCACTCTTATAGGTGAAGGGAAAGCGGTCCAGATCGCTGAGGCTGCCCAGGTCGCCCGGCGTGACGCCCACCGCCGCGAACTTGGCGCGGTAAGTCGGCACCCGTTCGCTCAGGCGCTCGGCGGTGGCCTGAAGCTGGGCGAGTTGCAACGCCCGCAACTCGGGAACGGGCATGGTTTCGGCGGCAGGATTGAAATAATCGGCAGATAAAGAATGAGAAGACATAAAACCTCACAAGGTTGGGAGAAGGTCAATTTTGGGAGCGCGACCCCAGTTTAAGGCTCGCTCTTCAAACTCACCACCCGGTAGGGTGTGAAGCTCAACCCGTCTCCTCGCACTTCTTCCAGTAAGTTCACCGCCGTCCATTTCTCCACGTCCAAACCCTGCGGCCTGACTTCACCGCGTGTGCCGTGCGCGTCATACACCCGCAGCAGCAAGGCGTCGCTGTCCTCGCAGAGCTTGAGGGCGCTCAGACGCAGCGCGGGGTGACCCACACTCAGCAGCTGAGCGCTGGCCTGATCTGCCGCGCCTCTTGCCGAACTCCTGAACGCCAGCAGCGGCGCGTTGAGGTCGTGGGCCTCGCGCAGCGTGCCGTTTCGCCAGTCGGCGGCGTGCGGATAAAGCGCATAGGTAAAGTCATGCACTCCGGCGTCGGCGCTGGGATCGGGGCTGATTGGAGAGCGCAGCAAGCTGAGGCCCAGCACGTTGCCTTTGACGCTGTAGCCGTATTTGGAATCGGTCAGCAGGCTCACGCCGAAGTCGGCCTCGCTCAGATCGGCAAAGCGGTGGCCCGGCACTTCAAACTGGGCCGCTTCCCAGGACGTGTTGCTGGTCGTGGAGCGCTGAACCGTGCCGAAGGCCGTCTCGAAGCTGGCCTGAGCAGCCCGCACCTGCACCGGCGTCAGCGAGCGCAGGAGCAAGCGGCGGCCCCGCCACTCGGCCCGCGTGTCCACCTCTAAACGCCGTGAGCCGTGCCTCAAGCGGTAAGTCTGTGTAATGAGACTGCCCTGCGCGTTATAGCGGACTTGCACAGCCTGTTCGAGTTGGCCCGCCAAGCGTTCGGGAACTTCGGCAGCCGTCAAGCGCTCGCCGCCCTGTGAGTAGCTGGCGTCCAGCTCCCAAGCTTCCCACTCACGTGGCACGTCGGGATACAGCCAGAGTTGGTTGCCCGCGCCGTCCAAACTCTCTCGCCCGCTGGCTTTGTCGTACACCGAAGCCAAGCTGCCGTCAGTGTTGATAACGACCTTGAGATGCTCGTTTTCCAGCGTCAGATCGTGACTGGGTATTGGGATTTCCGAAGCTTCTTGCCCTTCTATTTGGAGGCAGAGATAACCCAAGCCCGGCACCGTCACCTCGCCGCAGACGATCAGCGCGTCGCCTTGCCGCTCAGTTTGAATGGGCCTGCCATCTGGGGCGCTGAGCTTCATGCCAGTTTGAAAGGGCAAGCTTAGCGACAGAGGTCGCTCGTCAAAACTCAGATTCCAGACGACCAACCGCTCCCCGCTGCCGTGCGCGTCGCTGAGGGCTTGCAACGCCCTGTCCCGCTGCTGCTCGGCGGCGCTGAGGGCGGTTTCCAACTCGCGGCGGGCGTCGTCGTAAATGGCTTTGACGCCCGACCCCGGCAAGATGTCGTGAAACTGGTTTCGGAGCAGCACTTCCCAGAGCGGCCCGAATGTCTCACGCGGGTAAGGCCGATTCAGCACCTTAAAGGCCAGGCTCGCGGCAGTTTCGGCGTCGGTCAGGGCGTGTTCCAGAGCGCGGTTGAGCTGCTTGATGCGGGCCTGGGTGGTGTAGGTGCCCCGGTGCAGCTCGAAGTATTGCTCGCCCACCCAGACCGGCAAGGCGCTGGCCTGTGCTTCCACCTCGTCATAAAACCCAGCCACGCGGGTCATCTGGAGCTGGGGCAGGCCCGCGAAGTCGCGCTGACGGCCAAAGCGCTCCAGCATTTCAAACGTGGGGCCGCCGCCGCCGTCACCCCAGCCGAAGCTGAACAGGCTGGTGTCGTGCTGCCGCTTGCCCCTGAAGTTCTTCCAAGTGGCCAACGTGTCATGTGCGCCCAGCGTGCCGTTATAGCCCTGGCCAGTGTTGCGGAAACTGTGGGCCAGGACTTGCGAGCCGTCCAGCGCTTCCCAGCGGTAGAGGTCGTAGGGAAAAGTATTGGTTTCGTTCCAGGTCAGCTTGGTGGTAAAAAAGTACGGAATGCCCGCGCCGCGCAGCAATTGCGGCAAATTGGCGGCGTAGCCGAAGGTGTCGGGCAGCCAGCAGACCCGCGCCTGTACCCCGAAGCGTGAAGCGAAATAGCGCTGACCTAACAGAAGCTGCCGTGCCCACGACTCGCCGGAAATCAAATTGCCGTCGGGTTCGACCCACATGCCGCCGACCACATCCCAGCGGCCTTCTTTCACCCTTGCTCTGACGCGCTCAAACAAGGCCGGATCATCCTCTTCGAGGTAAGCGTAAATCTGAGCCGAGGACTGGTTGAAGGTGAAATCGGGGTAGCGCTCCATCAGGGAGAGCACGGTAGCGAAGGTGCGGCGAATTTTGCGGCGGGTTTCGGCCAGCGGCCACAGCCAGGCCAGATCAATGTGGGCGTGGCCCGACAGCGCCAGTCGGCCCTCGGTGGGGTAGCGCTGCCGAATAGCGTCCAGCTTGGCGGATAGGGCTTGCTGAGCCGCCGCCAGTGCGGGGCGGTCTGCGTCGGGGTAGGGGAGAGGCAAGCCTGTGAAGCTCCATTCGTCCCATAAGCTGCTGAGAGTGGCTCGCAAATCCGGCTGCTGCCAAGCGCGGGTCAGGTAAGCCGTACCGTCGCCGCGTGGAACAGGAATCTGGTTCAGCACGTCACTCAGCACGTCAACGATCAGGTCAGCAATTTCGCTTCGGCCCTGCTTATTTAATTCCAGCGCCGCTTGGTGGGCTGCTGCCAGGTCTTCGCAGAGGGCGCGGACTTGCAGATCCGGCAGCAGCACTCTGGACCGCTCGACTTTGGGCGCGTAGGTGGGCGTGCCGAACAAGCCACGCGGCACGGCCTCTACCCTGAGTTCCAGCTCAGGCTCAACAGTCTCGCCCAGCCAGATTTCGGAGTGGTAGGGGTTGAGGCCGCCCCTCGCCACCCCGCCGAGCAGCACCAATGCTTCGCCGCCGAGTGCCAGGTCAAGGATAACCAGTTGGCCTTGCCACTTCTCCGGCACACTCAGCACCGCGCTGAAGGTTACTGGCAACTCGCGGGCGGGCCAAGCGTCACCTTCTTTGAGCAGTTGAGTGCCGCCGCTCCACTTGAAAGTAAGCGCCAGCGGCAAGGCAGCGAGGTCGCGCCAGGCGGCCAATTCAGTGAGGCGATTGGCGAGGCGCAGCAGGTTCTGTTCGGTACTCAGGGCATTGGTCATGGTCAGTGGGGCTCCTGCGGCAGAGAGACAAAGAGTGAAGGGCAGACCTTGGCTTTTTCTAGCCAGTCCACCCTACTCCTGATCTGCTGCGCTCAGGCCAGCATCCAGTTCACCCTTCTCTAAGTTTGCCGATTCTCAATCTGCTCTCAGTGTCCCACTTCGCCGCTCAGCGCTCCGGGTTTGTCATGTACGGCCAGGCGCTCGATCAGGGTGGCCGAGGCGTCGTTCAGCCCCACCAGGCTGGCCGGAACGCCGAGGCGCTGATATTTCAGCATCACCTTGTCGAGCGCTCCCACCGCCGAGCCGTCCCAGAAGTGGGCGTGGGTCAGGTCAATCGTGATGCGGCTGGTAGGCTGCTCGGCGTCGTGAACAAAGTCGAACTGGTGCACGAAATCGTGGGTGCTGACAAAAAAGAGTTGCCCGCTGACATGGTAGATGCGGCTGCCGTCCAGCTCGTCGTGGTGAGTGACTGCCGAGAGCTGCGAGATTTTGCGGGCAAAGAACAGAGCGCTCAACACCACGCCAACCAGCACCCCCAGCGACAAATTGCGGGTCAGCACGGTCATGGCGACGGTGGAGAGCATCACGATACTTTCGCTTTTGGGAAACACTCTCAGGGTTCTGAGGCTGCTCCAATCGAAAGTGCTGACGCTGACCACGATCATCACGGCGACCAGAGCGGCCATCGGAATTTGCACCAGCAGCGGCTGCAACACCAGAATCAGCAGCAGCAAAAAAGCCCCCGCCACAAAGGTGGAGAGCCTGCCGCGCCCGCCGTTGGTCACGTTGATCATGCTCTGGCCGATCATGGCGCAGCCCGCCATTCCGCCAAAGAAGCCGGTGACGATATTGGCCACGCCCTGCCCGCGCGACTCTACGTTCTTGTCGCTGGTGGTGTCGGTGCGCTCATCGACGAGTTGGGCGGTCAGCAGGCTTTCCAGCAAGCCGACCAAGGATAAGGTCAGTGCCACCGGAAAAATAATGCCGAGTGTTTCCAGGGTCAGCGGCACCTGCGGCAGACCGAACGGCGGCAGGGAAGTGGGCAGAACGCCCATGTCACCCACCGTTTTGACGTTGGCTCCGGTAAATACCGAGACGAGCGTCAGCGCCACGATGGCGACCAGAGCGCTGGGAACAGCTTTGAACACGCGCGGCAGCAGATAAATAATCGCCAGGCCAGCGGCGACCATCGCGTACATCTGCCAGTTGGCCCCGACAAACTGTGGAAGCTGCGCCGAGAAGATCAGGATTGCCAGCGCGTTGACAAAGCCGACCATCACGCTGCGCGGCACGAATTTGAGATACCGCGCCAGCCTGGCCCAGCCGAACACGATTTGCAGCACGCCGGTCAGGATGGTGGCGGCAAACAGGTAGGCCAAGCCGTGATCTTTGACCAGTCCGGTCATCAGCAGAGCCATCGCGCCCGTTGCCGCGCTGATCATGCCGGGCCGCCCGCCGATAAAGGCGATCACCATGGCGATGATGAACGAGGCGTAGAGGCCCACCGCCGGATCGACACCAGCGATAATCGAGAAGGCGATGGCTTCAGGAATCAGCGCTAGTGCCACCACGACACCGGCCAGCACGTCGCGGCGCGGGTTGAGGAGCCATTCGTGCTTGTACTGCTGGAAATTAAAACGGGCGGGTTTGTTGGGTGGTGTTCTTGTGGTCATTTGCACCTCAGTGGGTGCCGTGACAACCGGATCAGGAAAGAGAACGCCCAAGCAGCAGGCGTCGGCAAACAGTTCGGTTATCGTCAGGGGCGTCACTCACAGCGGCTCGCACTGGGGACGCCGCACCTGCGGCCCGTGCAGTATGCCTCAAGCTGAGCCAATGGGCAAGGCCCGGCCCCACCCACACTCTGCCTGCCACCGCGCCAAAGAAGGCACCAAAATCGTGGGAGGCGTGAATTTAGAGGAATCCTCCAGTACAAGTTAAGAGTAAGTGGGATTACCTGACCGCCTACCTCTTACGCCCAGCCAGCGGAGTGCCAAATCTACGGAATGCCAAAGCGGACGCTGCGAGTCTGGACGGCTGGCCAGACCTTGATAGGCTTCACATCAAGCTTGAATCCCCGGCTGAATCGGCGTATAATAGCCTAACAAACGTTAGTTAAATTTTCTTACCCGCCTACACAGGAGGCCCAGCCCATGACCGCGACCTTAAAGATTCAGGCCAATACAGACCAGCACACCGAAACCGCCGAGCAGCACGCCGCTTTCGAGGCCCGCATCGCTGGGGGCGAGAAGATTGAACCCGGCGATTGGATGCCTGCCGAGTACCGCCGCCAACTGATCCGCATGATTTCACAGCACGCCCACAGCGAAGTCGTCGGGATGTTGCCGGAAGGCGAATGGATCAGTCGCGCACCGAGCCTGCGCCGCAAACTGATTTTGATGGCCAAGGTGCAAGACGAGGCCGGTCACGGGCAGTACCTCTACCACGCTGCCGAAACGCTGGGAGCCACACGCGAAGAGATGGTGGACGCCCTGCTGAGCGGCAAGGCCAAATATTCCAGCATCTTCAATTACCCCACCCAGAGCTGGGCCGACGTGGGCATGATCGGCTGGCTGGTGGACGGCGCGGCCATCAAGAACCAGACCATGCTGGCCGGGTGCAGCTACGGCCCCTACTCGCGGGCGATGGTTCGCATCTGCTCGGAAGAAACCTTCCACCACAAGCAGGGTAAGGAAATGATCGTGCAGTACGCGGCGGGCACCCCCGAACAGCGGGCACTGGCCCAAGACGCCCTGACCCGCTGGTGGTGGCCCAGCGTCATGATGCTGGGGCCGCACGATAAAGACAGCACCAACAGCGGCGTGATGAGCAACTGGGGCATCAAGACCAAGAGCAACGATCAGGTGCGCCAGGAATACCTCAACGAGCATGTGCCGGAACTGCTGGAACTCGGCCTGACCCTTCCCGACGCCGACCTGCACCAAGACGCGGACGGCAACTGGATTCACGGCCCGATCAACTGGGACGAGTTCTGGGACGTCGTTAAAGGCAAAACCGGCTTGAACAAAGAGCGGCTGGCAACCCGCAACGCCGCGCACGATGACGGCGCGTGGGTACGCGAAGCGATGCTGGCGTACGGCAATCGATTACGGGCGCAGGCGGCGGACTAATGACTGGCGCGGATGCCCAATCTCAAGAGGCTCAAGCTCCAGATACCCAGACCCCAGATACACAGTGGCCCCGCTGGGAAATCTTCAAGCAAGACACGGCAAGCAAGGTGCATCAGGCGGTGGGCAGCGTTCACGCCACCGACCCCGATCACGCCCTCTTCACCGCCCGCAGCGTATTCGCTCGGCGTCCGGCGGCGGTGAGCTTGTGGGCCGTGCGGGAACAAGACATTTCTTCTGTGACCCGCGAGGAATTGGACAACGGGGGGAGGCTGCCCGACGCCAGCGGCGAAACCCAGCCTTACAAAATCTTCGGCAAAAAGAACCACAAGCGCAGCATGACCTTCGTGGACGAACTTGGCATGCTGGAGGCGGCGAGCCCGCAGGCCGCGCTGGAGGCCGCTCAAAGCCAATTTGGTGATGGATTGCTGGCGTGGTGGATCATTCCCGCCTCAGCGTTCGTGGGCAGCCCAGAAGACACCGAAACTGTTGAAAGCTGGTTCGCGCCCGCCAAAGATAAAACCTACAAGCAGCAGAGCGCTTACGGCGTGGTGGGCAAGCACGTCAGCGAGCGCAACCCCAAGGCAAAAGCATGACTGACCTCACCGCCGAACAAACCCAAGCCCTGATCGCCCGCCTGACCACATTGGCCGACGACGATTTGCTGCTCTCGCACCGCGACGCCGAGTGGACGGGCCACGCGCCGATTCTGGAAGAGGACATCGCGTTGGCCAATATCGCGCAGGACGAGCTGGGGCACGCGATGGGCTGGCTGGAACTCCGCAAAACATTGGACGGCTCCGACCCTGATGTGCTGGCTTTCCGGCGCGGCCCCGAGAAGTTTTGCAACTCGGCCCTGACCGAACTGCCCAAAGGTGACTGGGCCTTCACGATGGTGCGGCAGTATTTGTTTGACGCCTGGGAAGCTCTGTGGCAAGACGCGGCCAAAGCCAGTCCTTACGGCCCACTGGCTCAGGCAGCAGCGCTGGCTCTGCGCGAGAAGCGTTTTCACCTGCAACATACGGCGCTCTGGGTGGAGCGGCTGGCCCTCGGCACGCCCGAAAGCGAGTGGCGCACCCGCGAGGCGCTCAACGCCGTCTGGCCTTACGCGTTGGGCCTGTTTGAACCGCTGGATGGCGAGCGGTCGGGCATCGACGCTGGTCTGCTCCCCGACCCCGCGCAAATCAAAGCCCGTTGGCTGCCGCTGGTGACCGCCCACTTTGAGCGCTGCGGCCTGACTCCGCCCAACGCTGTGCCAGTGGCACGCGGCACGCACACCGAACACCTCGCCCCGCTGCTCACCGAGTTTCAGGATGTGAATCGCCAGTACGCTGAAGTCACAGTATGGTAAGTACATTCCCCGCTGAGAGTGCTGTGTGGGACGCCCTTATCAGCGTCACCGACCCTGAAATTCCGGTGGTCAACATCGTTGAGATGGGCATGGTGCGCGGCGTGGAGATTGTGGGCGGGCGGGCCACCGTGCGCTTCACGCCTACCTTTTCCGGCTGCCCCGCCCTGCACGTCATTCGGCAGGACATTGAGAGGGCCGTCGCGCCGCTGGGGTTTGAAACCGTCAGCGTGGAAACCGTCATCAACCCGCCGTGGAGTACCGATGACATCACCGCGCCCGCCCGCGCCAAGCTGGAGCAGTACGGCATCGCGCCGCCCGACCCGGCTGGCGAGAGCGACCCGTTCGTGACGCTGGAACTGAGTCCGGTCAGCTGTCCGCGCTGCGGCTCGTTCGACACGCGCATGACCGCTTCTTTCGGCTCGGCGCTGTGCAAGCGGATGTACGTGTGCAACGCGTGCAAAGAACCGTTCGAGGGAATGAAGTCGGTTTAGATTCGCTTTGTTCACTCACCCCCTCCCAGCCTCCCCCCTCAAGGGGGAGGAGTAAACAGATCAAGGGCGTTAGAATACGGACGTGTACTCGCCTAGAACGAGCCCTTCTGTTGAAATCGCTCGTAGATTACGGCGGGATTTGACGCCGGAAGAGCGAGTGCTGTGGACACATTTGCGGAGCAAGCAGCTCGGTGTCACATTCCGCCGCCAGGAGCCGATGGGCCGTTATGTGGCGGATTTCGTTTGCTATGAATGTGACTTAATTGTAGAGGTTGATGGCAGCCAGCATTTCAACAGCGAGCAAGACAAAACTAGGGATGCAGACATGGCTGAACACGGTTTTGAGACGCTGCGATTCTGGAATAACGAAGTGCGAGAAAATATGAACGGTGTCTTAGAACGAATCCAGCAGTCCATCAAAGCCAAACGCCCATAATCCTTTACTCCTCCCCCTTGAGGGGGGAGGCTGGGAGGGGGTGAGTGAGCAAAGCGAATAATCCCCCATTCAAAGAGGAACTTTCATGACCCAATCCCCCACGCTCCCCCGTCCTATCCAAGTCGCCTCGCTCATTCAGGGGCAGTGGCACGCCGCAACAGGCGGGCAGGAAATCCGCGACGCCGCTTACGGCCAGCCCATCGCCTATGTATCCTCGGAAGGTGTGGACTTCGCGGCAGCCCTCAAATACGGGCGCGATGTCGGCGGGCGCAACCTCCGCAAGCTGGACTTTCACCAGCGGGCGCGGCTGCTGCGCTCTCTAGCGGCCTACCTCAACGAGCGCAAGGCCGAGTTCAACGCCCTCTCGCACCTGACCGGAGCCACCCGCCGCGACAACCTCGTCGACGTTGACGGCGGCATCGGCACGCTATTCAGCTATTCCAGCATGGCCCGCCGCGACCTGCCCGCCCAGAAGTTCGTGCTGGAAGACGATATCAATCTGCTCGGCAAGGGCGGCAGCTTCATTGGCCGCCACGTGCTGGTGCCGCGCGAGGGCGTGGCCGTGCACATCAACGCCTTTAACTTTCCAGTGTGGGGCATGCTGGAAAAGATCGCCCCCAACCTGATCGCGGGGGTTCCGGCCATCGTCAAGCCCGCCTCGCAGACGGCCTATGTGACCGAGGCGGTGGTGCGGGCCATTCACGAATCGGGCCTATTGCCGGAAGGAGCGTTGCAACTTATCAGCGGCAGCACCGGCGACCTCTTCGAACACTTGCAGGAGCAGGACACCGTGACCTTCACCGGCTCGGCGGCCACCGCCAGCAAGCTGAAAGTCCATCCGAACATCGTGCGCCGCAGCGTGCCGTTCAACACCGAGGCAGACAGCCTCAACTGCATCGTGCTGGGCCAGACGGTCACACCCGACGCGCCGGAATTTGCCCTGTTCGTGCGCGAGGTGGTCAACGAAATGACCAGCAAGGCGGGCCAGAAATGCACCGCCATCCGCCGGGTGATCGTGCCGCGTGAACGTGTGGAAGATGTAACGCAGGCCATCCGCGAGCGCCTCAGCGGCATCACGATGGGCGACCCCAGCCGCGAGGACGTGCGGATGGGGCCGTTGGTGGGCGCGTCCCAGCGCGACGACGTGGCCGAGGTCTTGCGTCAACTCAAGGCCGAATCCGAAGTCCTGATCGGAGATGAGCGTCCCGAACTGCTCGGCGGCGACTGGGACAGCGGC